>NZ_AXCW01000040.1 GCF_000603945.1 Actinotalea ferrariae CF5-4 | reverse complement strand
GGACGAGGCCGCGGCGGGACCGGGGCCGGCGGGGCCGGCGACGCCCGCCGTGCCCGTGATCCGCGCCGTGCCCGCACCGGCCGACCTGACCGGCGTGCCCGCCGGGGACGGCACCGTGGTCTTCACCTGGACGAACCCGGAGCCGGAGGAGGGCGACCGGTACGTCTGGGGCGTCGTCGTCCCGGGCCGGGCGCCCACCCTCGAGCCCGTGGACGAGCCGACGGTGACGGTCCCGGTGGCCCCGGCCGGACCGGCGGCGACCTGCGTGGAGGTCGCCCTCGTCCGCCAGGACGGCCGGTCCTCCACGGCACCCGCCACCGCTTGCGCGACGGGCGAGGCGGGGGCCGTCGGGGACGCCGGCGCCGAGGGGGTCGGGACGCCGTGAGGCGGACGGGCGGGACGGGACCGACGCGCGAGGCGCGCCGCCGACGGTGGGGGACCACGGTCGGTGCCTCCGTGCTGCCCGCCGTCGTGGCCGTGCTCGCCGTCGTCCACCCCGGTGCGCCCGTCTCGCAGGTGGACCTGCACGACGGCTCGGTGTGGCTGACCAACGCGGCCCAGCTCAAGGTCGGCCGGTACAACCCGCAGGTCGAGGAGCTCAACGCCGGTCTTGTGGCGGGCAGCCCCGACGTGGACGTCCTGCAGGACGCGGGCGACGTCGTCCTCACCGAGCCCGGCGCCCTGGCCGTCGTGGACCCGGCGAGCGTCACGACGACGACGCGCACCCCCGTGCCGTTCACCGCCCGCGTCGGGATGGCCGCGGGGACCGTCGCCGTGGAGGTGGAGGGCTCCGTGTGGGTCCGCACGACGACGACGGTCGGTGGCCTCGCCGTCGACCGCGACGAGCCCGACCTCGAGCTCGGGGAGGGCGGCCGCGCCGTCGTCGCCCGCGGCGGCACGGTGCTCGCCACCGAGGTCGACGGCACCCTGCACCGCCTCGTGCCCGGGGGGCCCGACGGCGCGGCCGTGGTCGAGGAGGAGGCCGGCGCGCTCGCGGGTGGACCCACCGAGCCGGCCGACGACGTGACCGCCGTGGGTGAGGACCTGGTGGCGCTCGTCGGGACCCGGCTGCACACGCCGTCGGCGGTGGTGGACCTCGCGGCGCAGGGCGCGGACCTCGTGCTCCAGCAGCCCGGACCGCGGTCCCCGGTGGTCCTCGTCGCGACGCCGACGGCGCTGCTGGAGGTCCCGCTGGGCGGCGGCGAGGTCCGCGTCCACCCCACGACCGGGTCGGGGCGCCCCGCCGCCCCGGTGCGCGCGGCGGGCTGCGCCCACGGCGCCTGGGCCTCGGCGACCGGGAGCTACCTCCAGCTGTGCGACGGGGCCGGCGACGGGGGCGCGGAGGTCGTCGACCTCGCGGGGATGTCCGCGGCGGACGAGCTGGTGTTCCGGGTCAACCGCGACGTCGTCGTCCTCAACGACGTGCTGCGGGGCCGCCTGTGGCTGCCGATGCAGGACCCCGAGGTGCGCGAGCCGAACTGGCAGGACATCGAGCCGGAGGAGGAGCGCGAGGAGCACGACCAGGACTCCGAGAGCCGGGAGAGCACGCAGAACCTCCAGACCGAGTGCGGCGCGGACTCCGCCCCGCCGGCCGCGTCCGACGACGACTACGGGGTCCGCCCCGGCCGCACCACGATCCTGCCCGTCATCGACAACGACGCGGCCTCGGACTGCGGCATCCTCACCGTGCGCGAGTTCGACGCGCTGGACCCCGGGTTCGGCGTGCTCGAGCCCGTCCACGGCGGCCGCGCGCTCCAGCTCGTCATGGCGCCGGACGCCCGGGGCAGCGCCGAGTTCACCTACACCGTCGACGACGGCCGGGGGACCAGCGCCCCGTCGACGGCGACCGTGCGCCTCACCGTGCGGTCCGACGGCGAGAACGGGGCGCCCACCCAGGTCCGGGAGGGCGCCGCGGTCGTCGAGCAGGGCGGGTCCGTGACCTACGACGCCCTCGCCGACTTCGTGGACCCGGACGGCGACGCGATGCTCCTGACGGGCGCCGTCGCCGACGGCGGCGGCGTGGTCCGCACCCGCCAGGACGGCGAGCTGACCTTCACCTCGGACGGCAGCGCGCTCGGCCGGGTCCAGGTCCGGGTGTCGGTGTCCGACGGGCAGGCCGCGAGCGACGGCGTCGTGTGGGTGGACGTGCGCCCCCAGGGCTCGGTCGTCCCGGTCATCGACCCGGTGCAGGCGGTGACCTACGTCGACGAGCCCGTCGTCGTCCGGCCGCTCGAGAGCGTCCGCAGCGGCTCCCGGGAGCCGGTCCGGCTCGCCGGCGTCGACGAGGTGCCCGGCGCCACCGTCGTGACGGACCTGGGCGAGGGCACCTTCACCTTCTCGGCGCCCGGCCCGGGGACGTACTACGTGCGGTTCGTCGTCGCGGTCTCGCCGCAGGAGGCGGAGGGCCTGGCACGGATCGACGTCCGCGAGCGCCCCGAGGAGGTGCCGCCGCCCACCGCGGTGCTGGACCGCGCGCTGCTCCCCCCGGGCGGGGAGGTCACCATCGACCCCCTGGCCAACGACGTCGACCCCGGTGGGGGCGTCCTGGCGGTCCAGTCGGTCGCGGTCCCGGAGGGCAGCGGGCTGCGGGTCGCCGTGCTCGGGCACCGGCTGCTGCGGATCACGTCCGTGCGGACGCTCACCGAGCCCGTCCGTGCGACGTACGTCGTGTCGAACGGCGTGGCGTCCGCCACGGGCGAGGTCGTGATCCAGCCCGTCCCGGCGGCGACCGGGCAGCAGGCGCCCGTCGTGCCGAACGTCGAGGCGACCGTCCGGACCGGGGGCGTCGTGACGATCGCCGCGCTGGAGGACGCCTACGACCCCGACGGCGACCCGCTGACGCTGGAGCCCGTGCTCGTGGAGCCGCTCGGCCCCGGCGAGGGCCTGCTCTTCGTCTCCGGTGACGTGCTGCGGTACCAGGCGCCGTCGACGGCCAGGACCGTCCACGCCACCTTCGCGGTGCGCGACCCCGCCCTCAACATCACGTCGGCGACCGTGACCGTCCGGGTCCACGAGTCGGACCCGCAGACCAAGGCGCCGCCCCGGCCGCACGACCTCACCGCGCGGGTCTTCGCCGAGCAGACCGTGCGGATCCCGGTCCCGCTCACCGGGATCGACCCGGACGGTGACGGCGTGCTGCTCCTCGGCGAGGCCCGCGCGCCCCGCAAGGGCCGCATCCTCGAGGTCGGGCCCGGCTGGCTGGAGTACGAGGCGCTCCCCGGTGAGCTCGGCACGGACACCTTCACGTACGCGGTCGAGGACTGGGTCGGGCAGCGGGCGACCGCCACGGTCCGGGTCGGGATCGTGCCGCGGCCCACCGGCTCCTCCGACGTGGTCAGCCGCAACGACGACGTCCGCGTGCGTCCCGGCCAGACGGTCGAGGTGCGCGTCCTCGCCAACGACGTCGACACCTCCGGCGGCGACCTCGACCTGGACGAGGTCCTCGACGTGCAGCCCGCCGGCGTGGCCGCGCGGGTCGTGGGCCGGCGCGTGGTCGTCACGGCGCCGGACGAGCCGGGGGCGGTGGCGATCACCTACACCGCGCGCAACACCCGGGGTGGCTCGGACAGCGCCGTCCTCAGCGTGGTCGCGGACCCGGACGCCCCGATCCTGCCCCCTGTCGCCCGGGACGTCGTCGTCCCCGCGACCGAGACGATCGACCGCACGTCCGTCGAGGTCGACGTGCTCGCGGTCGCGCAGAACCCGAGCGGGCCCCTCGCGGACCTCGCCGTCGAGGTGCACCCGTCGGCGGCCGACGCCGCGACGGTGACGGCGGACGGCCGGGTGCTCGTCACCCTCGGCCCGACCGCCCGCACCCTGCCGTACGTCCTGCGCAACGTGAACCCGCAGGCGGAGGGCGTGAGCTCGGCGGCCTTCATCACCGTGCCCGCCCTGGGGGACTTCCCGCCCGTGCCGCGCCCGCGGGCCCCCCGGCTGCAGGTCGTGGCCGGGGAGCAGCTCCGGATCCCGCTCGAGGAGCAGGTGCAGGTCGCCCCGGGGCGCACGGCCCGCCTCGCCGACGTCGCCGCGATCTCCGCCACCAAGCACGACGGGTCACCGCTCTTCGCCGACGACCGGACGCTGCTGTACACGGCCCCGCGCTCCTACGCCGGCCCGGCGTCCATCACGTTCGAGGTCACCGACGCGACCCCCGGCAGCACCTCCGCGCGGACGCGCGTGCTCACCCTCGCGATCGACGTCCTCGCGGCCGAGGACAACCCGCCGACCTTCACGCCGTCGGTGCTGGACGTGGGTCCGGGCGAGAGCACGCAGGTGGACCTCGCCCGGTTCACCTCGGCGCCCGTGGGCAGCGGGGACGCCGCGGACGGCACCGGCGGGCCCGCCCGGTACACCTACACGCTGACCCGGCCCCCCGGGGACGGCTTCGCCGTGACGCTCACGGGCTCGGTCCTGACGGTCCGGGCCGCTCCGACCGCGACGCGCGGGACGGTCGGCGGGGTCGGGGTCGCGATCGGCTACGGGAGCGGCCAGCCCGTGGCGGGGCAGGTCGACTTCCGCGTGGTCGCGAGCTCGCGTCCCCTGGCCCGGGTGCTGGACCACACCGTGCCGGACGGCGTCGAGGGCGGGACGTCGGTCGTGGACGTGCTGGCGGGTGCCTCCAACCCGTTCGCGCCGGACCGGCTCACCGTCGTCGGTGCCGTGGTGGAGGCCGGGTCCGGCACGACCGCGGTCACGGCCGACCAGGTGACCGTCCGTCCCGCCCCGGGCTTCATCGGCCAGGTCGTGGTGCGCTACCGCGTCCGCGACGTGACCGGCGACCCCGACCGCGAGGTCGAGGGCCGGATCACCGTGACGGTCCGCGGCCGGCCCGCGACCCCGGTCGCCCCGCGGGTCGTCGAGGTGCGGGACCGCACCGTCGTCCTGGCCTGGGATGCACCCGGCAACAACGGCGAGCCGATCAGCGGGTACGAGCTCACCGGGCAGCCCGGCGGGGTCGTGCGCGCGTGCCCCGGCACGACGTGCACCGTCGAGGGGCTGACCAACGACGTCGAGTACGTCTTCACCGTGACGGCGCGCAACGCGGTCGGGGTCTCCGAGGCCAGCCCGCCGTCGCAGCCGGCGCGTCCCGACGCCCGGCCCTTCCCGCCCGCCGCCCCGGTGCTCGAGTGGGGGGACGGTGCGGTCACCGCCCGGTGGAGCGCCCCGCAGAACCCCGGCTCGCCCCTGACGGGCTACGACGTCGAGATCAGCCCGAGCCCGCCCGGCGGCGGTGCGGCCGTGACGACCACCGCGACGACGCACACCTTCGGCGGCCTCGTCAACGGCACGGCCTACACGGTGCGCGTCCGGGCGTCGAACCGCGCGCCGGACCCCGGGGACTGGAGCCCGGCCTCGGCCGCCGTCGTCCCGGCGGGACCACCCGCGGCCCCGGTGCCCAGCGCGCAGCGCTACGACCAGAGCATCTTCGGCGGCGGTCGGCTCGAGGTGACGTGGCCCGCGCCCGCCGCGAACGGCGACCCCGTGGCGCGGTACGAGATCCGGGTGAACGGCGGGCCCGTGACGGCTCCGTCGGCGGGGGACCGGCACGTCGTGGACCCCGCCGGCCCGGGGACGTACACGTTCGAGGTGCGGGCGGTGAACAAGGCCGGTGCGGGCCCCTGGTCGGCGCCGCTCGTCGTCGACCACGCGACCGTCCCGAGCGCCCCGGGCAACCTCTCCGCCGAGTTCGAGCCCGCGACCGGTGCCGTGCGCCTCGGCTTCACCGAGCCCGACTGGGCCGGGGGCCGGGACCGCCGGGTGGAGGTGTCCGTGGACGGGGGCCCGTTCGACGCCCTCGCCGGCGACCGCCGCGTCGTCGGGCTCCCCGCCGGGACGTACGCGTTCGTCGTCCGCGGCTGCAACAGCGAGGGGTGCGGCTCGGCGAGCGGTCCCGCCTCGGCGACCGTCACCACGCCCCCGGGTCCCGTGCCGGGCCTCGCCGTGGTGCTCGACGCGACCCGGGACCCGGCGACGTTCACCGCGACGTGGGGGGAGCCGGGCTCGACCGGCGGTCTGCCCGTGCGCTACGAGTACCGCTGGGGCTGGACCGCCGACGGCGCCGACGACGAGTCCGGCTGGATCGCCGTCGCGGGCCGCACGGCCACGCACGACGTGCCCGGCCCGGTCCGCAGCCGCGGCGGTGAGGTCCGGGTCGTGGTCCGGGCCGTCAACGACCGCGGCCCCGGCCCGGAGAGCGCACCCGTGGTCCTCGTGGTCCCGCCGCCCGCACCCCCGCCGGAACCCCCGCAGGAACCGACCCCACCGCCAGGCGGGTGAGGCGGGTGACCCCCGCCACCCCGGACCGACAGGAGCACCGACCCGTGACGATGACACCCGAGCAGAGCGTCTGGTTCGCCGAGACGTTCGACGCGCTCGTGGCGAACGTGGGCCAGGCCGTGCTGGGCAAGGAGCACGTCGTGCGCCTCGCGCTGACGTGCATGCTGGCCGAGGGCCACCTCCTGCTCGAGGACGCGCCGGGCACGGGCAAGACGTCACTGGCCAAGGCGCTCGCGGCGACCGTCCAGGGCACGCACAGCCGGATCCAGTTCACCCCGGACCTGCTGCCCTCGGACGTGACCGGTGTGACGATCTACGACCAGAACACGCACCGGTTCGAGTTCCACGAGGGTCCGGTGTTCGCCTCCGTCGTCCTCGCGGACGAGATCAACCGGGCGTCGCCCAAGACGCAGTCGGCCCTCCTGGAGGTCATGGAGGAGTCGAAGGTCACGGTCGACAAGGTCTCCCACCCCGTGGGGCGGCCGTTCATGGTCATCGCGACGCAGAACCCCATCGAGCAGGCGGGCACGTACCGGCTGCCGGAGGCCCAGCTGGACCGCTTCCTCATGAAGACGTCCCTGGGCTACCCCGACCACGCCTCGACCGTGGAGATCCTCGCCGGGTCGGCCGAGCGGGACCGCACCGCCCACCTGACGGCGAAGATCACGACGGCCGCGGTCGGCGACATGGCCGTCCTCGCGTCCACCGTGCACACCGACCCCGCGGTGCTCGACTACGTGGCCCGGCTGACCGAGGCCACGCGGACCGACGCGCAGACGGCGATCGGCGCGAGCGTGCGCGGCGCCCTGGCCCTCGTGCGGTGCGGGAAGGTGTGGGCGGCCTCGCAGGGCCGCACGTACGTCATCCCCGACGACGTGAAGCTGCTCGTCCCGCCGGTGCTGGAGCACCGGCTCATCCTGGACACCGAGGCGGAGTTCGCCGGCGTGACCGCGCGGCAGGTCCTCGTCCGCGTCCTCGCCGAGACCCCGCCGCCGGCGGCGCGCGTCTGACGTGACGCCGTCGACCGGCCACCGCCCGCGTGGCATGACCACAGCCGTCCGCACAGCCGTCCGGCCGTGGTCGGCCGTGTCCGCGCTCGGCTGGGCCGCCGCGGCGACCGCGCTCGTGCTGGGCGCCCTCGGGTGGTGGCTCGGGTGGGTCGAGCTGACGGTGACCGCCGCGACGCTCGCCTCGGCGCTCGCGGTCTCGGTCCTGCTCACGCTCGGCCGGTCGACGTACGCGGTGGAGCTCGAGCTGTCCGACCACCGCGTCACCGTGGGCCGGCGCGCGATCGGGCGGCTGGAGGTGCGCAACACCGCGCGGGGGCGGCTCCTGCCCGCCCGGCTCGAGCTGCCCGTGGGGCGGGCCGTCGCGGAGCTCGCGCTGCCCTCGCTCGGCCCGGGCCGCGTCCACGAGGAGGTCTTCGCGATCCCGACGACCCGGCGCGCCGTCGTCGTGGTGGGACCGGTCCGCTCGGTCCGGGGCGACCCCCTCGGCCTGCTGCGGCGGCGGGTGCGGTGGACCGACCCGGTCGACCTCTACGTGCACCCCGAGCTCGTCTCGCTCGGCGGGGCGTCGTCGGGCCTGCTGCGGGACCTCGAGGGGCAGGCGACGCGGGTCGTCTCCGACTCCGACATGTCCTTCCACGCCCTGCGCGACTACGTCGCGGGCGACGACCGCCGGCACATCCACTGGCGGACGACCGCCCGCACCGGGCAGCTCGTCGTGCGCCAGTTCGAGGACACCCGGCGCACCCACACCGCGATCGCGCTCGCGACCACGACCGCCGACTACGCCGACGCCGACGAGTTCGAGCTCGCGGTCGCGGTGGTCGCGTCCCTGGGCGTCCAGGCCCTGCGGGACCAGCGCGAGCTCACCGTCCTGGCGGGCGCGGGCTCGCTGCGCACGGACTCGCCGCCGCTGCTGCTCGACGACTGCGCCCGGCTGGAGCTCGCCGACGACGGCACGGCGACCGCGCGTCTGGGCGGACGCGTGGCCCGCGAGGCGGCGGACGCCACCGTCGCCGTGCTCGTCACGGGGTCGGTGCCCACCGCGCCGGACCTGCGGACCCACGCGCGGCGGGTGCCGGTGGGCGTGCGGACCGTCGTCCTGCGCTGCGCCACGGGGGCCGACGTGGAGGTCGCGACCAACGGCGGCCTGTCGGTGGCCCGCCTCGGCTCGCTCGCCGACCTGCCGCGGGTGCTGCGCCGGGTGGTGGGGTCGTGACCGCCCCCGTCGTCGTCGCGCCGACGCAGGTCCGGGCGCCGCGCTCCCGGCCTCTCGTCGACGCCGCGGTGCTCGGCGTGGCGCAGGCGCTCGTGCTGCTCCCGCTCGTGCCCGTCTACGGGTGGCGCGCCGCGCTGCCCGCCGTCGTGGGCGGGGCGTTCGCCGGGACCGTGCTGGCGGTGGTCGCCGCCGCCCGGAGGTGGGGCGGTCCGGTGACCGCCGCGCTCGCGGTGGCCGGGTACCTGCTGATCGGACCGGCGCTCGCCGCGCCGACGGTGGCGCTGTGGGGGTGGCTGCCCACGCCGGCCGCGGTCGCGACGCTGCTGCGCGGTGCGATCACCGTGTGGCGCGAGGTGCTGACGCTGGACCCCTCGCTCGGCGGGAGCGGCAACCTGCTCGCCGCGCCCTTCCTCCTCGCCTACGGCGGCTCGGTCGTGGCCGTGTCCCTGGCCCGTCGCCTGGACCCCCTCGCGGGCGCCGGTGCCGCCGTCGTGCCGCTGGTCACGCTCGTGCCGGCCCTCCTGCTCGGCACTGCCGAGACGGTGCAGCCCGTCCCCGCGGGGACCGCGCTCGCCGTCGGGCTCCTCGCCTGGGTCGCGTGGCGCCGCGGGTCGCTCGCCCCGCGGCGCGTGGTCGCGGTGGGCGTCCTCGTCGCGGTGGCCGTCGCGGGGGGCGCCGTCGTCGGGCCGGTGGTCGGGCAGGACCGGCCGCGGTTCGTGCTGCGCGACGAGATCGTGCCCCCCTTCGACCCGCGCGACCAGGCGAGCCCGCTGTCGTCGTTCCGGCGCTTCGTCAAGGACTGGCGGGAGACGGACCTCGTCACCGTGCGCGGTCTGCCGGAGGGCGCGGGGGTGCGCATCGCGACCATGGACGCGTTCGACGGCGTGGTCTGGGACGTCGCGGGCGCCGAGGCGGCGGAGGGGTCGGGCCGGTTCCGCCGGGTCGGCGAGAGCATCCAGGCGACCGAGCGCGGGGAGCGGGTCACCGTCGAGGTCGAGGTCCACACCCTCCCCGGCGTCTGGCTGCCGACGGTGGGCTACGCCGAGCGCATCGAGGTCACCGGCCCGGATGCGCTGGAGCTGGCGAGCACGCTGCGCTACAACGACGCCACGGGGACCGCGGTCCTGACCGACGGCGTGCCGGACGGCACCCGGTTCACCGCGCAGGTCGTGGTCCCGCCCGCGCTCGCGGCGGAGGAGCTCGGCGCGGCCGGCGTGGGTGCCGTGCGGCTCCCCGAGCCGCGGGCGGTCCCCGAGGGCGTGCCCCTGCTCGCCGGCGAGATCGCCGGCACCGCCTCGACGCCCGCCCTCGTCGCCGAGGCGCTCGCGGCCGGCCTGCGCGAGCGCGGCTGGTTCAGCCACGGGCTGGTCGAGTCCGGCGACCACCCGTCGCTGTCCGGGCACGGCGCGGACCGGCTGACCACGCTCCTCACCGGTGACCTCATGGTGGGCGACGGCGAGCAGTACGCCTCGGCGATGGCCCTCATGGCGCGGGAGATGGGCCTGCCGTCGCGCGTGGTCCTCGGGCTCGTGCCGGACGAGGAGCAGGCCGGTGCGGAGGAGGTGACGCTCTCCGGGGACGACGTCGAGGCGTGGGTCGAGATCGCCTTCGACGGTCACGGCTGGGTGGCCTTCGACCCGACGCCGGACGAGAGCAAGACCCCGCGGGAGGACACCCCGGAGCAGGAGGCGCAGCCCCAGCCCCAGGTCCGCCAGCCGCCCCCGCCGCCGCCGGACCCCGTGACCCCGCCCGACGACGACACGGAGCAGCCCCGCACCGACGCGCCCCCGGAGCCCCCGGCCGTGGCCGGCGACCTGCGCCCGTTCCTCGTCGCGCTCGCCGTCGTCGTGGTACCGGCCCTGGTCCTGCTCGGGCCGTTCCTCCTCGTCGCGCTCCTCAAGGCGCGGCGGCGGGCCCGGCGCCGGACCGCCGGGGCTCCGGTGGAGCGCGTCGTCGGCGGCTGGGAGGAGCTGCTGGACCAGGCACGCGACCTGCGCCGGCCGGCACCCGAGCGGGCGACCCGCCGCGAGACGGCCGTGCACCTCGCGTCGGTGTTCGCACCGGTGGCGGTCGGGCCCCCGTCCGGCGCGACGACCGAGCGCCCGGCGGACCGGGCGGGTCGACGGGGTCGACGACCCGGGGTGGCCGGGGCCGTGGCGGGACTGGCCACGCGCGCCGACGCCGTCGTCTTCGGACCGGGTGAGCCGACGCCCGAGCAGGTCGAGGCCTACTGGCAGCAGGTCGACGCGGCAGTGCGCTCGCTGCAGGAGGCCGTCCCCGCGCGGCAGCGGCTGCGCGCCCGGTGGTCCACCGCATCCCTGCGCTCCCGTCGGCGGGAGCGGCGCGCCGCGCGCCGGGGCTGACCGCCCGCCCAGCAGGTCGGGGCAGGAGCCTCACGACTGGCACCGGTCCTGCCGATAGGCGGGGTAGACGAGCCGCGCGGCAGCGGACCCGCGAGGCTCCGCGTCGGTGCCTGCGGGTACGGTGCGGGCCGCAGGACGCGCGACCAGGGGGAGAAGGACCGGATGTCGATGGCAGCAGGTGTGCCGGCGAGCATGGGCAGGCGCCTCCTCGCCGCCCTCGCCGACGGCGCCCTCGCGCTGCTCGCGGTCGGCGTGCCGACGGCGGTCGCCGTCCGCCCGGTCCTCGCTGACCCCACCGACCCGACCGTGGCGCCCGGGGCGGGGTGGCTCGTGGCCGGGTGGGTCCTGCTGCTCGCGCTCGGCGTGACGCAGTGGGTGCTCCTGGGCCGGCGCGGCTGGACGCTCGGCAAGCGGGCGGCCGGGGTGCTCGTCCTGAGCGAGCGGTCCGGCTTCCCCCCCGGCCTCGGGGCCGCCTTCCTGCGCCTGCTGGTGCCGGGGCTCGCGAACCTGCTGCCGGTCCTCGGGCCGGTTGTGGTCCACCTCTCGCCGTTCTTCGACGCCACCGGACGCCGGCAGGGCTGGCACGACAAGGCCGCCGGGACGGTCGTCGTCGACGCCCGGCACGTCGCCGCGCCGCGCACGGCCGAGGTCGAGCGCCGGCTCCAGCACCTGCTGACGCCCGACGCCGGGCGCGGGGAGCGGGCCGTGGACGGCCCGCATGTCGTCCCCGCCGCGGTCGACACGACCGTCCCCGGCCCGATCACGGACCGGTCCCCGGCGGACGCGGACCGTGCCGACACGGACCGTGCCGACACGGACCTGGCCGACACGGGCATGGTGCGCCGCGTGCCCGGGGTGACGTCGTCCGTCCCGTCTCCGAGCCGGCCGGCCGACCAGGCGAGCGCTGCCGAGCCCAGCCCGCTGATCGCTCGCACGACCGACGAGGCCGGGCCCGCCGACACGCCCGTCCACGCCGACGAGCCTGTCGTGCACGTCTCCGTGCCGGCGGGCGTCGCCTCGGGTCACGGCCTGCCCCCGACCCGGGCGCTCGTCCCGGGCACGCGGGTCGTGCCGCCGCCCGACGTCGTCAGCGACGTCCCCTTCCCGAGCACGTACCGCCGCGAGGACGAGGACGTCGAGGCCACGCGCCTGCGCCCGGCCCGCGCGAAGGTCCCCGAGCTCGCTGCGCAGGAGCTGGAGGTCACGGTCGAGCTCACCGACGGCCAGCGCGTGACGTTCAGCGGCTCCGCGCTCATCGGCCGCAACCCCACGCCCCGCCCGGGTGAGGACGGCTGCCGGCTCATCACGGTCGCCGACCCGGGCCGCTCGGTCTCCAAGACGCACCTGCTGCTGGGCGTGGACCGGAACGGCCCCTGGGTCCGCGACCGGCACTCGACCAACGGCACGGTGGTCACCCTCGCCGACGGCCAGCAGATCCTGTGCGGCGCGGACCAGCAGGTGCGCCTGCCCCCGGGGGCGTCGGTGGCGTTCGGCGACTACGGCCTGTCGGTGGCGACGGTCGACGCCGTCTGACCGTCCACGGCGACCTGCCGGCGGGCGATCCGCTGCAGGCGTCCGTGCCGCAGCCCGTCGACCGTGAGCACGACGACGGCGAGCCAGACCAGTCCGAAGCCCCACCAGCGCGCGGCGGGCATGGCCTCCCCGAACACGAGCACGCCGATCCCGAACTGGAGCGTCGGGGCCACGTACTGCAGGAGCCCGATGACGCTGAGCGGCAGCCGCCGGGCGGCGCCGCCGAAGAGCAGCAGCGGGACGGCGGTCACCAGGCCCGCCGAGGCGAGGGCGACCGTGTGGGCCGTGCCGTGCTCGCCCCAGGTGCCCTGGCCGACGGCGCCCAGCCACAGCAGGTAGGCCAGGGCCAGCGGGGTGAGGAACGCCGTCTCGACCGCGAGGCTGGTCACCGCGGGCACGCTGCGGCCGACGCGGTTCTTGATCAGCCCGTAGAGCCCGAAGGTGACCGCGAGGGTCAGCGCGATCCAGGGCAGCTCGCCGACCCCGGCGGTGATCACCACCACGGCCGCGGTGCCCAGCCCGAGGGCCACCCACTGGGCCGGCCGCATGCGCTCGCGGAGCACGAACACGGCGAGGGTGACGGTCACGAGCGGGTTGATGTAGTAGCCCAGCGCCGCGTCCACGGTCCGGCCCGACAGGACGCCGACGACGTAGGTGGTCCAGTTCCCGGCGACGAGCACCCCGGCCAGGGCCAGGAGCCCCAGGCTGCGCCGGTCCAGCGCCCGCACCGTGCGCCAGGCGCGCGTCACCGCCAGGAGGAGGGCGCACACGACGAGGGACCAGACCACCCGGTGGGCGATGATCTCCAGCGGCGACGCCGGCTCGAGCAGCGGGAAGTAGACCGGCAGGAGCCCCCACAGGCCGTAGGCGCCCAGGCCCAGGGCCAGGCCGGTGCGGGAGGTCGTGGGGGACGGCACGGGGCTGAACCTACGCCCGTCCGCACCCGGCGGCTCGTACCGTTTCGAGCGCGCCGTCCGCCGACGGGTCGGGCCGCCCCTGTGCGAACGGTCGTCCCATGACCGCCTCGGGGGTGGGGCGGGTCCGCCTACACTGGGCGCAGCGTCCCCGCGCGGGCCCCGGGCACCGCGCACCCCCTTCCGGAAGGCTCCTTCTCACGTGAGCAGCAGCAGCGCCCTGCGCGTCGCGGTCGTCGGTGCGGGCCCCGCGGGCATCTACGCCTCGGACATCCTCTCCAAGTCGGGGCTCGAGGTGTCGATCGACCTCTTCGAGCGTCTCCCGGCCCCGTTCGGGCTCGTCCGGTACGGCGTCGCACCCGACCACCCGCGCATCAAGCAGATCATCGTCGCGCTGCACAAGATCCTCGAGCGTGGCGACATCCGGCTGCTGAGCAACGTCGACTACGGCACGGACCTCGACCTGGACGACCTGCGCCGCTTCTACGACGCGGTGATCTTCTCCACGGGTGCGATCCGGGACGCGGACCTGCGCGTGCCGGGCATCGAGCTGCCCGGCTCCTACGGCGCCGCGGACTTCGTCTCCTGGTACGACGGGCACCCCGACGTCCCCCGGACGTGGCCGCTGGAGGCCGAGCAGATCGCCGTCGTCGGCGCGGGCAACGTCGCGCTGGACGTCGCGCGCATCCTCGCCAAGCACCCGAAGGACCTCCTGTCGACCGAGCTCCCGGACAACGTCTACCAGGGCCTGCTCACGAGCCCGGTGACGGACGTGCACGTCTTCGCCCGGCGCGGCCCCGCGCAGGTGAAGTTCAGCCCGCTGGAGCTCCGCGAGCTCGGCCACGTGCCGGACGTCGACGTCGTCGTCTACCCGGAGGACTTCGAGTTCGACGAGGGCTCGATGGCCGCGATCCACTCCTCCAACCAGACCAAGCAGGTCGTCAAGACCCTCACGGACTGGACGCTGCGGGAGCCCGAGGAGCTGACGGCCAGCCGGCGGATCCACCTGCACTTCCTCCACCGCCCGGTCCAGGTGCTGGGCGAGGACCGGGTCACCGGCCTGCGCACCGAGCGGACGGTCCTGACCGGTGACGGCACGGTCGCCGGGACCGGGGACATGCACGACTGGCCGGTGCAGGCGGTCTACCGAGCGGTCGGCTACTTCGGCTCCCCGCTGCCCGGCATCCCCTTCGACGAGGCCGCGGGCGTCATCGCGAACCGGGAGGGGCGCGTCGTCCAGGCCGATGGCGAGCCCGTCGACGGGCTCTACACGACCGGCTGGATCAAGCGCGGCCCGGTGGGCCTCATCGGCCACACGAAGTCCGACGCCACCGAGACGATCAAGCACCTCGTCTCCGATGCCGACGGGCTCCGGCGGGCGCCGGAGCGGGACCCGGGCGCCGTGACGGCGTTCCTCACCGACCGGGGCGTCGGGCACGTCGAGTGGTCCGGCTGGATGCTGCTGGACGCCTGGGAGCAGGAGCTGGGCAAGCCCCACGGGCGGGAGCGGATCAAGGTCGTGCCCCGCGAGGAGATGCTCGCCATCATCCGCGGCGAGGCCTGAGCCCTCCGGGACGGCCGACGACGCCCCGCACCCGGGAACGGGGGCGGGGCGTCCGCCGTTGTGCCGGGTGGGCGCGCGGGCGCGGTTCCCGTGTGATCCGCTGAGCCGGCACGGCTGGGCACGAGGAGGAGGACGACGTGGGTCGGCGTCACTACAACGGCCTGAAGACCGCAGCCCTGTTCGGGGTGCTCTGGGTCGTGGTGCTGCTGCTCGGTGGGCTCATCGGCAACGGCCGGTGGATCTGGCTCTTCGCCGTCGTCGGCCTGGTCGGCACGGCGTACGGCTACTGGAACTCGGACAGGATCGCGATCCGCGCGATGCGGGCCCGGCCGGTGAGCGAGCTGGAGCAGCCCGCGATGTACCGGATCGTGCGCGAGCTCTCCATCGCCGCGCGTCAGCCCATGCCGCGGCTGTACGTCTCGCCGACCCAGGCGCCCAACGCGTTCGCGACTGGGCGCAACCCCAAGAACGCGGCGGTGTGCTGCACCGAGGGCATCCTGCAGCTCCTCGACGAGCGGGAGCTGCGCGGCGTGCTCGGCCACGAGCTCATGCACGTCTACAACCGCGACATCCTCACGTCCTCGGTCGCCGCCGCGCTCGCGGGCATCATCACCTCGGTCGCCCAGCTCCTCATGTTCTTCGGCGGCGACCGGGACCGGGGCGGGAACCCGATCGCGGTCCTCGCGATGGCGCTCCTTGCGCCGTTCGCGGCGATGCTCATCCAGTTCGGGATCAGCCGGACGCGCGAGTACGACGCGGACGAGGACGGCGCCCGCCTGACCGGCGACCCGCTCGCCCTCGCCTCGGCCCTGGCCAAGCTCGAGCGCGGGACCCAGCGCGCCCCCCTGCCGGCGAACCGGGACCTGGTCGACGTCAGCCACCTCATGATCGCCAACCCGTTCCGCGGGGGCGGCATGGCGAAGATGTTCGCGACCCACCCGCCGATGGCGGACCGCATCCGCCGCCTCCAGGCGATGGCCGACGGTCAGGGCGGCATCACCCGCTTCTGACCGCCCGGGTCGAGGGCTCGCCCGGTCGCCCCGGACGGAGCGGTCAGCGGTAGTTGACGAACTGCAGCGCGACGTCGAGGTCGGCCTGCTTGAGCATCGCGATGACCACCTGCAGGTCGTCGCGGCTCTTGGCCGAGACCCGCAGCTCGTCGCCCTGGATCTGCGCCTTGACGCCCTTGGGCCCCTCGTCGCGGATCAGCTTGCTGATCTTCTTGGCCTCGTCGGTCGCGATGCCCTCCTTGACCACGGCCTCGAGGCGGTACTCCTTGCCCGACGGCTTCGGGTCGCCGGCGTCGAGGGACTTCAGCGAGATGCCGCGCTTGATGAGCTTGGTCTCGAAGACGTCCAGGACGGCCTTCACCCGCTCCTCGGAGTTGGCGACCATGACGATCTTCTCGCCGCTCCAGTCGATGGACGCGCCGACGTTCTTGAAGTCGTACCGCTGCGAGATCTCCTTCGCGGCCTGGTTCAGCGCGTTGTCGACCTCCTGGCGGTCCACCTTGCTGACCACGTCGAACGACGACTCCGATGCCATGGGTGCTCCCTCTGCTGCGTGTGCGTACCGACCTGCAGGAGTTGCTATCCTTCCATCCGCGGCCGGTCCGATCGAGTGCGCCCCTCGCGGGCGACGAGCGGGACCGGAGGCGCACGGCAGGTTGCCCGAGCGGCCAAAGGGAGCTGACTGTAAATCAGCCGCGTCATGCTACGGGGGTTCGAATCCCTCACCTGCCACGCCGTGACGAGACCCCGCCCGGGACACCCGGGCGGGGTCTCGTGCGTCCGGCCCGCTGCCGGTGCCGGCGCGGCGCGGGGCTGATGGGAGGCTGACCCCATGCAGCCGTGGCGCACCCTCACCTCGACCGTCGTCTACGAGAACCCCTGGGTCGTCGTCCGGGAGGACGCGGTGCGCCGCCCCGACGGCGGCGAGGGCATCTACGGCTACCTCGAGGTCCGTCAGCCCGCCGTCTTCGTCGTCCCGCTGACCGACGACGACGAGGTCGTCCTCGTCGAGGTCCCGCGCTACACGACCGACGCGGTCTCCCTGGAGGTGCCCGCCGGCGGGTCCGACGGCGAGGACCTCCTGGTGGCGGCGCAGCGCGAGCTCCTGGAGGAGACCGGCCTCGAGGCGGACCGCTGGGAGCCGGTCGGCAGCATGACGGCGCTCAACGGCGTCTGCCGGGCGCCCGAGCACGTCTTCCTCGCGCGGGGCGTCCGGGCGTCGTCGGCCGCCGACGACGGCGCGCGCCACGAGGAGGGGATCGCGGCGGTGCGGCGCGTCCCGTGGACCGAGGTGCTCGGGCTCGTCCGGGACGGCACGATCACCGACGGCGAGACGGTGGCGGCGCTGATGTATGCCGCCCTGGCGCTCGGGCGCGTGCGCTGACCTCGGAGGACGTTCGGCCCTGTCCGGCGTGGGCGCCGCGCCGGAGGGTGGAGGCACGTGCGGCCGCGCGGTCGGGTTCCCGCCCGACGACGACGCCGCGGCCCCGAGGCCGGCGACGGCGCCGGCGTGGAGGTGCCTCATGGTCGCTCAGGTCACCGGCAGGCTCGCGGGCAAGGTGGCGGTGGTCACGGGTGGTGCGCGCGGCATGGGTGCCGCGACGGTGCGCCGCCTGGTCGCCGAGGGGGCGAAGGTCGTCGTCGGCGACGTCCTGGAGGCAGAGGGCAAGGAGCTGGCCCACGACGTGGGTCCGGACGCCCTCTTCGTGACGCTGGACGTCAGCTCGGCGGAGGCGTGGGCGCGCGCGGTCGAGGCGGCGTCCGAGGCGTTCGGTCCCGTGACGGTCCTCGTCAACAACGCCGGGATCCTCAGCTACGGCGCCGTGGACGTGGCGGCGGAGGCGGACCTGCGGCGCGTCCTCGACGTCAACCTCGTCGGCCCGTTCCTCGGCATCCAGGCCGTGGTGCCGTCGATGCGCCGGGAGGGCGGCGGGTCGATCGTCAACATCTCCTCCGCGGCCGGGCTCGTGGGCATGGCCTCGCTCGGCGCCTACTCCTCCAGCAAGTGGGGCCTGCGCGGTCTGACCAAGTCCGCGGCGCTGGACCTCGGCCGGGACGGCATCCGCGTGAACTCGATCCACCCGGGCGGCGTGCGCACACCCATGGCCGCCGGCGCCGACCCCTCGGCCTTCGCCGTGTACGCGATCCCGCGGATCGGGGAGCCCGAGGAGATCGCCGCGGCGGTCGCGTACCTGGCCAGTGACGACGCCTCGTTCGTCACGGGTGCGGAGCTCGCCGTGGACGGCGGCATGGTCCTCGGCACGCTGCCGCCGGCGGGCTGAGCCCTCGGGCCGGGGGACCGCGGCGATTTCGCAGCACCCCCTGCGCCCGTGTACCCTGGCACGCGCTGCCCCGATAGCTCAGTCGGCAGAGCGTCTCCATGGTAAGGAGAAGGTCAAGGGTTCGATTCCCTTTCGGGGCTCTGTTGGTGCGCGGGGCCGTCAGGCGGTGAAACGTCCGGCGGCCCCGAGTGCCGATGCACCATCGATGCGGCGGGGTAGCTCAGTAGGTCAGAGCGCACGACTCATAATCGTGAGGTCGCGGGTTCGATCCCCGCCCCCGCTACCACTCCGTGGAAGCGACGCGCGCCGATCATCGGCACGCGCACAACGACCGAGGCGCCGCAGCAGCCGGCGCGAGAGGTGGCAAGACCGTGGCCAGCAAGTCCCAGGACGTCCGTCCGAAGATCACGCTCGCGTGCACCGAGTGCAAGGAGCGGAACTACATCACCAAGAAGAACCGGCGCAACGACCCGGACCGTCTGGAGATGAAGAAGTTCTGCCCGCGCGACGGCCGCCACACGGTGCACCGCGAGACGCGCTGACCCAGCGCCCCGCAGAGCTCAGGACGACCCGCGCATGGCTGTGAACACTGCCTTCGCGGGTCGTTCCTATGCCCCCACCGAGGCGTACCAGGTCGGCCGTGAGCACGTGCGCGCCTTCGCGGCCGCCGTGCTCGCCGACCACCCGGCGCACCACGACGTCGCCGCGGCCCGGGCCCTCGGCCACCCCGACGTCGTCGCGCCGCCCACCTACGCGGTCGTCATCGCCCAGCTGGCCGAGGCGCAGCTCGTGCAGGACCCCGAGGCGGGCATCGACTTCTCCCGCGTCGTCCACGCCGACGAGCGGTTCGTCCACCACCGCCCCATCCACGCCGGGGACGAGCTGGTGACGACGCTGCACGTCGACTCGATCACGGAGCGCGCGGGCCTGGCCATGGTCACCACGCGCTGCGAGATCGCCGCCGCCGACGGCGAGCCGGTGGCGACCGTCGTCTCCACCCTCGCGGTCCGCGGGGAGTCGTCGTGAGCGCCGGGACGCCGGACCTGGCGGCCCTCGCGGTCGGCCAGTCGATCGGCACCCGCACCGTGGAGGTCGACCGGCGCACCCTGGTCCGGTACGCCGGCGCCAGCGGTGACCTGAACCCGATCCACTGGAACGAGCGCTTCGCCGTCGAGGTCGGGCTGCCCGGCGTGATCGCCCACGGCATGTTCACCATGGGCACCGCCGTCACGCTGGTCGCGGACTGGGCCGGTGACCCCGGGGCGGTCGTCGAGTACGGCACGCGCTTCACGCGGCCGGTCCCGGTGCCGGACCCCGGTACGGCGGTCCTCCAGGTCGAGGGTGTCGTCGGCGCCATCGACCTCGAGGCGCGCACCGTGCGCGTCGACCTCACGGTGACCTCCGAGGGTGCACGCGTGCTCGGCAAGGCCCAGGCGACCGTCCGCCTGTAACGCCCCGGCGCGCAGCGCCCGCCCTGCGACCGGGGACCGGCCCGGCTACCGGGGCGGCGGAGGCGCCGTCGTCGTGCCGACGCGCAGCTCGACGTCGAAAACCATGTCCTCGGGCTCCTCGCCCGCCAGGAGGCGGCCGACCATGCGGCCCATCGCCTCCCCGCGCGCCTGCAGCGGCTGCACCACGGTGGTCAGGACGTCCGGCGCGAGCCACGGCAGGTCGAGACCGTCGAAGCCGGCGACCGACACGTCGTCCGGCACCCTGAGGCCGAGCTCCCGGGCCGCGATGAGCACGCCCGCGGCGAGGAGGTCGGACTGCGCCACCACCGCGGTGGGCCGCTCGCCCGGCCCGCCCTGGAGCACGCGGAGCCCCGCCTCGCGACCGGCCTCGACGAGGGAGGCCTCGGCCTCCATGACGACCGTCGGGCGGATGCCGACGGACTCCAGCCCGAGCAGCCGGTGACGCGTGGGCGCCCAGTCGAGCTGGGCGCGGCGCGCGGCGTCGACCGGACCGCACCGGCGGGCCGCGTCGAACGGCAGGCTCACGACGGCGACCCGCTCGTGGCCCAGTTCGAGCAGGTGTCGCCCCAGCGCCGCGCTGCCGGTCTGGTCGTCGATGGAGACGACGGGTGCCGTCGTCGTGGACGGACCCTCGCCCACCACCACCGGGACCCCGCGGCGGCGGAGCACGGCCAGCACGGGGTCGTCGGTCCGGAAGCCCCAGATGAGGACGGCCGCGTCCATCGCGGCGCTCTCCACGAGGGGGTCCACGGCGGTGGGCCGCTCGGGGTCCGGCAGCGCCGGGATGAGCAGCACGCCGAGCCCGAGCTGGCCGAGCGCTCCCGTGAGGCCGTCGAGCACCTGGATGGCGACCGGGTCGCGGAAGCTGCGCCGCAGGTGGTCGCCGATGATGACCGCGGCGATGCCCGACCGGCCGCTCCGCAGCGACCGGCCGAGGGGGTTCGGGCCGCTGTAGCCGAGGCGCTCGGCGGCGGCGAGGACGCGGGCCCGGGTCTCCTCGGCGATGGGCCCGGAGCCGGAGAACGCGAGGGAGGCGGTGGAGACCGAGACGCCCGCCGTGGACGCGACGTCGGCGAGGGTGGGTCGGCTGTGCGCCATGTCACCTGTCCCTCGGCCGATCACGGTTGACGATCAGCCAGCGTAGCGGGACACTCGACTCACCGCATCGAATCGATTCGAGACAGACCGCGCCCGCCGCGGACGGCCGTCGTCGGCCCCCGGCGGGCGCCGCGCTGCCCGGCGCGAGCCCGGTGCGACGTCACCCCCCACGAGACCGAGGACCCATGCCCCGCCCCGGTGCCACCCGGCCCACCAGCCCGACCCGCCGCCCCGGCACCCCCGCTCCGCGCAGCGCGCTCCGGGCCCGCCGGCACCTCATCGGGCTGTACCTCCTGCTCGGCATGACCGTGTCGAGCTGGCTCAGCCGCCTGCCGTCGGTCCGCTCCGCCCTGGACCTCAGCGAGTCCGGGCTCGGCCTCGTGCTGCTGCTGGGGGCGCTCGGCTCGCTGGCCACCGTCCTCGTCGCCGGGGGCGTCGTCACGCGCTTCGGCAGCCGGCGCACCCTCACCGCCGCCGCGGTGATGTTCTCCGCCGCCACGTTCCTCATGGGGCTCGGCCCGACGGTCGGGAGCGTCCCGCTCCTCGTCGTCGGCGTCTTCGTGATGTCCGCCTCGTTCGCGCTGGGCAACGTCCCCATGAACGTGGAGACGGTGGTCATCGAGCGGGCGATGGGGCGCACGGTCGTGCCGCAGTTCCACGCGGCCTTCTCCGTGGGCGCGCTGGCCGGCTCCCTGCTCGGCGCCGCCGCCGCGTGGGCCGAGCTCCCGCTGCTGGTCCAGTTCGGCGGGATGGCGCTGCTGGCGCTCGGGTGGCGCCTGGCGTCGATCCCGGGTGCCGTGCTGACCGCACCGGCCGGCCCGGACGACGCCCCGGCGCCGCGCCGGGCGATGCGCTCGGCGCTGGGCGCGTGGCGCGAGCGCCGGACGCTGCTCGTCGGGGTCATCGTCATGACGGCCGCCCTCTCGGAGGGCTCGGCGAACAACTGGCTCGCCATCGCGGTGGTCGACGGGTTCCGGCAGACCGAGGCGATGGCCGCCGTCGTCTTCGGGGTGTTCACCGGGTCCATGGCCGTCGCCCGCTTCGGGGGCACCTGGGCGATCTCGCGGTTCGGCCGGGTCGCGGTCCTCGCCGCCTCCGGCGCCGTCGCCTTCGCGGGCCTCCTGCTCTTCGGGCTCGCACCGAGCCTGCCGCTCGCCGTGCTGGGCGTCGTCGGCTGGGGCCTGGGCGCGGGACTGGTCGTGCCGATCGGCATGGCCGCGGTCTCCCACGAGCCCCTGCGGGCCGCGGGTCGCGTCGCCGTCGTCTCCGCGTTCGCCTCGGTGTCCTCGGTGGTCGCCCCGCCGCTGCTCGGCGCGGTCGCGGAGGCGGTCGGCGCGCGGCGCGCCCTGCTGCTCGTCGCGGTCGGTCTCGCCCTGAGCATCGTGCTCGCCTCGACGGTGCGGACGCCCGACGTCCGGGCTGCCGGCGACGTCCCCGACGAGGCCTCGGCCCGCCCGGGCGCGGGTGCCGCCCGGCCGGTGCCGGTCGTGGTCCCGACGGCGGCTGCTGCCGTGACGGCGTCGGCCGTCGCCGCCACCGCGACCGCCACCATGGGACCCGACGTCCCCCTGCCCACCACGACCGCCCTCGAACCGGAGCCGTGCCGATGAGCTCAGCAGACCGCACCCGCGTCGCACCGGAGCTGCGCGCGGCGACCGTCGCCGTCGTCGTCGTCTTCGTGCTCAACGGGTTCAACTTCGCGAGCTGGGCCGCGCGCCTGCCCGCCGTGCGCGATGCGCTCGAGCTCCGGCCCAACCAGCTGGGCCTGCTGCTGCTCGTCGGCGCCCTCGGCTCGCTCGTCGCCCTGCCGCTGTCCGGGATGGTCGTCCAGCGCCTCGGCGCGCAGCGGACCGTCGCGCTCTTCGCCGTGCTCAACGTCTCCGGTCTGCTCGTGGCGGCGACCGCCGTCTCCCTCGGGACGCTGTGGCTCGCAGCGATCGGCCTGGTGCTCTTCGGCGTCGGGACGGGCGTGTGGGACGCCGCGATGAACATCGAGGGCGCGGCCGTCGAGCAGCGCCTCGGGCGCGCGATCATGCCGCGGTTCCACGCGGGCTTCTCCTTCGGCACCATGGCGGGCGCGGGCCTCGGCGCCGTCGCCGCGTGGGCGGGGCTGCCCGTGCTGGCGCACCTCGCGCTCGTCCTGGGCGTGAGCCTTGCCGGCGTCCTGTGGGCGGTCCGGGCCTTCCTGCCGGCCGGCACCCACGACGAGCACCACGACGAGCACGGCGGCGCCGACGGTGCACCCCGCCGCGGCGCCTTCGCGGCCTGGACGGAGCCCCGCACGCTGCTCATCGGCCTCGTGGTGCTGGCCGCCGCCCTGACCGAGGGTGCGGCCAACGACTGGGTCAGCCTCGCCGTCGTCGACGGCTTCGGGACCTCGGACGCGGTCGGGGCGCTCGGCTTCGCGGTGTTCGTCACGGCGATGACGGGCATGCGGCTCCTCGGGACCGCCCTGCTCGACCGCTGGGGCCGGGTCCCGGTCCTGCGGCTCTCCGCCGGCCTGTCGCTGGCCGGCCTGGTCGTGTTCGGCCTCGTGGACAACCTGGCCCTCGCGCTGGTCGGCGTCGTCGCCTGGGGCATGGGCGCCGCGCTCGGCTTCCCGGTCGGGATGAGCGCCGCCTCCGACGACCCCCGCCGGGCCGCGGCGCGCGTCGCCGCCGTCTCGACCATCGGGTACAGCGCGTTCCTCGCCGGGCCGCCGCTGCTCGGCCTGCTCGCCGAGCACGTCGGCTACCGGCAGTCGCTGCTCGCGATCACCGTGCCGGTCCTCGTCTCCCTCCTCGTCATGAAGGCGGCCGCGCCGCTGCCGACCACGACGCCCGCACCCACCGACACCTTCGCCGGCCCGGGCGTCGAGCCCGGGGCGGCGGAGCGGCACGCCTGACCGGCACGCCCGACCGGCACGACCAGCACGGCTGAGGCGCCTCGCCGCCGGCGTGCCTACGCTGGGACGGTGACCTCCCCCCGCTCGGCCGCCCTCACGGACACCGCCACCGGCACCGCCGCAGCCGCTCCTCGCCTCGCCGACCTCACGACCCTGCGGCTGGGCGGTCCCGCCGCCCGCTACGTCGAGGCGTCGTCGGCCGAGGAGCTCGTCGCCGCGGTCCGCGCGGCCGACGAGGCGGGGGAGCCGGTCCTCGTGCTCGGGGGCGGCTCGAACGTGGTCGTCCCCGACGACGGCTTCCCCGGGCTGGTCGTGCGCGACGTGCGCACCGGCATCGAGGTCGAGGACGCCGGTGCCTGCGGCGGGGCGAGCATCACCGTCCCGGCCGGCACGCCGTGGGTCGACGTCGTCGACCGTGCCGTCGCGGAGGGGTGGGTCGGCGTCGAGGCGCTCGCGGGCATCCCCGGCTCCACGGGCGCGACGCCCGTGCAGAACGTCGGCGCGTACGGCCAGGAGGTGTCGGGCGTCGTCTCCCTCGTGCGCACGTGGGACCGCGAGCGCGGCCGCATCCGCACCCTCGCCCTGCCGGACCTGGGCTTCGGCTACCGCACGTCGGTGCTCAAGCGGTCGCTCCGCGACGACGACGGCGCCTGGTCGCGCTGGGCCCCGACGCCCCGCTGGGTGGTGCTGGAGGTGGGCTTCCAGCTGCGCCTCGGGTCGCTGTCGGCGCCGATCGCCTACGCCGAGCTCGCGCGTCGGCTCGGTGTCGAGGTCGGGCAGCGTGCGCCGCTCGCGGAGGTGCGCGCCGCGGTCCTCGAGCTGCGGGCGGGCAAGGGCATGGTGCTGGACGCGGCGGACCCGGACACGTGGAGCGCCGGCTCGTTCTTCACCAACCCCGTCGTGCCGGCCGAGGTCGCCGACCGGCTCCCGGCCGACGCGCCGCGCTACCCGGTCCGGTCCTCGACGCCGCAGGGGACGACGGGCCCCAGCCTCGGGGCGATCGACGAGTCCCTGGTCAAGACGAGCGCCGCCTGGCTCATCGAGCACGCCGGCTTCGGCAAGGGCTTCGGGCTGCCGGGCACGGTCGGGCTGTCGACCAAGCACAGCCTCGCGCTGACGCACCGCGGCGGGGGGACGACGGCGGAGCTGCTCGCCCTCGCGCGGACGGTCCGGGACGGCGTGCGCGAGCGGTTCGGCGTGGAGCTGGAGCCGGAGCCGGTCGTCGTCGGCGCGACGCTCTGACACAGGGTCCGTGACCGGCCGGCCCCGGTCTGGGAGGGTGGCCCCATGGATGTCGTGTTGGTGGGTCTCGTCCTCAACATCGGCCTCGCGGCCCTCGGGTTCCTCGTCCTCTACCTGGTCCTCCGCCGGGCCGTCCGGGACGGCATGCTCGACGCGTGGGCCGAGCGCCCCCGCCAGGCCGCACTCCAGGCCGGCGTCGAGCGCATGCGTCGTTCAGACGGGGAGCCCGGGGGCTCCGGCCACGACTGACCCGTCCGGCGCGGGCCGTGCGCCCGTGCGGTCCAGCAGGACGCCCCGGACGACGGCGAGCGTCTCCTCGTCCGTGAGCCCGGCGGCCCGCGCGACGTCGGCGAGCCGGTCCGCGGCGTCCCGGACCTCGCGGGCGACGTCGGCCGTGCCCTCGGCCACGACCGTGCCGGTGCGCCGCCGCGTCGCGACGACGCCCGAGGCCTCCAGCTCACGGTAGGCGCGGGCGACGGTCCCGGCGGCGACGCCGAGGTCGGCGGCGAGGGCCCGGATGGTCGGGAGGCGGTCGCCCGAGCGCAGCCGCCCCGCCGCCACGTGCGCACCGACCTGGAGCCGGATCTGCTCGTACGGCGGGACGCTCGAGGTGAGGTCGACCTCGATCTGGAGGCTCATCGCGGCAGGGCGTCCGGCAGCGGTCCGGTCGGCACGGCGAGGGCCCCGGCGGGCCGGCCCGGCAGCACGGCGACGACGACGGTCGTCAGCCCCACCACGACGGCGAGCGCGAGGGCGATTGTCCCGATGACCAGGTGCGGCAGGCTCGTGGCGCCGTCCTCGACCAGCGCGTGGCTGATGTTCCGCACCGCCAGGCCGCCGTACAGGAGGACGCCGGCGGCCGTGAGCCCGACGACGAGCTGGGCCCCGCGCAGCACCCGGTGCGCCGACAGCTGCCGCAGCGCCAGGTCCCACCGCGGCTGCGCGTCGACGACGGCCGGGCGGCTCGCCACGACGTGCAGCACCGCCTCGGTCGCGGCGGCAACCACGAGACACGCCACGAGCAGCGGCAGCCCGTAGAACCAGCCGGGGAAGGGCCCGGCGGACATCCCGCCGTCCTCGACGACGCGGGAGACCTGCCGGCCGCCGGTGGCGACCGCCCCGCCGACGACGGCCAGCACCAGGACGAGGGCGGTCCAGCCCCACAGGAAACCGCGCAGCCCACGCGGGGCGACGTCGGCGGTCGTGCGGCGGTCGAGGCCGGCTCGCCGGACCGTGCCGGTCGGCCGTGGCCACGTGAGCTCGCCCACCGCGTGGACGCCGACGAACAGCACCCCGGCGACCGTGGGGACGAGGCCGAGCAGGACGCCCTGGGCCGGCCCGCGGACCGTCCCGGAGAGGGCGGGGCCGAGCACCGGCGCGAGCACCAGACCCAGCCAGGCGATGGCGCTCACGCCGCCCGCATGGCGGCGTGCCGCAGCGGCGGCCTGCGACGGGTCGGGGGCGGAGCTCCGCCCGACCACGAGGACCACCACGATGACGACCGTCGCCAGTGCCACCAGGAGCACCACGGGCACGGCGACGACGAGCAGGCCGAGGCTCATGCGGACTCCTGCGGGAGGGAGGGGGAGGCACCGATGACCGAGGCCCCGGGGTGGGGGAGCCGGACGCTGGTCGGGACCCGTGCCCGCCCGGGGACGAGCGCGACGGCGAGCGAGGCGAGACCGACGAGGGTGGCGACGACGAGAACGGCGGTGCCCAGCACGTCGAGCTCGACGGCACGGAGGGCGACGCCGGCCACCGCCAGGACGCCCGCCAGGGACCAGCCGACGACGAGCTGCGTCCCGCGGAGCACGCGGTGCCCCGACAGGAGGCGCGAGGCGTCGTCGTATGCGGGGTCGTCAGGCAGGGCCGCCGGGCGCCGTGCGACCTGCCGCAGGACGAGGCCCGTCCCGACGAGCACCACCGCGATGCTGATCGCGAGCGGCACGCCGTAGAAGGCGCCGGGGAACGGGCTCGTCGTCCGGACGCTCACGCCGACGGTGGCGACGAGGCGCACCCCGTCCTGCGCGACGGCGGCGCACGTGGCGAGCGTGGCCGCCAGCGCGATGGCCCACGCCGCCGTGATCCGGCGCAGCCAGCGGGGCGTGACGCCTCGGACGGAACGGGGCGCCAGGCTCGCACGCCGGACCGAGCCGTGCGCCCGGGGCCAGGTCCGCTCCCCGACGGCGTGCACCGCGAGGTAGGTGAGCCCCGGCAGGGCCGGCGCAAGACC
This sequence comes from Actinotalea ferrariae CF5-4, assembly GCF_000603945.1. Taxonomy (GTDB): domain Bacteria; phylum Actinomycetota; class Actinomycetes; order Actinomycetales; family Cellulomonadaceae; genus Actinotalea; species Actinotalea ferrariae. The sequence continues at coordinate 2,446 of NZ_AXCW01000040.1, read as the reverse complement.
GACGAGCACGGCGCCGGAGGCGGGGACGGAGCCGGACGGTGCGTACGCCGGTGCGGCGATGACCAGGAACGGCGCGGCGACGGTGAGGACCACCTGCGGCACGACCGCCGCCAGCACCCACGCCGTCCCCGCGACCAGCGCGCCGTGACGCCGCGCCGCCTCGGCGTTCGGGTGCCCCGCCCGCCGGTAGCCGGGCTGAGGTGCGCCGTCGGACGCCGACGCCGACCCGTGGCGCGCCGCCAGCCGGACGACGAGGTAGAGCACGGCCAACGCGCCGAGCGGCAGGAGCAGAGTGACCGCCCCCCAGGCGACGTCGTACCACGCCGGCGTGTACAGCGAGATGCCCGCCGTCTCGGCTTCGAGTCCGTTCGACACCGTGTACCCCCTCAATGAACCAATGAGTCGATACATTGGCGCAGAGCGCGCGGCCCGTCAAGGCCGCTGCTCCGTTCCGGTGAGCGAAGGAGTCCCCATCCGGCTCCAGCCGTCACCGTCGAGCCCACGTCGCCGGACCGCACGGACCTGTCGGGCTCCAGCCGGTCGGGCTCAGGCCGGGGCGGCCAGCCACGCGTCGATGCCGGCGAGCAGCCGCTGCTTCGTCGCGTCCGCCGCCCGGCTCGCGCGCACCGACCCGCGCGCCAGCTCCGCCAGGGCGTCGTCGTCGAACCCGTGCACCCGGCGTGCCGTCTCGTACTGGGCGACCAGGCGCGAGCGGAACAGCAGCGGGTCGTCCGCCCCCAGGGCGACGGTCGCGCCGGCCTCGGCGAGCGTGCGCAGCGGGACGTGACCGTGCTCGGCGTACACCCCGAGCGACACGTTGGACGCCGGGCACACCTCGAACGCGACCCCCCGCTCGACGAGCTCGGCGAGCACCCGCGGGTCCTCCGCCGTCCGCACGCCGTGCCCGAGCCGGTCCGGGTGCAGGTGCTCGACGACGCTGCGCACGTGGTCCGGCCCGAGCAGCTCACCGCCGTGCGGCACGAGCGCGAGACCGGCCCCCGCGGCGATCCGGAACGCGGGCGCGAAGTCCTCGGTGTCGCCCCGCCGCTCGTCGTTGCTCAGGCCGAACCCGACGACGTCGCCCGGGCCGTCCCCCGCGTAGCGCGCGGCGAGCCGCGCCAGGGTGCGCGCGTCGAGCGGGTGCCGTGTCCGTGAGGCCGCGACGACGACGGCGACCTCCACGCCCGTCCGCGCCGACGCCGTCCGCGCCTCGTCCAGGACGAGCTCGAGCGCCGGCGTGATGCCGCCGACGAACGGCGCGTAGGAGGTGGGGTCGACCTGGATCTCCAGGCGCCCCGAGCCCTCCGCGGCGTCGTCGGCCGCCGCCTCCGCCACGATCCGGCGCATGTCGGCCTCGGACCGCACGCACGCGCGGGCCGCGTCGTAGAGGCGCTGGAAGCGGAACCAGCCGCGCTCGTCGTGCGGCGCCTGGAGCGGGTCGCCCTCGGTGAGGGCCGCAGGCAGGCGCATCCGGTGCCCGGCCGCGAGCTCGGTGAGCGTGGCGGGCCGCATGGACCCGGTGAAGTGCAGGTGGAGGTGCGCCTTCGGGAGCCGGGCCAGGTCGCGCACGCGGTGAGTCTGCCAGGCCCATCGCCGCTGGCCCACGCAGGCCGGCAGGCGCTCTCCGCCCGGCCGGGCGGTCGGGCTGCGTCGCCGCCACCGCGCGGGCGAGCCAAGCCGCGCAGGATGAGAGCACTCTCATGGTTCTCTCACCGCCGCGGGCGCCCCGGTGGTGTTCCATCGGAGGATGCTCACGACCGCCGCGCCCGCGACCGGGCCCGTCCGGGGCGCCGACGCGCCCGGCCGGTCGTCGGCGCGACGCGAGCGGGCCGACCAGGCGCTCCTCACCGGCCCCGACGCCGAGCACGTCCTGCGTGCCGTCCTCGAGGCCGAGGGCGTCCGGCTCAGCACCTGGGCCGTCCACCAGGTCCACCACCGGCCCGGCGTCGGCGTGACGGTCGGCTGGACGGTCACCTGGGAGCAGGGCGAGGCGGGGACCCCGGCGGCGCGCGGGGGCGAGGAGTACCTCCTCGGCACCACGGCGCCGGTCCCCGCGGGCACCCCCGCGAGCACGACCGTGCGGGTCGCCGACCGGGACGTCACCGTCTGGCGCCACCCCGCCGACCCCGTCCTGCCGGGCCTGGCGCACGCGTGCGACCCCGTCCGCGTCGCCGCGTCGCTCGGGGCCGAGCCGGCGCAGGTGCAGCTCGAGCTCGTCACCTACCGCCCACTGCGGCGCGCCGTGCTGCGCGCCTCGTCGCCGACGACGACGGCCTACCTCAAGGTCGTCCGACCGCACACCGCCGCCGACCTCGTCCGACGCCACGAGCTGCTGCTCGCCGCCGGGCTGCCGGTCGCGCCCGTCGAGGACCTGGGCGGCGGCGTGCTGCGCCTCGGCGTCGTCCCCGGGCGCCCGCTCACGGACGCGCTCGCGGCCGACGGCGCC
>NZ_AXCW01000039.1 GCF_000603945.1 Actinotalea ferrariae CF5-4 | reverse complement strand
AAGGGACCGGTGGATCAGGGCTCAGTCGGCGCGCCGGTCCATCAGCAGGCAGGTCAACCGCGCGGTGCAGACCCGCCTCGACCTCGAGTCCTCGACCACGATCTCGTAGACCGCGGTCGTGCCCCCGAGGTGCAGGGCCGTCGCGGTACCGGTGACGACGCCGGCCGTGGCCGCGCGGTGGTGGCTCGCACCGACCTCCACGCCGACGGCGCGCCGGCCCGGTCCCGCGTGGAGCATCGCGCCGTAGGACCCGAGCGTCTCCGCGAGGACGACCGAGGCGCCCCCGTGGAGCAGGCCGTACGGCTGGGTGTTGCCGCTGACGGGCATGGTCCCGACGACCCGGGCCGGGCCCGCCTCCAGGACCTGGATCCCCATCCGTTCCATGAGCGTGCCCGCGAGCGAGGCGCGCACCTCGGCGAGGGCGTCCTGGCCGGACGCGCGGTCGGGGTGCTCGGCGGCGACGTCCTGCGGCTCGGGGAGAGCGGCGCCGGCCGCTGGCGTGTCGGTCATGCCCGCTAGGTTGGCACCCGTGACTGACCAGGCGCGAACCCGGCCCCTCCTGCTGCTCGTGGACGGCCACTCGATGGCCTACCGCGCGTTCTTCGCGCTGCCGGCGGAGAACTTCTCCACGAAGACGGGTCAGACGACCAACGCGGTCTACGGGTTCACGTCCATGCTCGCGAACCTCCTGCGGGACGAGCAGCCGACGCACGTCGCGGTCGCCTTCGACGCGGGACGGGTCACCTTCCGGACCGAGGAGTACCCGGCGTACAAGGGCACGCGCGACGCGACGCCCGCCGAGTTCAGCGGCCAGGTGCCGCTCATCCGCGAGATCCTCGACTCCCTCAACGTCACGACGTTGCAGAAGGAGGGCTTCGAGGCCGACGACATCATCGCCACGCTCGCCACCCAGGCCCAGGCCGCCGGCATGGACGTGCTGGTCTGCACCGGCGACCGGGACGCCCTGCAGCTCGTGGCGGCGGACGTCACGGTGCTCTACCCGCGCAAGGGCGTCTCGGACCTGGTGCGGTTCACCCCGGAGAGCGTCGAGGAGAAGTACGGCGTCCCGCCCGCGGCCTACCCGGACCTGGCGGCGCTCGTCGGCGAGAGCAGCGACAACCTGCCCGGTGTCCCCGGCGTCGGACCGAAGACGGCCGCGAAGTGGATCACCACGTACGGCGGGCTCGACGGCGTCCTGGCCGCGGCCGCCACGATCACCGGCAAGGCCGGCGAGAGCCTGCGGGCGTGCGCCGACCAGGTGCGGGTGAACCGACGGCTCAACGGCGCGGTCCGTGACGTGGAGCTCCCGGTGGGCGTCGGCGACGTCGAGGTCCGCCCGTGGGACCGTGAGGCGATGCACCGGGTCTTCGACGCCCTGGAGTTCCGGACGCTGCGGGAGCGGCTGTTCGCCATGGTCCCCGAGGACGCGGTCGAGGCCGAGGGCTTCCGGCTCGACGTGGTCGTGCCCGCGGCGGGTGGGCTGGGCCCGTGGCTCGACGCCCGGCGCGGACGGCGTCTCGCGGTGGAGGTGGCCGGGACGTCCGCACCCACGCGGGGGGACGCCTGGGCGCTCGCCCTCGCCGACGGCGCCGACCACGCGGTCGTGGTGGACCTCGCCGAGCTCGGCCCCGAGGACGAGGTGGCCCTCGCGCGGTGGCTCGCGGACGCGGCCGAGCCCAAGGCCGTCCACGGTGCGAAGGACGCGTGGCACGCCCTCGCGGGCCGTGGCCTGCCGGTCGCCGGAGTCGCCGTCGACACCCTCCTGGCCTCCTACCTGTGCCACCCCGACCAACGGTCGTACGACCTGGCGGACCTGTCGATCCGGCACCTGCACCGGGAGCTGCGCAGCGAGGAGGAGGCCGACGGCGCCCAGGGCTCGCTCGACCTGTCGGTCGACGGCGAGGTGCCGCACGAGTCGACGGCCCTGCGTGCCGCGGCGGTCGCCGAGCTGGCCGAGGTGCTCGCGGGCGAGCTCGAGGACCGGGGGGCGCGCAGCCTGCTGGCCGACGTCGAGCTGCCGCTGGTCGACGTGCTCGCGCGCATGGAGAGCGCCGGCATCGGCGCCGACCGGGAGTACCTCGACGGGCTCGAGCGCGAGTTCGCGGACGCCGTCGCGGACGCCGCCGCGGAGGCGTACGCGGTCATCGGTCGGGAGGTGAACCTCGGGTCGCCGAAGCAGCTCCAGGAGGTCCTCTTCGACCAGCTCGCGATGCCGAGGACGAAGAAGATCAAGACGGGTTACACGACCGACGCGGCCTCGCTCACCGACCTCTTCGAGCGCACGCAGCACCCCTTCCTCGCCCACCTGCTGGCCCACCGGGACGCCTCGCGCCTGCGTCAGACGGTCGAGGGCCTGGTCCGGTCCATCGGTGACGACGGGCGCATCCACACGACCTTCCAGCAGACGATCGCGGCGACGGGTCGGCTGTCGTCGACCGACCCCAACCTCCAGAACATCCCGATCCGCACGGAGGCCGGCCGGCAGATCCGCCGGGCCTTCGTCGTGGGCGCCGGCTACGAGACGCTGCTGACCGCCGACTACAGCCAGATCGAGATGCGGATCATGGCCCACCTGTCGGGCGACGAGGGGCTCATCGCCGCCTTCCGGTCGGGGGAGGACCTGCACAACTTCGTCGGCTCCCGCGTGTTCGGCGTCCCGACCGACGAGGTCACGCCGGCGATGCGGTCCAAGATCAAGGCCATGTCGTACGGCCTGGCGTACGGCCTGTCCGCCTTCGGCCTGTCCAAGCAGCTGTCGGTGCCCGTCTCCGAGGCGTCCGGGCTCATGGAGGACTACTTCGCCCGCTTCGGCGGGGTGCGGGAGTACCTCTCGGGCGTCGTCGACGAGGCGCGGCGCAGCGGGTACACGGCGACGATCCTGGGGCGCCGTCGCTACCTGCCGGACCTCACCAGCGACAACCGCCAGCGCCGGGAGATGGCGGAGCGCATGGCGCTGAACGCTCCCATCCAGGGCAGCGCGGCGGACATCATCAAGGTCGCGATGCTCGGGGTCGACGAGCAGCTCCGCGCGGACGGCCTGCGCTCGCGCCTGCTGCTGCAGGTGCACGACGAGCTGGTCCTGGAGGTCGCGCCGGGGGAGCGCGAGGCGGTCGAGGCACTGGTCCGCGACCAGATGGGCCGCGCGGTCGAGATGTCCGTCCCGCTCGACGTCTCGGTCGGCGTGGGACGGAGCTGGCACGAGGCCGGGCACTGAGCAGCACGCTCGCCCGGGGCGCCGTCCAGGAGGTCAGGCGCGGTCCTTCTCCGTGACGACGATCGCGGTGCCGGGGATCCGGGCGCCGCGCTCCGGGCTCCAGCCTCCCCACGTGTGCGGGTTCTCCGCCGGCCACTCCGGCTCCACGAGGTCGACCACGCGCAGACCCGCCGCGACGACGTCGCGGACGTGGTCGCCCAGGGTGCGGTGGTACTCGGCGTAGGCGACCGTCCCGTCGTCGTCGACCTCCACGTAGGGGGTGCGGTCGAAGTACGACCGGGTCACCGTCAGGCCCCGGGCCCCGGGGTCGTCCGGGAAGGCCCAGCGGACAGGGTGCGTGACGGCGAACACCCAGCGACCGCCCGGGCGCAGGACCCGCGCGACCTCGCGGTGCACGGCTTCGGCGTCCGGCACGAAGGGGATCGCGCCGTACGCGGTGAAGACGACGTCGAACGCCGCGGCCGGCAGGGGCAGCCGCCGGGCGTCCGCCTGGAGCAGTGGCGTGACGGTCCCGGCGGCCCCGTCCAGACGGCGTGCCGCGGCGAGCATGCCCGCGGACACGTCGCTCGCGACCGCCTCGACGCCGCGGCGGCGCAGCCAGCGCGTGCACTGCGCCGCACCCGCTCCCACCTCCAGCACGCGACGCCCCCGCACCTCTCCGAGGAGCCCCGCGTCGTCCTCGCGCAGGCCCTCCGGGCACCAGCGGAAGTCCGCGACGCCGAGCGCCTCCCCGTGCTCGTCGAGGTACTCGGCGGCGTGCGCGTCCCACCAGCGCCGCGCCGCCGTGCCGTCGTCGTCGTCGGCCGGGCGGTAGCCCGCGAACCCGCGCCCCGCTGAAGCCATGGGGGTAGTCTTCCCGAGTTCCGCCGTGCGCCGCCCGCAACAAGGTGATCACATGGCGTGTCTAAGGTCGGTCTGGGTCACGATGTGGTGATCGCATGACCGACACAGGGGAGCTCCGGGGGCGCGTCGACGCGCGCTTGGAGCACAACACGAGGGGTGATGGTGTGAGCAAGGTCCTGAGAACCGTGGCAGCGGGGGCCGTGGCGGCCCTGGCGCTGGCCGGGTGCGCGGAGAGCGAGCGCGACCCGCAGTCCACCGACGAGGGGACGGAGGACACCGGGGGGCGTGACACCTTCATCTTCGCGGCGTCGTCCGACCCGGCGTCCCTGGACCCGGCGTTCGCCAACGACGGCGAGTCGTTCCGGGTGGCCCGACAGATCTTCGAGGGTCTGGTGGGCACGGAGCCCGGCACCGCGGACCCGGCGCCGCTGCTCGCCGAGTCCTGGGAGGTCAGCGAGGACGGCCTGACCTACGAGTTCGCGCTGAAGGAGGGCGTGACGTTCCACGACGGCACGCCCTTCGACGCCGAGGCCGTGTGCTTCAACTTCGAGCGCTGGAACAACTTCACCGGCGTGCTGCAGTCGGAGAGCCTGTCGTACTACTGGCAGAAGGTGAACGGCGGGTTCGCCTCCAGCGACGTCGAGTCGCTGGACGGCACCGGCAAGTACGAGAGCTGTGACGCGGTCGACGAGTCGACGGCCGTCATCAACCTCAAGAGCCCCCTGCCGGAGTTCATCTCCGCCCTGTCGCTGCCGTCCTTCTCCATGCAGTCGCCGACGGCGCTGCAGGAGTATGGCGCGGACGACGTCGGCGGCGACGAGTCCGCACCGGTGCTGCCCGCCTACGCGACGGAGCACCCCACCGGCACCGGTCCGTTCATGTTCGACTCCTGGACCCGCGGCCAGGAGGTGACCCTCACGGCGAACCCCGACTACTGGGGCGAGCAGGGCCAGGTGCAGCGCATCGTCTTCCCCGTCATCGGAGACCCCACGGCGCGCCGGCAGGCGCTCCAGGCGGGCGACATCGACGGCTTCGACCTCGTCGGGCCGGCGGACGTGGTCGCGCTCGAGGACGCGGGCTTCCAGATCGTCAACCGGGAGCCGTTCAACGTCCTGTACCTGGGCATGAACCAGGCCAACCCGGCGCTGCAGGACCTCCGGGTCCGGCAGGCGATCGCCCACGCGATCAACAAGGACGCGCTGGTCGCGCAGACGCTGCCGGAGGGCACCGAGGTGGCGACGAACTTCGTGCCGCCGTCGGTCGCCGGCTGGAGCGAGGACGTCACGACCTACGACTACGACCCCGAGCGGGCCCGCCAGCTGCTCGCCGAGGCGGGCGCGGAGGGCATGACGATCGACTTCAACTACCCGACGAACGTCTCCCGCCCGTACATGCCGACGCCGGAGCAGGTGTTCCAGTCGATCGCCGCGGACCTCGAGGAGGTCGGGATCACGATCAACCCGGTCCCGGAGCCGTGGTCCCCGGACTACCTCGACCGCATGCAGGGCACCCCGGACCACGGGCTGCACCTGCTCGGCTGGACCGGTGACTACAACGACACCTACAACTTCATCGGCGTCTTCTTCGGTTCGCCGTCGAACGAGTGGGGCTTCGACGACCCCGAGCTGTTCCAGATGATCGGTGACGCCCGCTACCAGACGAGCGTCGAGGACCAGACGGCCGCCTACGAGGCCGCCAACGAGGCGATCATGGAGCGTCTGCCCGGCGTGCCGCTCGCGCACCCCGTGCCGTCGCTCGCCTTCGCCCCGGGCGTGGGGAACTACCCCGCGTCCCCGGTCCAGGACGAGGTCTACAACGTCGTCACGCTCGACGACTGACGAACGGACGGCACCACCGGCATGGCCAGACTGGTCCTGCAGCGTCTCGCGCTGCTCATCCCGACGCTGCTCGGTCTGTCCGTCCTGCTGTTCCTGTGGGTGCGCGCTCTCCCGGGAGGGCCGGCAACGGCTCTCCTGGGGGAGCGCGCCACCCCGGAGGCGGTGGAGCGGATCAACCGCCTCTACGGCTTCGACCGCCCCCTGCTGGAGCAGTACGTGACCTGGTTGGGTCAGCTCCTCCAGGGCAACTTCGGGGTCTCGACCCGCACCGCGCGACCGGTGCTGGACGAGTTCCTCGCGCGCTTCCCCGCGACGATCGAGCTCACGGCCCTGGCACTGCTCATCGCCGTGGGTGTCGGCATCCCCCTCGGCTACGTCGCAGCCCGGTACCAGGGCCGGTTCCTGGACCACACCACCGTGGTCGTCTCCCTGCTCGGCGTGACGATCCCCGTCTTCTTCCTGGCGTTCCTGCTCAAGTGGCTGTTCGCCGTCCAGGCGGGCTGGTTCCCGTCCGCCGGACGCCAGTCGGCGGACATGGTCGCCACCCACCCGACCGGCTTCTACGTGCTGGACGGTCTGCTCACGCGGGAGTGGGACGCGTCCTGGGACGCGCTGACCCACCTCGTCCTCCCGGCCCTGGCCCTCGGGTCGATCCCGCTGGCGATCATCGCCCGGATCACGCGCGCCTCGGTGATCGAGGTGCAGAACGCCGACTACGTCCGCACCGCGCGCGCGAAGGGCCTCAGCGCCTCGCGCCTGCGCCGCCGCGTCGTCCTGCGCAACGCGATGCTCCCGGTCTCCACCACGATCGGCCTGCAGGTCGGTCTGCTGCTGTCCGGCGCGGTCCTCACCGAGACGGTGTTCGCGTTCAACGGCATCGGCAGCTTCCTCGCCAACGCCGTCTTCAACCTCGACTACGCCGTGCTGCAGGGGTTCATCCTCTTCATCGCGGTGGTCTACGCGCTGGTCAACCTGGCCGTGGACGTCTCCTACGGCCTCATCGACCCGAGGATGCGTGCCCGATGACGACGGACCCCGCCGCTCAGGCGGCCCTCCAGGACGACGTGCTCGGCACGTCGCGCAGCCACCAGGCCGACGACGGCCCGGGGGACGAGGGCGCCAGCATCTGGCGCGTCGCCGCCCGCCGGCTGCGCCGGAACCCCGGCGCGATCATCGGCGCCGTCATCGTGCTCGTCTTCGTCCTCGTCGCCGTCCTCGCCCCGGTGCTCGCGCCGTACGGGCCGCAGGCCCTGCCGGGGCGCTCGGAGATCCGCCCGACCTTCATCCCCGGCCCGTCGTCGGAGTACCTGCTCGGTCTTGACCGCTACGGCGGCGACCTGCTCTCCAAGCTCATCTGGGGCGCCCGGGCGTCCCTCGTCATCGGCGTCCTGTCGACACTGCTCGGCCTCGCCGGCGGCGCGCTGGTCGGTCTGCTCGCGGGCGCCTTCGGCGGGTGGGTGGACACGCTGACGATGCGCTTCGTCGACCTCATGCTGTCGGTGCCCTCGCTGCTGCTCGCGGTCTCGATCGCCGCCGTCATCGGGCAGTCCCCGGTCGCCGTCGTCGTCGCCATCGGGGTGGTCCAGGTGCCGATCTTCGCCCGCCTGCTGCGCGGCACGATGCTGGCCCAGCGGGGCCAGGACTACGTGCTCGCGGCGCGGTCGCTCGGCCTGTCCCGCCGCACCGTCACCATGAGCCACGTCCTGCCCAACAGCCTGGGACCGGTGATCGTCCAGGCGACCCTGATGCTCGCGACGGCGGTGATCGAGGCTGCCGCGCTGTCCTTCCTCGGCCTCGGTGGCGGCTCGCCGACGACGGCGGAGTGGGGTCGCATGCTGACCGCGGCGCAGAACGAGCTCGAGGTCGCACCGCGGCTGGCGCTCTGGCCGGGGGCGCTCATCGCGATCACGGCGCTCGGCTTCACGCTCTTCGGCGAGGCGCTGCGCGAGGCCCTGGACCCCAAGACGAGGACGAGGTGAGCGCCGTGGCCGCGGCCCCGCTGCTGAGCATCCGGGACCTCGAGGTCTCCTTCACGACCGACCACGGCACGACCACCGCCGTGCGCGGGGCGTCGTTCGACGTGCTGCCGGGCGAGACGGTCGCGGTCGTGGGCGAGTCGGGCTCGGGGAAGTCGACGACGGCGGCCGCCGTGCTGGGCCTGCTCGCGCAGAACGGCCGCATCACCGGCGGATCCGTCCTCTTCGACGGCAAGGACCTCGCCGAGCGGGGCGGAGCGGGCATCGCCCGCATGCGGGGCAAGGACATCGGGATGGTCCCGCAGGACCCCATGTCGAACCTGAACCCGGTCATGCGCGTCGGCGCGCAGATCGTCGAGGCGCTCGAGGACAACGGCGTCGCGCGGGGCGAGGAGGCGCGTCGGCGCGCGGTCGAGCTGCTCGAGGAGGCGGGACTGCCCGACGCCCGCCGGCGCGCCCAGCAGTACCCGCACGAGTTCTCCGGCGGCATGCGCCAGCGCGCGCTCATCGCGATGGGCCTGTCCTGCCGCCCGCGGCTCCTCATCGCCGACGAGCCGACGTCGGCCCTGGACGTCACGGTCCAGCGCACGATCCTCGACCGGCTGGAGGCGCTCACGCACGAGCTGGGCACGGCGGTCCTGCTCATCACCCACGACCTGGGGCTGGCGGCGGAGCGGGCGCAGCGCGTCGTCGTCATGTACCGGGGCGAGGTCGTCGAGGCGGGGCCGGCCGAGCAGCTGCTGCGCGACCCCCAGCACGAGTACACGCGTCGCCTCCTCGCCGCGGCGCCGTCGCTCGCGTCCCGCCGGATCCAGCTCGCCCGGACGACGGGGGCGGGGGTCGCGTACGGCGAGGACCTCCTGGCGCCGTCCGCCGACCGCGACGAGCCGCCGGCCGTCGCCGTGCAGGCGCCCCCGATCGTCGAGGTCCAGGACCTCACCAAGGTGTTCCGGCTCCGCGGCAAGGGGCTGCTCTCCCGCAGCACCGAGATCACCGCCGTGGACGGCGTCAGCTTCGCCATCCCGCGTGGCACGACGACGGCGATCGTGGGCGAGTCGGGTTCGGGCAAGTCCACGGTGGCGCGGATGGTCCTGGACCTCCTCGAGCCGACCTCGGGCACCGTGAGCGTCGACGGGGTGGGCACCGCCACCCGGGCCCGGGACCGTGCGGCCGAGGTCGCCTTCCGCCGCAAGGTTCAGCCCATCTTCCAGGACCCGTACTCGTCGCTGGACCCGCTGTACACGATCTACCGGACCGTCGAGGAGCCGCTGCGGGCCCACGGGGTCGGCACGGCGGCACAGCGGCGCAGCCGCGTGCTGGAGCTCATGGAGGCCGTGGCGCTGCCGGTGGCGCTCCTGCGCCGCTACCCGGCGGAGCTCTCCGGCGGTCAGCGGCAGCGGGTCGCCATCGCCCGTGCGGTCGCGCTGGAGCCGGAGCTCGTCGTCTGCGACGAGGCCGTCTCGGCCCTCGACGTCATCGTCCAGTCGCAGATCCTGCACCTGCTCGCCGACCTCCAGCACCGGCTCGGGCTCTCCTACCTCTTCATCAGCCACGACCTCGCCGTGGTGCGGCAGATCGCGGACCAGGTGTGCGTCATGGAGAAGGGACGGATCGTCGAGCAGGGGACGGTCGACGACGTCTTCGACCGCCCGCAGCAGGAGTACACGCGGGCCCTGCTCGACGCGATCCCCGGTCGTCGCCTGGACCTGGGGCCCCGCGCGGCCTGAGCCGGACCTCGACCCGGCGCGCGGTCGGGACCTCCGCCCCCGCCCGGCGCCGGGGCGCCGCCGCTAGGGTGACCGAGGCGCACCGCGGCGTCGGCCCCCACCCCGTTCCTGAAGGAGAGTCACGTGCGCGTCGGACTGCTGACCGGTGGCGGGGACTGCCCCGGCCTCAACGCCGCCATCCGGGCCGTCGTCAAGCACGGCGAGGGCACCTACGGCCACTCGATCGTCGGCTTCCGGAACGGCTGGCGCGGCGTCGTCGAGGGGGACGTGCTCCCTCTGGGGCGCCAGCACATCCGCAACGTCCTGCCCGTGGGCGGCACGATCCTCGGCACGGCGCGGTACCACCCGAACGCCGAGGACGGCGGGATCGAGGCCGTCATGGCCACGCTCGAGGCGGAGCGGATCGAGGCGCTCATCTGCATCGGTGGGGACGGCACGCTGCACGCGGCGAGCAAGGTGGCCGAGGCCGGCGTCAAGATCGTCGCCATCCCCAAGACCATCGACAACGACGTGTCCGGGACCGACCTGTCGATCGGCTTCCACACCGCGGTCAACATCGCGACGGAGGCGATCGACCGGATCCACACGACCGCGGAGAGCCACAACCGCGTCATGGTCGTCGAGGTCATGGGGCGGCACGCCGGCTGGATCGCGATCAACGCCGGGATCGCCGGCGGCGCGGAGCTCGTGCTCACGCCGGAGGACCCGTTCGACATCGACCAGGTGATCAAGTTCCTCAAGCACCGTCACCGCGCGCACGCGAACTTCTCCATCGTCGTGGTCGCCGAGGGGGCCGAGCCGCGTCGCGGCGGCTCGATGGACTTCACGACCCAGCTCGGACGCTTCGGGGAGATCGTCGCGGGCGCCGTGGGTGACCGCCTCGCCCACGAGATCGCGGAGCGGACCGGGTTCGACACCCGCGTCACGATCCTGGGCCACGTCCAGCGCGGGGGGTCCCCGACGCCGACGGACCGGATCCTGGGCAGCCGCTTCGGCGTCGCCGCGATCGACGCCGTGGTCGAGGGCAGGACGGGCGTCATGACGGCGCTGCGTGGTGAGGAGGTCGTGCTCGTCCCGCTCGCCGAGGTGGCCGGGAAGCCGAAGCGCGTCCCGCCGGACCTCATCCGCGCCGCGCAGGTGCTCGCCTGAGCCACGGGGCGGTCGGGACCCTGCCCGCTCTTTTTGACCCCTGTTTCACGCCAGGCCTAGGATGGACGCTGGCGTGACGCGTCCTACGCCGGATCCTGTCCGATCGTGCGTCCCGCCGCTGCGTCAGCGGCGTCCTGGTGGCACCCCGGTCCGACCTCGGACCGCGGCATGCCCGACGGGCCGGCAGAGCAGCGAACGACAGATCCACCCGCACGTTCCCTGTCCGCACTACTCCCTGTCCGCATCGGAGCTCGAAACTCAATGACCATCTCCACCCCCGCCAAGCCGACGACGCCCCAGGTCGCGATCAACGACATCGGCACGGCCGAGGACTTCCTCGCCGCCATCGACGCGACCATCAAGTACTTCAACGACGGCGACATCGTCGAGGGCACCATCGTCAAGGTCGACCGCGACGAGGTCCTCCTCGACATCGGCTACAAGACCGAGGGCGTCATCCCCTCGCGCGAGCTCTCGATCAAGCACGACGTCGACCCCGACGACGTGGTCAAGGTCGGCGACGCGGTCGAGGCCCTGGTCCTCCAGAAGGAGGACAAGGAAGGCCGTCTGATCCTGTCCAAGAAGCGCGCCCAGTACGAGCGCGCCTGGGGCACGATCGAGAAGATCAAGGAGGAGGACGGCGTCGTCACCGGCACCGTCATCGAGGTCGTCAAGGGCGGCCTGATCCTCGACATCGGCCTGCGCGGCTTCCTCCCGGCGTCGCTCGTCGAGATGCGCCGGGTGCGCGACCTCCAGCCGTACGTCGGCAAGGAGATCGAGGCGAAGATCATCGAGCTCGACAAGAACCGCAACAACGTCGTCCTGTCGCGCCGTGCGTGGCTCGAGCAGACGCAGTCGGAGGTCCGCTCCACCTTCCTGCAGACGCTGCAGAAGGGCCAGGTGCGCCCCGGTGTCGTCTCCTCGATCGTCAACTTCGGTGCGTTCGTGGACCTCGGCGGCGTCGACGGCCTCGTGCACGTCTCCGAGCTGTCGTGGAAGCACATCGACCACCCGAGCGAGGTCGTCGAGGTGGGCCAGGAGGTCACGGTCGAGGTCCTCGACGTCGACTTCGACCGCGAGCGCGTCTCCCTGTCGCTGAAGGCGACCCAGGAGGACCCGTGGCAGGCCTTCGCCCGGACCCACGCCATCGGTCAGGTCGTGCCCGGCAAGGTCACCAAGCTCGTCCCGTTCGGTGCGTTCGTGCGCGTCGAGGACGGCATCGAGGGCCTCGTGCACATCTCCGAGCTGGCGGTCCGGCACGTCGACCTGCCCGAGCAGGTCGTCAACGTCGGCGACGAGACGTTCGTCAAGGTCATCGACATCGACCTCGAGCGTCGCCGCATCTCCCTGTCGCTGAAGCAGGCGAACGAGGGGCTGGACCCGCACAGCGAGGACTTCGACCCCGCGCTCTACGGCATGGCGGCCGAGTACGACGACAAGGGGAACTACAAGTACCCCGAGGGCTTCGACCCGGAGACCAACGAGTGGCTCGAGGGCTACGAGACGCAGCGTGAGGCCTGGGAGGCGCAGTACGCCGCCGCCCACGAGCGCTGGGAGGCCCACAAGAAGCAGGTGCTCGAGGCGCTGGAGGCGGACGCCCAGGCGGCCACGTCCACCAGCAGCAGCAGCAGCTCCAGCGCGCGCGGCGACTCCGGTCCCTCCACGGCGTCGAGCTACTCCTCGGCGGCCGAGCCGGTCGGCGGGACCCTCGCCTCGGACGAGGCCCTCGCGGCCCTGCGCGAGAAGCTCACGGGCAACTGACGGCGGTGCCGCCCCCCTCGGGGGCGGCACCACGCACGACGACGGGCCGACCACCTCCGGGTGGTCGGCCCGTCGTCGTCGGGACCGGACTAGGGTCCAGGACGGGTCGTGGATCGGGCGGCGCGGACGGGTGCTGGTGGCGGCGAGCCGCCACCGAGAGGAGGCGGTGTGCTGAGGGTCGGTCTGACGGGCGGGATCGCCGCCGGCAAGTCCGTGGTGGCCGGCCGGCTGGCCGAGCTGGGCGCCGTCGTCGTGGACTACGACGTGCTGGCCCGCGACGTCGTGGCCCCCGGGACGACCGGTCTGGCGAGCGTCGTCGAGGCGTTCGGCCCGGGCGTGGTGGCACCGGACGGTGGCCTGGACCGCGAGGCGCTCGCCGGGGTGGTCTTCGCGGACGCCGCAGCGCTGGCCCGCCTCAACGCGATCGTGCACCCGCTCGTGCGACGGGAGGCTGCCCAGCGGGAGGCGGACGCCGCCGCCGCGGGCCGGTCGGTCGTGGTGCACGACGTGCCGCTCCTCGTCGAGACGGGGGACCCGGCCTCCTTCGACGCGGTCGTCGTGGTGGAGGCGCCGGCGGACGTCCGCCTCGAGCGGCTCGTCGCCGAGCGGTCCATGACGCCGGAGCAGGCGCGGGCCCGGATGGCCGCCCAGGCGAGCGACGCCGAGCGCCGGGCGGCCGCGTCGGTCCTGCTCGACGGCTCCGGGACGGTGGACGGCCTGCGCGCGCAGGTCGACGCGCTGTGGAGGTCGTGGGTCCGGACGGCGGTCGAGGAGGCGCCGGCGCAGGGCGCTGACGACGTAGAAGAGGGTCGGCCGGAGCAGGGGGCAGCACCGTCGCCGCCCGACGTCGTCCCCGTGACCGTGCTCGTCACGGGGTTCGAGCCGTTCGGCGGGCGGACGGTGAACGCGTCGTGGGAGGCGGTGGAGCGACTCGGCAGGTTGTGGGCGGGCCCCGAGCGCGTCGTGGTCGAGCGGCTGCCTGTGGCCTTCGGGGCCGGGCCTGCGCGGCTGCGCGAGCTGGTCACGCGGCTCCGTCCCGCCCTCGTGCTGGGCGTCGGGGAGGCCGGTGGCCGGCGCGTGGTGTCGCTGGAGCGCGTCGCCCTCAACCTCGCGGACGCCCGGATCCCTGACACCACCGGCGCCGCGCCGGTCGACGAGCCCGTCGTCGCCGGCGGCCCCACCGCCTACCTGGCCTCCCTGCCGGTGAAGGCCTGCGCCGCGGCGGCCCGCGCCACGGGTGTCCCGACCGAGGTGAGCCACACGGCGGGCACCTACGTGTGCAACGCGACCTTCTACGCGCTGCTGCACCACCTCGAGGCCCTCGACGGCGTGCGGGGCGGCTTCGTCCACGTGCCGGTGGAGCTCGACGACGGGACCGACCCCGACGACGACGCCCAGCGGCTCGCGCTGGCCCTCGCCGCGGTCGTGCGGACCGCGCTGGACGTGGGCGTCGACCTGCGCACCACGGCGGGCACGCTGGACTGACCTGCGGCGAGGCCCGGGGCCGGGGCAGGGCTCGCTGGGTCGTGTCGGTGGTGCGACGTACGGTGGACCCATGCGTCCCGTGACCGACCTGCAGCGCCGTGTCGCCCCCTTCGAGGTGGTGTCGGAGTACCGGCCCTCGGGCGACCAGCCCAAGGCCATCGAGCAGCTCACGCAGCGCGTGCGGGCGGGGGAGAAGGACGTCGTCCTGCTGGGGGCGACGGGCACGGGCAAGTCCGCGACCACGGCGTGGCTGGTCGAGCAGCTGCAGCGCCCGACGCTGGTCATGGCGCACAACAAGACCCTCGCGGCGCAGCTGGCCACCGAGTTCCGGGAGCTCCTGCCGAACAACGCGGTCGAGTACTTCGTCTCCTACTACGACTACTACCAGCCCGAGGCGTACATCGCGCAGACGGACACCTACATCGAGAAGGACTCGTCCATCAACGAGGAGGTCGAGCGGCTGCGGCACTCGGCCACGAACTCGCTCCTGACGCGGCGGGACGTCATCGTCGTGGCGTCGGTGTCCTGCATCTACGGCCTCGGCACGCCGCAGGAGTACGTCGACCGGATGGTCCGGCTGTCGGTCGGGGACGTCATCGACCGCGACCAGCTGCTGCGCCGCTTCGTCCAGATGCAGTACGCGCGCAACGACATGGCGTTCACCCGGGGCACGTTCCGCGTCCGCGGGGACACGGTCGAGATCATCCCCGTGTACGAGGAGCTGGCCGTCCGGATCGAGATGTTCGGCGACGAGATCGAGTCCATCCAGACCCTCCACCCGCTGACGGGTGAGGTGATCCGGCACGAGCAGGAGACGTTCGTCTTCCCCGCGTCGCACTACGTCGCCGGACCCGAGCGCATGGAGCGGGCGATCGGCAGCATCGAGGCCGAGCTGGAGGAGCGCCTCGCGGAGCTGGAGCGGCAGAACAAGCTCCTGGAGGCGCAGCGCCTGCGCATGCGGACGACCTACGACATCGAGATGATGCGGCAGGTCGGGACCTGCGCGGGCATCGAGAACTACTCCCGGCACATCGACGGCCGTGGCCCGGGGACCCCGCCGCACACCCTCATCGACTACTTCCCCGAGGACTTCCTGCTCGTCATCGACGAGTCGCACGTCACCGTGCCGCAGATCGGCGCGATGTACGAGGGGGACATGTCGCGCAAGCGCGCGCTCGTCGAGCACGGCTTCCGGCTGCCGAGCGCGATGGACAACCGGCCGCTGCGCTGGGAGGAGTTCGTCGAGCGGATCGGCCAGACGGTGTACCTCTCGGCGACGCCCGGCCCCTACGAGCTCTCGCAGTCCGACGGCGTCGTGGAGCAGATCATCCGGCCCACCGGTCTGGTCGACCCCCAGGTGGTCATCAAGCCGACGCGGGGGCAGATCGACGACCTCCTGGAGGAGATCCGGGTCCGCGCCGAGCGGGACGAGCGGGTCCTCGTCACCACCCTCACGAAGAAGATGGCCGAGGACCTCACGGACTACCTCCTGGAGAAGGACGTCCGGGTGCGCTACCTGCACTCGGAGGTGGACACGCTCCGCCGCGTGGAGCTCCTGCGCGAGCTGCGTCTCGGCATCTTCGACGTGCTCGTCGGGATCAACCTCCTGCGGGAGGGCCTCGACCTGCCGGAGGTGTCCCTGGTCAGCATCCTCGATGCCGACAAGGAGGGGTTCCTCCGCTCGGGGACATCCCTCATCCAGACCATCGGCCGCGCCGCGCGCAACGTGTCGGGCGAGGTGCACATGTACGCCGACACCATCACGCCCTCCATGGCGCTGGCGATCGACGAGACGACCCGGCGGCGGGAGCGGCAGGTCGCCTACAACGTGGAGCACGGGATCGACCCCACCCCGCTGCGCAAGAAGATCAGCGACGTCACGGACATGCTGGCCCGCGAGGACATCGACACGGCGGAGCTCCTCGAGGGCGGGTACCGCAACCCGGGCAAGGGGACCGGCAAGGGCAAGGGCGGCAAGGGCCGCGCGCCCGTCCCCGCCGGGGGTGTGGGCGGCGATGCGGAGAGCCCGCGCGCACGCCTGGCGGCCGTCCCGGCGGGCGAGCTGGCCGAGCTCATCCAGGAGCTGTCCGGACAGATGCACGCGGCGGCGGCGGAGCTCCAGTTCGAGCTCGCGGCCCGCCTGCGGGACGAGATCTCCGGGCTGAAGAAGGAGCTGCGGGACATGCAGGCGGCCACCGCCTGACCACGGGCGGCCCCGTCGCCCGAGGTCTATGCTCGCTCGGTTGGAGGGGAGTACTCCAAAGGAGCCGCAGGTCAGGCCGATACGCTCCCGACCTGTCAACACTTCCGGTCAACACGTAGGCAGTCCGGCCCCCATCCGAGGGCACTCCACGAGCCACCCGTAGGCACACGAAAACGGCCCCCACCCAACCGCCCGAAGGCGATCAGGTGGGGGCCAGTGGTGGCGTGCGGCGGGACTCCGCTCCCAGTGCTACCGGGGTCCGTGCGACCTTTCCCCAGCGCGTCGAGGTCTTGCTGCCCGCCCGTGCGCCTTGTGCAGCGGGTTACAAGGGTCAGAGCACGGGGTCGAGGTCGTAGACGCGGCCCTCAGCGGTCCAGAACGTCACGGCGCGGGATGGTGCGCTGGCCCCGGCACGGTGCCGGAACCATGTGGACCCGCCGTCGAGGGAGGGGACCTGTAGGAAGAGCCGCCCGCCGCCGTGGTCCTGGACTCTTAGGTGGTGCAGGTGCCCGGACAGGAGCACGTCGGCGTCGCCGATGGGCTGCCGTCCGCCGGCCTGGTCGGACCACCAGCGCAACGGGTCGCGGCCGAACTGGTGGCCGTGCGCGAGGCCCAGGACGGTCCCGGACACGTTGACGGTCACGGTGAGCTCGTCGTGCTCGGGGAACACGAACCGGACGCGCTCGGCGAGGTCGGGGTTCTCGCTCACGGCGTCCTGCACCGCGGAGGCCGCTTCGATGGCCCACGAGTCGGTGTAGGTGGTCATCGGGAAGCGCGTCGGCTCGTCGTGGTTGCCAGGGACGACGGGGACGAGCACCTGCGGGGCGATGGCGGCGTAGGCCCGGACCTGCGCCCACAGGAGCCGCCGGTACACGCGGACCTGTTCGGTGACGCCGAGGTCGGAGCGTCCGACGACGGCGCCCTTCTGCGACACGTTGCCCTCGATGCAGTCCCCGACCTGGGGGAGCACGGCTTGGGCGAACCCGTGCCGCTTGTGCAGGACCCGAAAGCGTCGCGCGCCCGACTCAATCTCGGCCAGGATGCGGGGGACGGCTGCCGCGGTGCCGCCACCGTCTGTCTTGCCGATCTGCGTGTCACCGATCGGGGCGACGAACGAGCCCGAGTTTTCCGCGAGTTTTGCGGAACCCTTCACTCGGAACTTCCCGATCTCCCGGCACAGCGCCTCCGCGTCAGCCCGCGCCGCTGCACCAGCCCGCGCGGGGAGGATCGACAGGCGCACGGACTCGAGCCATTCGCCGTCGTACTTCTGCCACCGTGAGCGGCGCACCCGTTCGACGGTCCACTGTGCGGGGTCTAGGCCGAACTCGTCGAGGACAGCCGCGAAGTCGCCGTGAGAACTATTGTGTTCACCTGACAACGATTGTGGTCGGCTGACGACGTACCCGCCGTCCACGTCGTCAACCTCCGAGCGAGGCTGCCAACCATCCGGGTACGCCTTGCGCCCCGGGGAGTGCTGCGGGCCGGTCGGACCCGCGGCCACCATGTCAGACAGGCTCACAGGAGCAGTCCCCTCGACGGTGCCGCTGGATCGTGGTCCCGGAGATCGTCACGCCGACCTCGCTGCGGATCACCTTCGCGATGTCCGACCCGAGCCACCCGTTGTCGTCGAGCATGGTCGCAAGCGCGCGACTCTCGACGTTCGGCAGGGAACGGAGCAGCGTGTGGACGCTGCACCGTGGCCCCCTGCGCGTGCTGGTTGGTCCTGCCTGTAGTGCTCCGGCGAGGCTCATCGCCTGGGGTCCCCTTGTCAGTCGTAGTAGCAGCAGCGCGCACGGCTCTCGCTGCTTCGGTGGTCGCACGTGCAGTCGGGGCAGGTCCAGTACGGGCCGTGCTCGTCGTGGCCGTCGGGTTCGTCTGCGATGGCGCGGCGAGTCATCGGTCAGGCGGCGTGACGCGGCTCGTACTCGGGCTGCTTCGGGACGCCCAGCAGCACCCCGACCGCGGGCCACTTGCGCTCCAGCAGCCGCACGAGCGTGTAGTAGGCGGCGACGACGAGCGCGGTCATGGATGTGATGAGCCCGGCCTGGGTCTGCGCGTCGACCTCGATGCCGAGGGACAGCAGCCACGCGAGGAACGCGCCCACCCCGACCGGGACGTAGGTGCGGATGAGGGACACGATGACGTCGTTCACGGGACTGCTCCGATCGTGGGGAGGGTGAAGCCGAGGACACCGCCGGCCGCGACGAGCAGCGCGACGGCGATGAGGGGCCGGGCGATCCAGTGGTGCAGGTCCTCCGGCTCGAGGCGCATGGGTCAGGCGGAGCGCAGGATGGTCCGGGTGACGTCGGCGGCGATGTCGCGCGCCTGGTCCTCGGTGATCCCGGCCGAGTCGGGCAGCGCCGCGACGACGGCGGGTGCGACGAGGGCGGCGACCTCGCGGGCGATGGCTGCCTCGTCCACCGGGTCTCCGGCGGCGAGGCGCTCGGCGTACCGGACCTGCGCGGTGTGCGCGACCAGGCCGTTCCAGATGGTGCCGTCGGGGGCCTTGGGCGGCTCCTCGCGGATGAGCCCGGCGTGCCGCATGACCGTGTAGGCGTTGAGGGTGAGGGGCACGAGGGTGCCGTCGGGGCGGACGAGGCCGACGGAGTCGTCGTGGTTGCGGATCGCGTGGAGCATGTCGTCGTCCTCCGGGTCGGTGGGGGTGAGCGGGTCGGGGCGGGTGAGGTCGGGCACGGTGACGCCCATGCCGGCGAGGAACGTGCGGTAGTTGGACACGGGGACGGTGCGGCCCTCCCAGTGCCACGGCTCCTGCGACCCGTTGCTGGGGATGCCGTCGCGCGCCCACAGGGGGTTCACGAATCCGAACCGGGGTGCCGCGTCCATGAGCCACGACCACCGCGTGCCGCCCGTCGCGCCGACGTCAGCGAAGTCGACGGCGATCGCCCACCCGTGGTTCGACGTCCCCGGCACTGCGGCCGACGCACCGGCCACGCGGATATACCTGCGCCCCTGCCACCACCGCACGTCGGAGAACGGCCCCACGCCGGTCGTGGCGGGCGCGTACCGGGCGAGGAACGTCCGCACCTGCACCTCGTAGGACCGGTACCCGTCAGCCGCGGACGTGGGTCGCAGCGGGGCTGCGAACCTCTTCGCGAACGCCGCCTGCAACCCGACGAGCCCGGGGAGCAGGTCGGCGCGGATCAGCGCCGAGCCGCCCATCTTCGTGCCGCCGGGGATGACGGCGAGCTCGGAGGTGTCCAGCCGGCCGTTGGTGCTCATCAGGACTCCTCCACCGGGTTGGGCTTGCGCTCGGTCAGCCCGCGGCCGAGCTCCATACCCATCTCGTGCAGGACGGACGTGGCGACCTCGGCCTTGGTGCGGTCCGCGGACTGCCACTGGTCGACGCGGTCGGTGAGGTCGTCGACCTTCTTCGCGAGCGTGGCGACGTCCTCGCGGGCGGCCTCGGCGACGCGGAGGGCGACCTCGGCGGCCTTCGCGGCGTCGGTGGTGGTGGCCCGGATGTAGTCCTCCAGGAGGGCCTCCTGCCGGGTCATGCGGATCCCGATGTCTGGCTGCTCCGGGCGTAGCAGCTCACCGGGGCGGTCGGGGTCCGGGACGGCGGGGGAGCCCAGGACGACGTCGAGGGCACGGTTCGCGCGCGACAGTGCGGCGCGCAGGCGGCGCACCGCGGGGCGGAGGATCTTCTGCCAGACGCCGGCGAGGGCGAGGAGCGCACCGGCGATGACCGCGGCGGCCTGGAACCAGTCCGTTGCGTCCGTCATGGTGCCGCCGGTGCGTTGGTGGTGGTCACGGACTGCCCCTTCCGCGGGTCGCGTCAGGCGCCGACGGCGATGTAGTGGAACGACGTCGTGAGCTCCGTGACGGGGGACGTTCCCGTGGCGTTCATGGCGCGCGCGATGAACCCGGTCGCGGTCAGGGAGTGGACCTTCCAGAAGATCATGCCGATGCCCGCGCCGATGTTGGAGTCAGAGACCGTCACACCCGCCGGCGTCGTCGCGAACGCGGGGGAGAACGTCACGGAGATGTCCCCGCCCGCTGACGTCGTACCCGTCGCGATGCCCGCGCGCGTCTCCCTCGGCCGCGACCATGTGGTGTCGTCGTCCGTCCACTCGACCCGTGCACCCGCCGGCGCGTCAGCCCGGTACACCGACACGGGGTTCGTGGTCGAGGGGGCAGCACCAGCCGCCGTGAGGTCGGAGACGAGCTGTGCGCGCTCGGTGGTGTTCGCGACCGGGATGACGTCGCGGATGGACATGGACAGGTCGTTGATCGCCTGCCTGCGCGGGGTCTCGCCGGCCGCGGGTGCGGTGTGCTTCCGTGCGTCGATCACTGTGTTGCTCCGTTCGGGTCAGTGGGCGCGGTCGCCTCGGGTGCGGGTTCGGTGGCGGGTGCGATCCCGTGCCATTCGTTGTGCTTGTCCTGGTCGGCCACGACGGCGCCGCAGATGTCACAGACGGTCCACACGGGTGCTCCCTACGCCTGGCGGGTGTACGTGACGGACAGGACCATCGACCCCGCGGTGCCGGTGCCACCCCAGCCGGAGTAGGTGCCCCCGACCGCGGCCAGGCCCTTGATGGCCCCCGTGCGGAACCCCTCGCGCATGTCCGCAGGCAGGTCCACCGACGCCCACTGGTTGAGGCCCACGGCGCCCGTGCTGGCGGTCGAGCCGGACGCGGACACCAGCCCCGGCCGCTCGCCGTGCGGGGTGCCCTGGACGGTGAGTGCCGCATCCCCAGCACCGGAACCGTTGCGGCGGGCGCGGAGGGTAATCGCGTCGATGCTGACGGCGCCGAGGTTCGCGAGCTGGTCGCCGTACGTCGCCAGGCCGATGAGCGTCCCGGACCCGTAGGCGTCGCCCTGGTACAGATCCGAGCGGCCGCCGTACTCGCCCGTGTTCCACCGGTCCCACGCGCCACGGGAGACGCGGTAGGTGCCGGACCACTGCGGGCCGATCGTCTGCGTCACCTGCACCGTGCCCGTGGGCGCGGGTGCGACGGGCGCGACGACGGGTGCTGCGGGCGCGTCGGACGGGCCGTGGACCAGGAACGGCACACCCCAGTCAGTCAGGCCGACCCACACGGGACCGCCCACCGTGTACGTCGAGGCGAGGTAGGGCAGGTCGTAGGTGGCGCCGTCGAGGCTCACCGTCGCGACGCGGGCTGTCGTGTCGATCGCCGTGAGGGTGCCGGGGATCACGGGGCGGCGCGGGTCAACCGGCCCCAGGACCAGCACCGGGCGCCCGGTCGTCGGGTTCAGCAGCACCCGCGCGAGGCCCAGCGCTCCCTCGTTCACGGCCACCCGGTAACGGCCAGGCTGCGCGGGCAGCCACAGCGGCGAACCCTTGATGTCGACCTGCACCAGTCGGGCGGGCGCGTCGACCGCGTACACGGCCCCGACGACCGTGAGGGACGCATCGGCGGCCCGGTCAGGTCCCTGCGGCATGACCGCACCGAGGAGGCCCATCACGTCGAGGTCGCTCACTGAGCCACCCCCACGTCGATCCGCATGTCGCCATCCGCGACGGTCAGGGGCAGGTCGTAACCGGTGACCCATCCCCACGTCACCTCGCCCGTCGTGGACGTGATCACGACCTCCTCAGCGAACTGGAACGACGTGTCCGGTGTGCCGCCGTCGATGTCCACGCGCGCCCCCTCTCAGATAGGTGGGTCGGTACGCTGTGCCCCATGAGTCACAGGGGGCTGGTCGTGCCGCGCCAGGTACAGGTGTGGGGTGTGCTGTCGTTCGCCGTGGCGGTGCTCGCCGTCGCGGTGTGGGTGTTCCTCAACCCGCCCGGCGCGACGGGTGCAACCCCCGCCTCACCGCAAGCCGCCCGGGCACCCGCACCGACCGTCGAAGCAGCACCCGCGCCGGAACCCGTCGAAGCGCCCCCCGGGACGCGAGCCGTGTTCGTCGGTGACTCGTGGACCGCCGGGTTCGGCATCAACCCCGAGGCCGGGTATGCACCGCTCGCCGCTGCGGCGCTCGGATGGGACGCGACCTATGAGGCGGTCAGCGGCACCGGTTACCTCAACCCCGGCCCCGGCGGCGAGGGGACCTACGCGGATCGGGTGCGCGCCACCGAACCGGACCCCACGGTCCAGCTCGTCGTCCTGCAAGGCGGCCTCAACGACCGCCCGGAGAACCTCATGGGGTTGGGCGCGGCGGTCCGGGACACCCTCGACGCCATCGGTGTCACCTACCCGAACGCGCGGACCATCATCCTCGGCCCCGCACCCTCAGAGGTGCCCGCGTCCAACGTGCTCCTCACCATCGACAACACCCTCGCCGCCGTCGCTCAGGAGCGGGGAGTGCACCACATCTCACCGCTAGGCGAACAGTGGATCACCGCCGAGAACTACGCCGACGTCATCGACCCGGGCAACGCGAACCATCCCAGCGTCGAAGGTCACGCCTACCTTGCCGGGCGCACCGTGGCGGCGCTCGAAGCGATCGCGGTCAGATGACCGGGGACGCCTTCTGCACCACGGTCGCGGTACCTGCCGCGTAACCGCCGCCAGCAGCGGTGCCCGCCAGCAGCCCCGCCATGTAGTAGTGCCACGCGGGGGCTGTCACCGTGCCCAGGCTCGTCCCGTCCAGGTAGACCGTGAACGCATCCGCCGCGTCGTCGTAGAACACTTCCAACGCGCACCGGATGATCCCGGTCGCGGAGGGGAACGCCGCCGCGAACGTCGTGTCCACAGCGCCCGCGTCGTCGAACTTCCGGGCGATCAGCGACGTGCCCGACCGGAAGAACATGTACCCCTGCGCGATGAGCCACGCACCGGACTCCGGGACGTTCTGCACCGACTGCGCCAGGACCACGCCCGAGGTGTTCGGCCCCAACGCGAGGTCGAACAGCCAGCGCGTGTTCACCTTCGTGGTGGCCGCCGCGCCCGTCGTGAGGGGCACACCGGAGGACAGGTCCACCATGACGTCCCACGAGGCGTTCGGCCTGCCAGCGGACGGGCCACCCACCGGGGACAGGTTCAGGGCGCGGGCACGACGCTGCGTGATGGTGGTGTTCCCGTTGTAGCGGTGGGCGTCAGCGAGCGGGATGAACTCGATGGAGTCAACCTCCACCGACCCGGCCTCGCGGCGCAACACCACCGCGTCCGGCCCTGGGGACAGTAGCGGCGCACCCAGCACGTACACCGACGCGCCCAGCGCCCCGGCGATGGACGCCGACGCGGTGACCTTCGCGAACCGGTTGGACACGCCCGACCCGCCCAGGTTCGAGTAGACGCCGAGGGTGCCGAAGCCTTCTGTCGTGCCCTTCACCCGGCACCGGATCAGGGGGACGCACGGCTGCACCACGTCCACCGGCAGGGCGACCGTCGCACCCACGGTCCCGAGCTGCCACACGGACTCGT
This sequence comes from Actinotalea ferrariae CF5-4, assembly GCF_000603945.1. Classification (GTDB taxonomy): domain Bacteria; phylum Actinomycetota; class Actinomycetes; order Actinomycetales; family Cellulomonadaceae; genus Actinotalea; species Actinotalea ferrariae. Next base: position 6,386 of record NZ_AXCW01000039.1, on the reverse strand, counting down.
CAGCAGCACCTGCTCGGGCAACCGTCACACCGCCGGCGCGGAGGACGTGAACACCGTCGCGGGGGGTGAAGATGCGCCCCGGTGCGACCTTCGGCGGGTTGACACCCTTCGGTCCCATGAGCGCGGCCAGGCGCGTTCGTCCGGGTCGGTCGCTTCCGCCGCTACACCCAGGCGCACCTCGACGACTACATCCGGCGCAACACAGTCGACCCGTCGGCCTACGCGCCGTCGAAGCGGTCAAGGCGGCGGTCGGCATGACCGCCCGCGACGAGCTCGACGCCCTCGCCGCCGACTGGCGCCCGTGGGCTGTCGCTGACCGCGCCGTCGTCCTGGCCGCCGTGGAGGCCGCTGCTGCTGCCTCGGGCGGTGAGGTGCACGCCTCGACCGTCCGGGAGCACCTGGCCCGTGAGGTCGGCCCGCACGTCCCCGGCGGCGTGATCTGCGCCCTGGTCCGCCAGCGCGTCCTCGTCGACACGGGGCAGGTCCGCCCGTCCGGTGACGGCACGAAGCGCAACCGCACGAAGCGGCTCCCGGTGTACCGGCTGACCGGTCCACTGCCCGCCGCCTGACAGCACGAAGCCCCGCCACCTCTGACCGCGACGGGGCACCGCACATCACTCACTGAGGAGTCTGGATGAACGCCCCAACCATCGACCGCCCCTGGGTCTCCCAGGTGCAGGCGGTCGCGACGATGCACGACGTCAAGGTCGACGTGGGTCTCGAGGCCCGCCTGTGTGACTGCACGGACGGGCTGCACGAGTCGGCGGCTGACGCGGCCGGCAGCCCCTTCGCGTGGTCGCCGGATGTCGCGTCGGTGCGGCACCTGGCCCGCTACTACGCCGGGTCGCACCCGATCGCGCGCACCACGGTGACGCTCCGCACCGAGGCGGTGGCGGCGTGACCTCGACCCCCTGCCTCGCCCGCTCGGGCTGCTGGCACATCAACGCCCCGTGCGCGTGCGGCCTGCCCCCGGAGCGCCTCACGTTCCGCCCCGTCCTGTCCACGTCGAAGCGAAGGAGCTTCCGATGATCAAGTGGCGTCAGACCCCCCGCCGTCCGCGCATCAGCCCCGCCGACCTGTCCACCCTCGACCGTCTCGACGGGGTGCGGCTGCCCGACGACAGCGCGTTCCGCGAGGGCGTGTTCCACCGTCACATCGGGCACCTGATCGTCGCGGCCGACTGGCACCGGGGGAAGGGTCACGGCCCGCACACGATCCTCGCGTTCCTCGACTCCCCGGAGACGCGGCGCATCTACTGCCCCGAGGCTGTGGCGGTCGTGGCGACGCTCGTGGGGGGTGGGTCCAGGTGAGCATCGACCTGACCGCAGCCGTCGAGGCGGCGCACGACGAGACCACCCTCGAGCGGGCGTGCGTGCAGTACGCCGACTCGGGCGACGACTCCCGCATCTGGGACCTCATCGGGAAGGCGGTCGAGAAGGCCGCCCCGCTGATCGAGGCCGCCGTACGCGAGCAGATCGCCGGGGAGATCGAGGTGTCGGCGAACGAGTACCTGGCCCTTGCGCCCGCCGGGATGTTCGAGAGCGCCCGGTTCAACGGCCTCAAGGCTGCCGCCCGCATCGCACGCGGCGAGGTGACCCCGTGACCAACCTCCTCACCTACCTCGACTCCCCCGAGCCAGTCCACGAGGGCGAGGCGATCACGGTCGACGACATCCGCGCGCTGGGCCGTGTCATGCGGGCCGCGATCGGTGCCGGCATCCCCGTCGCACGCTTCGACCTCGACCCCGGGCTCGTCGTCGCGCACATCGACTGCCCCGAGGAGCGCGCACACCTCGCGCACCGCCTGGGCCTCGGTCGCCGGTCGTCCTCCGGTGGCGTCGAGCGCTTCACCGACGCCGACGCCCGGGTGGTCGTTCGCGGCCCGCTCGCCGACGAGGCCACCCCCACCATCCACGACCTGTACGCGGACGAAGCAGACCGGCGGTACGGGATCGACAGAGAGGCACGAGTCTCATGACCACCCTCCCCCCCATCGACACCCCCGTCACCGTCACCCTCACCAACTACCGGGGCATGGCCGGGCGCGTGAAGGCGCACCTGGCGGACACCCCGTGGCCCGTGCTCGTCGAGTTCGACACGCGCGCCGCATCCCTGCGTGACGTGGCGGCCGTGGAGGCATTCGCGGCCGACGAGATCGAGGTGGCGGCATGAGCGCACGGGAGTTCATCGACCGCGCGGAGGCCGAGGCAAAGTCCGCCATCGAGCGGTACGAGCGGGGCTACGACATGGAGCCTGACTCGGCGATCGACGTCCCGCGACTGGCCGCAGCGCTCCGGGCCGTGCTGGACCTGGCGGACGGTGACGCCACGCAGGCCGAGGCGCTGCGGACACGGGCCAACGACTTCATCCTCGGCGAGGCGCGCTCCTGGTACGTCCGTGAGGCCGGCGAGCGCCAGGCTCGCGCGGACGCCCTCTACGGCGCCATCACCGAGGCCCTGTCATGAGCGCCGCAACCCACCGCGAGTACGCGGGAGAGGGCTACTACGTCACCGTCCAGCACTGCGAGGCGGACGGGTGTGACGAGTACCTGGGCATCAACTACCCCGGCCACTACTGCGACGAGCACGAGGTGACCCCATGAGCGCCCCCGACCACCCCATCCGCGGCGCCCTGTCCCTCGCCGCCGGACTCGCGCTCCTCACCGCACCCGTCATCGCCGTCCCGCTCCTCGTCGCCGGCGGATGGGTGCCGACCATCGCCGGGGCAGCACTGTCCTGGGGCGTCGTGCGGCGGCTCGCGAAGGCGCAGGACGGGGCGTGGTTGCGGTGAGCGTCTGCCCGGAATCGGCGGCTCGTGCCGCGATGGGCGATGGGGAGTTCTGGGAGCACGTTCTCCAGCGCCCCGGCCATGAGTTCGAGGTCGACGGGCCGGACCTCGAGGTGCAGGTGTCCCGCGATCCGTGCCCCGAGTGCGGCGAGCCGGGTGCGTGCGCCTGGGACTCCGAGGGCCGACCCCTGATCCATGCCAGCGATGGGGCCGACCTGTGACCCTCCCCGACCTCCTCCACCTCGCCACCCCCCTGACCATCGCCGCCCTCATCGCGTGGGCGTGCCAGACGTACCGGGAGCGCATGTGACTCTCAAGTTCAACGCCAAGACCCACCGCTACTGGCTCGACTCCAAGCCGATCCCGGGCGTCACAACCCTCCTCGGCAAGGGCCTGCCAAAGCCCGCGCTCCCCTACTGGGCCGCGAAGTCCGTCGCCGAGTACGTCGCGGACAACCCCGACGGCGTGGAGGCGTTCCGGTCCACCGGGCGCGGGCCGATGGTCGCCGCCCTCAAGGAGATCCCTTGGCAGAAGCGGGACGAGGCCGCCGTGCGCGGCACCGACGTCCACGCCCTCGCCGAGGAGCTGGTCCACGGGCGCCCCGTCGAGGTCCCCGAGCACCTCGCCGGCCACGTCGAGGGCTACTCCCGCTGGCTCGACACATTCGCCGTCGAGCCGGTCCTGACAGAGCGTCCCGTCGCGTCCCGCCAGTGGTGGTACGCGGGCACGTTCGACCTCATCGCCCGCATCGACGGCGAGACCTGGGGCCTGGACGTCAAGACCTCCAAGGCCGTGTACGGCGAGACCGCGTTGCAGATCGCCGCGTACATGACCGCCGAGTTCTACCAGGACCACGACGGCGCCGAGGTGCCGCTGCCCGAGGTGCAGCGCATGGGCGTCATCCACGTCACCGACTACGGCACGCAGATGTACCCGCTCGGGGACCGCGCCGTCATCGACAAGGCCGCCGCGACCTTCCGGCACGTCGCCTACATCGCCAAGCAGACCGACTGGATCAAGGGCCTACGGGACCTCGTTGCGGTGCTCCTTGAGCCACCACGCGGTCACGCCGAGTCGACGCGCCGCCTCGTCTGGGCCGAATGGGGCCTCTGGCGCGGTCACGCGGCCGACCGCTCACGACGGGCGCACTCGGCGCAGTCGGGGATCGTGTAGGTGATGGAGTCGACGTCGACCCCGAGCCGCCGGGCCATCGCGACGGCGACCGCGGGGGAGGGCTGCTTGTGGCCCTTCTCGATGTTGGTGAGGTAGCCGGGGGTGATGTCGCAGTCGACGGCGAAGATGCCGTGCTTGATGCCCAGGGCCTCGCGGATCACCCGAACGGCGGGGCCGTGGACTCGTCTCTGTGCCATGCCCTGAGCGTAGGCAACAGGAGGAAAGTATGTCAAGCAGGCAAGGGAAACGGCCGGAAATCGGCCCTGACCTGTGAAGTTGCCTTGTAACTACGCCCGTGGTTTCCCGGTCCTGGGCAGTACGCTCCTGCTACGTGCCTACTTTGTTGCCTCATGTTTCCCATGCGATGGTGATCAGGTGATCAGCGGAGCCGAGATCAGAAGCGCCCGGGAGCGGGCGCGGCTCACCCAGGAGGAACTTGCCTCCCGGGTCGGCGTCTCGCACCGGACGGTCGGCAACTGGGAGCGCGGGGCCAGCGTCCCGCGCAACCGGGAGGCGGCACTCCTGTCGGTTCTTGCCGATCACCTCGACGCGGGGGAACGGCCGGCGCACCTACGCGCCGTGTCCGACGCCGAGCTTCTAGCCGAGATCGCGCGACGGTTCGCGCGTGGACAGGAAGCAGGTGAGGGCCGTGGACAGCAGCCCGCCGCCAATACGAAGCCCTCGGCGGAAGTCACCGCCGAGGGGCCGAAGTCGGTTGAAGAGCTGCGGAGAGAAGCCAATCCGCGGCAGCGGTCACGTCCTCGTCCGTGAGGCCGGCGGAGATGAACGCGGTGGCGTCCTCCCGGATGTAGGTGACGGGGCGGGCGAGGACCACCGGCACGGGGACGACCTTCACCCCGAAGCGCCGGCAGAGGTCGAACGGGTCGTCATTGACCGACATCGTGATTCCTCCTCATCGCAGGGGGTGATGGCCGGGTTCTCGACCGTGGGGACGCCCCCTCACGCGATGCCGCGATCCTGCCCCGGGCCTCCGACACGCAGACAGACGAAGGCCGCTACCGGGAGAGCGTTCCCCGCCCGCACGGTCACGGCGTGGCGCACGGCGTGTCATGGACAGGCTTTCACCCGTTCGGCCTATCGCATCGTTTCGATCGTGGCCGATGGGTCACGCCTCGATCGCGGCGGGCGCCTCGAGCCCCATGTACGCGAGCGCAGCGGCCCGTGTCTGCGCGTCGTGGGCGAGGTGCCCGTAGGTGTCGGCCGTGACCTTGATGCTGGCGTGCCCGAGGCGGCGTGAGAGGTCGTTGAGGGGGTAGTTGCGCGCCATCATCCAGCTCGCATGGGAGTGCCGGCAGTCGTGCAGTCGTGGCCGCTTCTTGATCCCGGAGGCGGCCACGGCTGCGCGCCACACGTCCCCGGCGCGGGTGGGCTTGATGTAGTCCCCGTCGATGGTGAACAGCCAGGCGTCGGATGGTCGGCCGGCGGTGAGGGGCGCCAGGACGGCCCCGACGTCGGCGCCGATGCCGATGGCGCGGCGCCCGTTGCTCGTCTTGGGTGCGCCGATGAGCGTCCCGGCCCCGGCGGTGAACACCCAGCCGCGGGCGACGCGGATCATGTGCGGGGAGTGGGCGAGGTCGTCGGACCAGAACACGTCCCCGACCTGTAGCGCGGTCGCTTCCCCGAACCTCAGCCCGGTCCCGACGAGGGTGATGAGGAAGGGGTGCCACTCGGGCGGTGCGGCGGCGAGGATCGCGCCGAACTCTTCGCGGGTGAGGAACACGGGCTCGCGGCGTTCCGTCTTGCCGATCTTCGCCCCGCGCGCGGGGTTGCGGGTCATGAGCTCGTCGTCGACGGCGCGGACGAACGCTGCGGAGAGGAACGCTTGCCGGTCGCGGATCGTCTTGCCGGACAGCCCGGCCGCTTCCTGGTCCCTGATCCAGCGGGCGATGTCTTCGCGGGTCACGGTGTCGAGGGGCATGGCGCCGAGGGGTGTGCTGCCGATGAGCCGGGTGAGCCGTTCGTACTTGCGTCGGGTGCCGATGGTGATGCCGGAGAGTGCGGCGGTGTGGGCGGCGCATTGGTCCGCGACGGTGCGGACGGTGCTGCCCTCGGCGTCGGCCTGCTGGTGCTTCGCCAGGATCTCGAGGGCGACGTCGACCCCGTACTTGTCGGCGTCGTGGAGGAAGCGTCGTGCGTTGGGCTCGGTGTCGAAGGTGGTGGACCGCTGGCGCCCTCCGTGGCGGTAGACGACCGACCACGATGGGGAGCCGTCGGCCCGGCTGCGTGCCCTCAGTGACGCCATGCCATCGCCTGCCCTTGTTGACGTGCCAACCACGGAAGCCCCGTCAACGGCCCCCGGATTCCTCCAAGGGTACTCCCCAAATCCGGCCCCTGACGTGCTCCGATGCGCGTTTCCGCTGGTCAACGGATACCCTGATTCAGGAGGGGAGTACTCCCGTCGCGGTG
>NZ_AXCW01000038.1 GCF_000603945.1 Actinotalea ferrariae CF5-4 | reverse complement strand
CTGACCGGACGCGTGCCGGTCCTGCCCGGCATGCCGGAGCAGGCGGCCTGAGGCGCCCTCAGTTGGCCAGCAGGTCCGCGACCAGGCGGCTCACGTGGGCCGCGACGTCCGCCACGGGCACCTGCTCGCCGGAGGGCCGGTGCGCGTCCGGCGCTGCGGTGCCTGGTGCCGCGGTGCCGGGCGCTGCGGTGCCGGGCGCGCGGCGCAGCCGCACCTCGACGACCCCCTCCGCGAGACCCCGGCCGACGACCACCACGACGGGCGCGCCGATGAGCTCCGCGTCGGCGAACTTCACGCCGGGCGAGACCTTCGGCCGGTCGTCGTAGAGGACCTCGACGCCCTGCCCGACGAGGTCGGCCGCCAGCTCCTCGGCAGCGGAGAACACCGCAGGGTCCTTGCCGGTCGCGACGAGGTGGACGTGCGCCGGGGCGACCGCGGCCGGCCACGTCAGGCCGGCGTCGTCGTGGTTGGTCTCCGCCAGGGCGGCGACCGCGCGGGAGACGCCCACGCCGTAGGAGCCCATGGTGACGGTCACGGCCTTGCCGTTCTGGTCCAGGACGGTCAGCCCGAGGGCCTGCGCGTACTTGCGGCCCAGCTGGAAGATGTGGCCGATCTCGATGCCGCGCGCGAGCTCCAGCGGTCCCGAGCCGTCCGGCGCCGGGTCGCCCGCGCGGACCTCGGCCGCCTCGACGGTGCCGTCCGCCACGAAGTCGCGGCCGGCGACCAGGTCGAACACGTGCCGGCCGGGCTGATCTGCTCCGGTGACCCAGCGGGTGCCCGGCACGACGCGCGGGTCGAGCAGGTACCGGATCGCGTCCTCGCGGCCGGTGTTCGCGCGGCCCAGGGCGCCGGGGCCGATGTAGCCCTTGACCAACTCCGGGTGCCGCGCGAAGTCGGCCTCGCCCGCCGTCTCCACGGTCGCGGGGGCGAGCGACGCCTCCAGGCGCTTGACGTCGACCTCCCGGTCCCCCGGCAGGCCGACGACGACGACCTCCCGCTCCCCGGAGGGGTGCTGCAGCGCGACGACGACGTTCTTGAGCGTGTCGGCGGCGGTCCAGGGCCGGTCCGCCCGGGGGTATCGGGCGTTGGCGACGGCGACGAGGCTGTCGATGGTCGGGGTGTCCGGCGTGTCCTCCACGTGGGCCGCCGGCGCGTCCTCGTACGGCAGGGCGTCGGGGACCGGGGTGGTCACCGCCTCGACGTTCGCCGCGTAGCCACCGGCCGACCGCACGAAGGTGTCCTCGCCGATCGGCGTCGGCATGAGGAACTCCTCGCTGCCGGAGCCCCCCATCGCGCCCGACACCGCGGAGACGATGACGAACTCCAGCCCCAGGCGGCTGAAGATCCGCTGGTACGCCTCGCGCTGGTGCTGGTAGGAGGCCTCCAGGCCGGCGTCGTCGACGTCGAAGGAGTACGCGTCCTTCATGATGAACTCGCGACCGCGCAGCAGCCCGGCGCGGGGTCGCGCCTCGTCGCGGTACTTGGTCTGGATCTGGTAGAGCGTGACGGGCAGGTCCTTGTACGACGAGTACAGGTCCTTGACCAGGAGCGTGAACATCTCCTCGTGCGTGGGCGCCAGCAGGTAGTCGTTCTCCCGGCGGTCCCGCAGGCGGAACAGGTTGGGGCCGTACTCGGTCCAGCGCCCCGTCTCCTCGTACGGCTCGCGCGGCAGGAGGGCGGGGAAGTGCACCTCCTGCGCCCCGATGGCGGCCATCTCCTCCCGGACCACCGCCTCGACCTTGGCCAGCACGCGCAGACCGAGCGGGAGCCACGTGTAGATGCCCGGCGCCGCGCGGCGGATGTACCCGGCCCGGACGAGGAGGCGGTGGCTCGGCACCTCGGCGTCGGCCGGGTCCTCCCGCAGGGTGCGCACGAACAGGGTCGACATCCGCAGCAGCATGGGCGTCAGCCTAGTGGCGGGCCGCGCACGTCCTGGCGCGGCCGCGGAGGTCCGGGGCCGCCGCCGAGCCGCCGTGGCGCCCCCGGCGCGACCGGGTGCACGATGACGGGGTGCCAGAGCTCCCCGAGGTCGAGGCGCTCGCCCGCTTCCTGGCCGAGCGCACCGCGGGCCGGACCGTCGCCGACGTCGCGGTCGTGGCCGTGAGCGCGCTCAAGACCTTCTCCCCCGCCCCCGCGGACCTCGTCGGCCGGCCGGTGCTGGACGTGCGCCGCCACGGGAAGTGGCTGGACCTGACGACGGACGGGCCGCACCTCCTCGCCCACCTGTCCCGTGCCGGGTGGGTGCGCTGGTACGACGCCGTGCCCGCGACGACGCCGCGGCCCGGCAGGGGGCCCATCGCGCTGCGGCTGCGCCTGGACGACGGCAGCGGCTTCGACCTCACCGAGGCCGGCACCCGCAAGCGGCTCGCCGTGCACGTCGTCGACGACCCGGCCCAGGTGCCGCTCGTCGCGAGCCTGGGGGTCGACCCCCTCTCACCGGAGTTCACCGCGGACCGGCTCGCGACCCTGCTGGCCGCCCGCAGCCAGCAGGTCAAGGGCCTGCTGCGCGACCAGCGGGCGATCGCCGGCATCGGCAACGCCTACTCCGACGAGATCCTCCACGCCGCACGGATGAGCCCGTTCGCGCTGACGACGTCCCTGGACGCCGACGCCGTCGGCCGTCTGCACGGCATCGTCCGCTCGGTCCTCGGCGACGCGCTCACCGCGGCGTCCGGGCGACCCGCGGCCGAGCTCAAGGACGCCAAGCGCCGCGGCATGCAGGTGCACGGCCGCACGGGCGAGCCGTGCCCGGTCTGCGGCGACACCGTCCGGGAGGTCTCGTTCGCCGACCGGTCGCTGCAGTACTGCCCCACGTGCCAGACCGGCGGGCGCCCGCTCGCCGACCGCCGGCTCTCCCGCCTGCTGCGCTGACCGGGCGGCACCCGACGGCACCGGCCGGGGTCGGGCCGGCGTCGGCCGGTGCCGGACCATGTCGGCAACCCGACCGGCAGAGAGGCACAGCGGTCAGAAGAGGACGGTGGCGTACGTGCCCACCCGGCGGAAGCCCACGCGCTCGTAGCTGGCGAGCGCCCGGTGGTTGTAGTGGTTGACGTAGAGGGACACGACGGGGGCCACGCGGGCCCGGGCGAGCTGCACGACCGCGGCCATCCCGGGCGCGGACAGCCCCTCGCCGCGACGGCCGGGCGTCACCCAGACGCCCTGGACCTGGGCGACGTGCCGGGTCGCGGCACCCAGCTCGGCCTTGAAGACGACCTGGGGCCCGTCGGCCCCGTGCTCCATACGGACGTAGGACCGCTGCGCGGCGATGAGGGCCCGCACGCGCGACTCGTAGGCGGTGCCGCCTCCCTCGACCGGGGAGTAGCCGACCTCCTCGAGGAACATGTGGACGCAGGCGGGGAGCACCGAGCCGATCTCGTCGGACCGCGCGAGCCGTACGAACGGGTCCGCGGCCACGAGGGGCTCGTGGTCGATGACGAGCGAGGGCTGGTCCGCCCGGACCTCGCGGGCGCGGCCCCAGCTCGGCTCGAGCCGACGCCACAGCCCGAGGACCGCGCCGGCCTCGCCGACGACGGACGAGCAGCGTCGGCCCTGGCGCAGCGCCGTCCGGGCGAACGCGTCGAGCGCCTCCTCGTCGTCCGGGTCGCACACGGGCACGAGGTTGGCGCCCGCCCAGCAGATCGCCTCGAGGCGTCCCTCGCGGCGGACCCCCCACAGGGCCGTGCCGGCCCGTCGCCCGCTCTCGGCGAGGGTCGCCTCGATCCGGGAGGCGGCGAGGACGGACGCCACCGGGTCCCGGTCGCACACCGCCAGGGCCTCGTGCAGGTCGACGTCCGTCGCCGCACCGAGGTCCGAGCGCGTGCCACCGAGGCCGCCGCCCCACCGTGTCATGGGCCGATTGTGCCTCAGGCGGACCCCGCCAGGCGGACCACGCCACCCGGCTCGGCGGCACCGGTCCCACCGGTCTGCGCAGTGGTCCGCCCTGTCCGCCCGCGGGCGGGCGTCGCCGCGCCGGTGACGCTCAGGAGACGGAGACCGACGGCGCCGCGCCGTCCACCGGCTCCATCTCCTCGGCGAGGCGCATGGCCTCCTCGATGAGGGTCTCCACGATCTGCGACTCCGGGACGGTCTTGATGACCTGGCCCTTGACGAAGATCTGGCCCTTGCCGTTGCCCGACGCGACGCCGAGGTCCGCCTCCCGCGCCTCCCCCGGCCCGTTGACCACGCAGCCCATCACGGCGACGCGCAGCGGGACCTCCATGCCCTCCAGGCCGGCGGTGACCCGCTCCGCCAGGTCGTAGACGTCGACCTGGGCCCGTCCGCACGACGGGCAGGACACGATCTCCAGCTTGCGGGGGCGCAGGTTCAGCGACTGGAGGATCTGGATGCCGACCTTGACCTCCTCGACCGGCGGCGCGGAGAGGGAGACGCGGATCGTGTCGCCGATGCCCTTGCTGAGCAGGGCGCCGAAGGCCACGGCGGACTTGATCGTCCCCTGGAACGCCGGCCCGGCCTCGGTGACGCCCAGGTGCAGGGGCCAGTCCCCCCGCTCGGAGAGCATCTCGTAGGCGCGCACCATGATGACGGGGTCGTTGTGCTTGACCGAGATCTTGAACTCGTGGAAGTCGTGCTCCTCGAACAGCGACGCCTCCCAGACGGCCGACTCCACCAGGGCCTCGGGCGTGGCCTTGCCGTACTTCTCGAGCAGTCGCTTGTCGAGCGACCCGGCGTTGACCCCGATGCGGATCGAGACGCCCGCGTCCTTCGCCGCGCGGGCGATGGCGCCCACCTGGTCGTCGAACTTGCGGATGTTGCCCGGGTTGACGCGGACCGCCGCGCAGCCCGCGTCGATCGCGGCGAAGACGTACTTTGGCTGGAAGTGGATGTCGGCGATCACGGGGATCTGCGACTTGCGCGCGATGACCGGCAGGGCCTCGGCGTCGTCCTCCGTCGGGCAGGCCACCCGGACGATGTCGCACCCGGACGCGGTCAGCTCCGCGATCTGCTGGAGCGTCGCGTTGATGTCGCTCGTCCGCGTCGTCGTCATCGACTGCACCGAGACGGGCGCGTCCCCGCCGACGTCGAGCGACCCCACCTTGATCTTCCGGGTCGCGCGCCGGGGGGCCAGGACGGGCGGGGGTGCCTCGGGCATGCCGAGGTTGATGGGGATGCTCACCGCTCCAGTATCTCCTCTCTGCACCACCGGCCGGCGAGCGCCCCGAGGTCGGCGCGGCTCGCGGGTGCCCGGCGGCTCGGGCGTGGCGTCACAGCAGCGTGACGGGTCGGACGAGGTCGGCGACGAGCAGCAGGACGCCCATCGCGATGAGCACGACGAACACGCCGTAGGCGAACGGCATCATCCGCGCGACGTCGGCGGGGGCGGGCCGTGGACGGCCCCGCAGCCGCGCCACCTGGCGCCGGGCACCCTCCCACACCGCGCCGGCGACGTGCCCGCCGTCCAGCGGGAGCAGCGGGAGGAGGTTGAAGACGCAGAGCGCGACGTTGAGGGAGGCGAGGAGCAGCAGCAGCGTCACCGCCGTCTGCGCCGGCCCCGGGCTCTCGGCGGCGACCTCGCCCGCGATCCGGCCGACGCCGACCGGGCCCAGGACGCCGGTCACGTCCCGCTCGCCGCCGGTCACGAGCACCCGGACCAGCTCGACGAGCTGGACCGGCAGCGTGACGATCACCGCCGCCGTCCCGGCCACCGCGGTGGCCGTGAACGCCACGGCCTCGCCCACGCTCTGCCGCTCGAGCGCCGCGGTCGGGGTCAGCCCGACGAACCGCGTCGGCTCGGTGACCGGCTCCCCGGCCTCGTCCAGGACCCATGCACCGTCCTCGCCCAGGACCGGGCGCTCCGCCAGGACCGGGCGGACGGTGAGGGTGACGAGGTCCCCCGCACGCTCGACGACCATCGGGACCGCCGCGGCGTCGGTGCCGCGGATCGCGGTCTGGACGTCGTCCCACGTCTCGGTGGCCGCGCCGCCGTAGGACACGACCCGGTCCCCGGGCAGCAGACCGGCCTCGGCGGCCGGCGTCGCCGGGTCCCCGGGCGTGCACTGCGCCGCCCCCACCGTCGGCACGCACTCCCCGACCACGCCGACCGTCGTCGTCGGCGCACCGGGCACGCCGACCCCGACCAGGGCCACCAGCACGAGGACGAACGCCAGCACGAGGTTCATGGCGGGCCCGCCGAGCATCACGACGACCTTGCGGGGCGCGGACAGCCGGTAGAAGGCGCGGTGGTCCTCGCCGGGCCGGATCTCCTCGGCGCTGGCGGCGCGGGCCGCGCTCGCGATCTCCGCGACCCGGCCGGGCCGCCGGGCGGGCGCGACGGCGTGGTCCGGCGGGAACATGCCCACGAGCCGGACGTACCCACCGAGCGGGATCGCCTTGAGCCCGTACTCCGTCTCGCCGCGGGTGCGCGACCAGAGCGTCGGGCCGAACCCGACCATGTACTGGCTCACGCGCACGCCGAACCGCTTGGCCGGCACGAGGTGACCCACCTCGTGCAGGGCGATGGAGACGAGCAGCCCGACCACGACGACGACGACGCCGAGCAGGTAGTCCATGACGCTCCCCTCCGGCCGGCGTGGACGACGTCCGGCGACGCGCACACCACCGGCCGGACCATCATCCCCCGCCGGACCACCCCTGCCGGACGCCCGTGGCCCGTGTCCGCGCTCGGCGAACACCGCTCGCGAGGCGGAACGTCGAGCGCGTGGGCCACGGAATTCGTGCATGCGCCCCCTGCCCAACGGCGCAGGAGCGCACTAGCATCGCGCCATGACGCACGGATCCGCAACGACGCACCGTACCGACGCCGGCCCGGGGCGCGCCCCCGGTACCGCTCCGGAGAGCGCCTCCCCGGCCGCCGCCGACGCGGACGGCGGCGTCCCCCAGCGGCGGCTGCTGCGCACCGAGATCCCCGGACCCCGGTCGCGTGCCCTGGCGGAGCGGAGGGCCGCCGTGGTCGCGGCCGGCGTGGCCAGCACCCTGCCGGTCTACGTCGAGCGCGCCGGGGGCGGCGTCATCGTCGACGTGGACGGCAACTCCTTCATCGACCTCGGCTCGGGCATCGCCGTGACCTCCGTCGGCAACGCGGCCCCGGCGGTCACCCGGGCGGTGCAGGAGCAGGTCGCCCGCTTCACCCACACCTGCTTCATGGTGACGCCCTACGAGGAGTACGTCGCCGTCTGCGAGGCTCTCGCGCGGCTGACCCCCGGCGACCACGCCAAGCGCAGCGTGCTGGTCAACTCCGGCGCCGAGGCCGTCGAGAACGCCGTGAAGATCGCCCGCCGGGCCACGGGTCGCGACGCCGTCGTCGTGCTGGACCACGCCTACCACGGCCGCACGAACCTCACGATGGCGATGACGGCCAAGGCGATGCCCTACAAGACCGGCTTCGGCCCGTTCGCCGGCGAGGTCTACCGCGTCCCGGCGTCGTACCCGCTGCGGGAGCCGGTGCCCCTGACCGGCGAGGAGGCCGCCCGCCGGGCCACCACCGTGATCGAGAAGCAGGTCGGCGCCGACCAGGTCGCGTGCGTCGTCGTCGAGCCGGTGCAGGGCGAGGGCGGCTTCATCGTGCCCGCCCCCGGGTTCCTCCCGGCGCTGGAGCGCTGGTGCCGTGAGCACGGTGTCCTCCTGGTGGCCGACGAGATCCAGACCGGCTTCGCCCGGACGGGCGCGATGTTCGCCTGTGACCACGAGGGGGTCGTCCCGGACCTCGTGACCACCGCCAAGGGCATCGCCGGCGGCCTGCCGCTCGCCGCGGTGACCGGACGCGCCGAGCTCATGGACGCGGTCCACGGCGGCGGGCTCGGCGGCACGTACGGCGGCAACCCGGCCGCCTGCGCTGCCGCCCTCGCCGCCATCGACCTGTACGAGCGTGAGGACCTCGCCGCCGCCGCCCGGCGGATCGAGGCGCTCGTCGTCCCGCGGCTGCGGGCGCTCGCCGAGCGGGCCCCCCAGATCGCCGAGGTCCGGGGCCGCGGCGCGATGCTCGCCGTCGAGATCACCCGGCCCGGCGGCCTGGAGCCCGACCCGGCGGAGACGGCACGCATCGCCCGGGCGTGCGCCGCGGAGGGCGTGCTCGTCCTCACCTGCGGCACGTACGGCAACGTGCTGCGCCTCCTGCCGCCGCTCGTCATCGGCGAGGACCTGCTGCTGGAGGGCCTCGAGGTCCTCGAGCGCGCGATCCTCGCCGCGGGCTGAGCCCGCACCCCTCACCCCGCACCGCCGGCACGTCCCTGGAGCGCTCATGACCGAGACCACCCGCACCGACGCCTCCGTCGTGGACCGCGACCGGCTCGCGGCCGCGCACCACCGCGAGACCGAGCGATTCGTCGCCGACCACCCCGCCTGCGCGGAGCTCGCCCGGCGCGGACGGGCGCACATGCCGCTCGGCGTCCCCATGTCCTGGATGGCGAAGTGGCCCGGCGGCTTCCCGGTGCACGTGGCGGAGGCGACCGGCGCGCACTTCACCTGCGCCGACGGCCACGAGCACGTCGACCTCTGCCTGGGCGACACGGGAGCGATGGTCGGCCACTCGCCCGCGGCCACGGTGCGTGCCGTCCGCGACCAGGTCGCGCGCGGCATCACCACGATGCTGCCGACGGCGGACGCCGCCGTGGTGGCCGAGGAGCTGACGCGGCGCTTCGGGACGGGGTCGCCGGCCGTGGACCAGTGGCAGTTCACGCTCACCGCGACCGACGCCAACCGTCACGTCATCCGGTACGCGCGCCAGGTGACGGGCCGGGCCCGCGTGGCCGTCATCGACTTCTGCTACCACGGCAGCGTCGACGAGACGTTCGCGACGCTGGACGACCAGGGGCGCGTCGTCGCCCGCCGCGGGAACATCGGCGCCCCCGTCGACCCGGCGCTGACCACGGCGGTCGTGCCGTTCAACGACCTGGCCGCCCTGGAGCGGGAGCTCGCCACCGGGACGGTCGCCGCGGTCCTCCTCGAGCCGGCGATGACCAACATCGGCATCGTCCTGCCCGACGCGGGGTACCACACCGCGCTGCGCGAGATGACCCGGCGCCACGGCGCCCTGCTCGTCATCGACGAGACGCACACGCTGTGCGCCGGGCCGGGCGGCTGCACGCGCGCCTGGGGGCTGGACCCCGACGTCGTCGTCGTCGGCAAGACGATCGGCGGCGGGATCCCCTCGGCGGCGTTCGGCATGACGAGCGAGCTGTCCGAGCGGGTCGTCACGTCCGTCGGCCTGGAGGACATCGACGTCGGCGGGGTGGGCGGGACGCTCGCCGGCAACGCCCTCTCGCTCGCCGCCATGCGCGCCACCCTCACCCAGGTCCTCACGGACGACGTCTTCGGCCGCATGGACGAGCTCGCCGTGGCCTGGACGGACGGCGTGCAGGGCGTGCTGGACGCGCACCGCCTCCCCTGGCACGTGACGCGGCTCGGCTGCCGCGCCGAGTACGCCTTCTCCCCCGAGCCGCCGCACGACGGCGCGGCGGCGGCCGCGGCGGACGACTTCGAGCTGCAGCAGTACCTGCACCTGCAGGCCCTGAACCGCCGGATCCTCCTGACGCCCTTCCACAACATGGCCCTCATGAGCCCCGCCACCTCGCACGCCGACGTCGACGCCCACACCGCGGCGTTCGAGGAGGCGGCGCACGACCTGCTCGGCTGAGCGGCACGCTGCTCGCTGCGCAGCACGCTGCAGCGGCCGGTTGCGTGCTCGGCGGCGGGCACGCGGCCGGGTGGGGTCGGGCCGTGCTCGGCGTGGTGCCGTGCTCGGCCCCGAGGCGGTCAGTGCGCCGAGCTGACCCGGTCCCGGCCGTCGTCCTTCGCCTGGTACATGAGCTCGTCCACCCGGCCCAGCACCGACTCGGGCGACTCCCGGGGCCGCAGGACGGAGACACCGAAGCTCGCCGTCACGCGCAGCCCGACGCTGCGCAGGACCGCCTGCGGGAGCGCCTCACGGAGGCGTTCGGCGAGCTGGACCGCCTGGTCACGGTCGGTCCCCGGCGCGACGACCACGAACTCCTCGCCGCCGAGGCGACCGAGGACGTCGCCCTGCCGCACCACCGTCGTGGCGGCGGCGGCGACCGCGCGCAGCACCGCGTCCCCGGTCGCGTGGCCCCGGGCGTCGTTGACGGCCTTGAACCGGTCCAGGTCGAAGTAGACGACCGAGACGGCCTGCCCCTCGGCCACCCGTGTGGCCTGGAAGGTCAGCTCCTCCAGGACACGCCGGCGATTCGCGAGGCCGGTGAGCTCGTCCACGTAGGCGAGGTCGCGCAGGTGGGCCGCGGTCGCGTGCGCGCGCTCCGCCGCAGCCGTCGCGTCGACCAGCCGGTCCTTCCAGCGCGAGTACAGGTGCAGCAGGACGAGCACGACGGTCAGGTACGCGCCGTACCGCAGGAGGTCGACGACGTATGCCGAGCCGCCGGGCAGGCCGGAGAGGCCGGCGGCCGTCACGACGAGGGTCGCGGTGATGAGACCGGCCCCGTGCACGACGGCGGCCCGGGAGGACCGGTCCAGGAACCCCAGGACCAGGAACACCACGATGCCCATGAACGACAGCGGGAACAGGGAGGCCCAGGCGGTGGCGGCGTCGTCGGCGGACCCGAGGCGTGTCGCGATGCCGACGAGCCAGGCGCCGTCGAGGGCGAGCACGGTGATGCGGGTCGCCGTCGTGGCCAGGTGCGGCCGCCGCGCGAGCACCCAGGCGAAGAGCAGGAGCCCCACCATGATCGGGGGGTAGCCGTAGAGGACGTGCGGGTCCTCGGCCCCCCGCGCGACGAGGAGCGCGCCCATGACCGGCACGCCGGCCAGGACGCCGACGATGAGGTGCCGCCTCCCGTGCCCGTCCACCGCGTCGAGAGCCACGGGCGTGGGACGCCTCCCGGTCATATCACCTCTCCTCTGTGCTGCGTGCCCACCGTCCTGCGGTACGGTGGAGGTGTGCCCCGCGGCGCCCGGGCGGCCCCGGGCACCGTCCTCACCGCTCCTGCACCGCCCACGGCGAACCGTAGCCCGCGGGCTCCGGTGCGGCCAGGAGCTCCAGGAACGGCACCGCGTCGAACGCCTCCGGGCCGAGCACCCCCGCGCCGGCCCAGGCGCCGCCGGCGAGCAGCTCCAGCGCGACGACCGGGTTCACCGCGGTCTGCCAGACGACGCACTGCGCACCGTACTCGCTCATCGACCAGGCGTTGTCGACCACGTGGTGGAGGTAGGCGGCGCGCGGGGCACCGTCCTTCCCGGTCCCCGTGACGAGCACGCCCGCGCACGTCGCGCCCTGCATCCGGTCGCCCAGGCCGGCGGGGTCCGGCAGGCAGGCCGCGACGACGTCACGGGGGCTCACCGCGACCGGGGCGCCGTCGGACCCGCGCACCCGCACGGGGTCCGTCCGGTCCAGGCCCAGGGTGTGCAGCGTCCGCAGGACTCCGATGAACTCCTCGCCGAGCCCGTACTTGAAGGTCACCTTGTCGGCCTGGAGGAAGCGCGGCATGAGCAGCACCTCCTCGTGCTCGACGTGGACGCACTCCACCGGTCCGATGCCGCCGGGGAAGTCGAACACCTCCGGCTCGTGGAACGGCGGGACCGTGTACCAGCCGGCCTCGGTGCTGCCGCCCGCCTCGGCCCGCGACCGCTCCCAGACGACCGGCGGGTTGAGGCACTCCTCGATCGTGGTCCAGATGGAGAACGACGGCGCGAAGACCGGCTCCCCGTCGTCGCCCAGGACGACGAGGTTGGAGCCGTCCCGCGTCCCGAGCTCGGTGATGTGGGAGAAGAGGTGGTCCGAGGCGTAGCGGGCCAGCACGTCGGACAGCCCCGGCTCGACCCCCATGCCGACGAGCGCGAGCCGGCCGGCGGCGCGCCAGCGGTCCTCCTCGGCGAACTGCTCGTCCCCGAGCCGCACGCCGGTCCGGGCGTACGGCTCCTCCGGGTGCGGGCGCGACAGGGACATCGCCATGTCCAGGTAGTCCGCGCCCGCGGCCAGCGCGGCGCGGAACACGGGCATGACGAACCGCGGGTCCACCGCGTTGAGGACGTGCGTGACACCGTGCTCCCGCGCGAGCGCCGCGATGCCCTCCTCGTCCGACGCGTCGACGTGGGCGGCGACGAACCGCTCCGGGTGCCGGGTCGCAGGGTGGGCCTGCACCGCCGCGACGGTGCGCTCGGCGCGGGCGGTGTCGTGGTCGGCCACGACCATCCGCTCGAAGAAGTCACGGCGGCCGGCGATCCGTGCGACGGCGTCGCCGACACCGCCGCTGCCGACGACGAGGATCCTCA
Source organism: Actinotalea ferrariae CF5-4 (assembly GCF_000603945.1). GTDB lineage: Bacteria > Actinomycetota > Actinomycetes > Actinomycetales > Cellulomonadaceae > Actinotalea > Actinotalea ferrariae. Next base: position 17,814 of record NZ_AXCW01000038.1, on the reverse strand, counting down.
TGCTGCCTCCTTGCTCCGTGGGTCCCCCGGTCACGCGGCCGCCCCCCGTACCCTGCCGCGCCCGCTCAGCGCCGACGGCGGCGCGCGACCGAGAAGACCTGCGCGGCCACGACGAGCAGGAGGGCGAGGAAGAACATGGCGGAGCCGATGACGTTCGCCTGGGCCGGGATGCCGCGCGTGGCGGAGACGTAGACGAACTTCGGGAAGGTGGTGAAGTTGCCCGAGTTGAAGTTGGTGATGATGAAGTCGTCGAAGCTGAGCGAGAAGGCCAGGAGCGCCGCCGCCGCGATGCCGGGCAGCAGCAGCGGGAACGTGACCCGCCAGAACGCCTGCCACGCGGAGGCGTAGAGGTCGGCCGCGGCCTCCTCCAGCTTCGGGTCCAGGCTCGCGACGCGGGCCTTGACGGTCACGACGACGAAGCTGATGCAGAACATCGTGTGCGCGAGCACCACGGTGGTGAAGCCGGGGTTGACGCGCAGGCTGAGGAACTGGGCCAGGAGGGCCGCCCCGAGCACGACCTCGGGCGTCGACATCGGCAGGAAGATCAGCAGGTTGGCGAGGGTGCGGCCCCGGAACCGGTACCGCACGAGCGCCAGCGCGATGAGCGTTCCGAGCGTGGTCGCGACCACGGTCGCGATGACGCCGACCTGCAGCGAGTTGACCAGGGACTGGCACACCTGCGGCGCGCCGCACGGGTTCTGCCAGTTCTCCAGCGTGAAGCCCCGCCAGACGAGGTTGGTACGACCCGGCTCGTTGAACGAGAAGGCGACCGTGTAGGCGATCGGCACCATGAGGTACAGGAAGGCGAGCCCGGCGAAGACGGGCACGATCGCCTCGCCCAGGCGCCAGGACCGCGGGGCGACGGCCGGCGGCCGGTCCGGCCCTTCGCCGTCGCCGGGCCGGGCCGTGACCCCCGCCGTCACGCTCGTCCCCACCGTGCCGCTCACAGCAGCTCCTCCGTCCCGGCCCGGCGGATGTACGCGGCCACGAGGACGAGGATCGCCATCATGAGCACGAAGGACAGCGCCGCCGCGGTCGGGTAGTCGCTCACCTTGAAGAACCGTGAGTCGATGACCTGGCCGATCATCGTCGTGCTGTTGTTGCCCAGCAGCACCGAGTTCACGAAGTCGCCGGACGCCGGGATGAAGGTCAGCAGGGTCCCGGAGACGACGCCCGGCATGGACATCGGCAGCGTGACCCGCCAGAACGTCGTCGGCCCGTTCGCGTAGAGGTCCGCCCCCGCCTCGATGAGCCGCGGGTCCAGACGCTCGAGGTTCGCGTAGATGGGCAGCGTCATGAACGGCAGGAAGTTGTACGTCAGACCCGCGACGACGGCGACCGAGGTCGCCGTGAGCCGGCCGTCCGGCGGGATGACCGCCAGGGCCTTGAGCGCGGCCACCACGAAGCCCTCGTCGGCGAGGATCTGCTTCCAGGCGACGGTGCGCAGGATGAAGCTCGTGAAGAACGGGGCGATGACGAGCACCAGGAGCATCGCCTGGAGGAACGGGCGCCCGCGCGCCTTGACGGCGATCGTGTACGCCATCGGGTAGCCGATGCAGAACGCGAGGATCGTGGCGATGGCGGCGTAGGAGAAGGACCGCACCAGCTGCGGCCAGTACGTCTCCAGCGACCGCGTGTAGTTCTGCCACTCGAACGCGGGCTGGAACTGGCCGACGTCACCGCCCGGGACCGGCACGTACAACGACGTCACGAGCAGGGCGAACACGGGCACCACGAAGAAGAGGCCGAGGTAGAGCAGGCCCGGTGCCAGGAGCAGGTACGCGCCCCCGCGGGCGCGCCGCGCGGGCGCGGGCGCGGGCGTGCCGCTGCCCCCGCCGTGGCCGAGCGCGGAGACGACGCTCATCGCTCAGGCCTCCCCGTCCTCGAGCTGTGCGCCGGCGCTGGCGTCCTCCGTGCCGTCCAGGGCGAACGTGTGCTTGACCGCCCACCCGAGCATGACCTCGTCGCCCACCCGGATCGCCCGGCCGCCGAAGACGTTCTGCGCGAAGACGCCGATCGTCCCCAGGCCCGGCACGAGCACCTGGTACTGCGTGCTGACCCCGCTGAACGCCACGTCCGTCACCATGCCGGGCCCGACGACGTTCGAGTCGTCCGGGACGCCCTCCTCGGCGAAGAAGATGTGGAGCTTCTCGGGCCGGACCCCGACGAGCACCGCACCGGTCGTGGTGACGGCGCGGTCCTTGGGCACCCACAGCCGACGGCCCCCGATGTCGACACCGACGACGTCGCCGACGTCCTCCCGGACCTCGCCGGCCAGCAGGTTCGACTGGCCGAGGAAGTTGGCCACGAACGCGGTCCGCGGCAGCTCGTACAGCGCCTCCGGCGCCCCCATCTGCTCGATCCGGCCGTGGTTCATCACCGCGACCGTGTCGGCCATGGTCATGGCCTCCTCCTGGTCGTGGGTGACGTGGACGAAGGTCTGGCCCACCTCCAGCTGGATCCGCTTCAGCTCGGTCTGCATCTGCCGCCGCAACTTGAGGTCGAGCGCCCCGAGGGGCTCGTCGAGGAGCAGCACGGCCGGGTTGTTCACCACCGCCCGGGCCAGGGCGACGCGCTGCTGCTGGCCGCCGGACATCTGGGACGGCCGACGGTCGGCCATGTGGCCCATCTCGACGAGGTCCAGCGCGGCCCGCGACCGCTGCTCGGCGTCGGCGACCCGCTTGCGCCGCAGGCCGAAGGCCACGTTCTCCAGCACCGTGAGGTGCGGGAAGAGCGCGTACGACTGGAAGACCGTGTTCACGGGCCGCTGGTACGCCCGGGTCCCCGTGACGTCCTCGCCCCCGAGGAGGACGCGCCCGCGCGTCGGCGCCTCCAGACCGGCGACCATGCGCAGCGTCGTCGTCTTGCCGCAGCCGGACGGACCCAGCAGGGCGAAGAAGGACCCTGCGGGGATCGTCAGGGAGAGGTCGTCCACGGCCGTGTAGGCCCCGAACTCCTTCGTCACCCGCTCGAGGACGAGGTCGGCGCCGCCCCCCGACTCCGAGCCGCTCACGCCGGCCCTCGCCGTCGCAGCGGGCCTGCGTCCGCCGGAGTGCTCTGCCCGACCTGGATCGACATGGATGTCAGCGCTCACGGACGTCAGTTCCCGATCACGGACTGGAACTCGGTGTTGTACCGGGTCTCCTCCTCGGGCGTCAGCGCCCGGAAGACGTAGGCCCGGGACAGGGTCTCCTCGTTCGGGAAGATGAGCTGGTTCTCGGCGAGCTCGGGGTCGAGGTTCAGCATCTCCTCGTACGCACCCTGGACCGGGCAGATGTAGTTGACGTACGCCGCGACCTCGGCCGCGACGACCGGGTCGTAGTAGTAGTTCATCAGCGTCTCGGCGTTCGTCTTGCGCGGGCTGCCGACGGGGACCATGAGGTTGTCGCTCCAGAGCGTGCCGCCGGCCTCGGGCAGGAGGAACTCCCAGTTGTCGCCGTTCTCGAAGTTCAGCACCGTGATGTCACCGGACCAGCCGATGACCGCGAGCGCGTCCCCGGACACGAGGTCCTCCGCGTAGGAGTTGCCCTTGACCTGACGGATCTGGCCGGAGCTGATCTGCTGCTCGAGGACCTCCAGGGCGGCGAAGAACTCGTCGTCACCCCAGTCGTCCGACGAGGGGTCGACCCCCTGGTCGAGCATGATCAGGCCCACGGTGTCGCGCATCTCGCTGAGCACCTCCACCCGCCCCGCCAGGTCGGGGTTCCAGAGGTCCGACACGCTGCGCATCCCGCCCGGCACCGCCTCCTTGTTCCAGGCCAGGCCCGCGAAGCCGGACTGCCAGGTCAGCGAGTGCTGCCGACCCGGGTCGAAGGACACGTCGCGCAGGCCCGGCAGGATGTTCTCCCAGTTGGGGATGTTCGCCTTGTCGAGCTCCTGCGTGTAGCCCAGGCGGATCATCCGCGCCGCCATCCAGTCCGTGAGGGTGACGATGTCCTGGCCGATGTCCTGGCCGTTCGCGAGCTGCCCCTGCACGCGACCGTAGTAGGAGTCGTTGTCCTCGATGTCCTCCGCGTAGTTGACCTCGATGCCCGTCTGCTCCGTGAAGGCCTCGAGCGTCGGGTAGGTCTGGCTCTGGTCGTCGTAGTCGAGGTAGAGCGTCCAGTTCGCCCAGTTGACGGTGGGGTCGGACTCGGAGACGTCCTGGACCGCACCCCCCGTGGCCGTGGCCTCGCCCGACGGCGCGCCGCCGGTTCCGCACGCGGCGAGCAGGGCACCCATGCCGGCCACACCGGCCCCGGTCTGCAGCACGGAGCGGCGCGAGACCTGGGAGCGCTGGGCGAGCTGGGCACGGACGATCGCGCGGACGACGGGGTCTGAGGGGAGGGGACGCTTCACAGGGGGCTCCTGTCGGATCACTGCCCCGCGGTCGGGACCGTGGGGCACGTCGGGGCGGGTGCACGGCCTGCCGGCCGCCGTTCGTGGTGGGCCGATGGTGTCAGGGTGGCGCGTGTCACACAAGGGATTCCATCGTCATTGCGACGATCTGCAACGAAAAAGTCACACAGGCGTGTCTTTGCCGACCGTCTCCACGGTCCGCCGTCGCCCTCAGCGTCGTCGCCCGCGGCCGCCGGCCGCGGGCGACGACGTGGGTGTCACCCGAAGGCGCTCATGACGTGCTTGATCCGGGTGTAGTCCTCGAACCCGTACATCGAGAGGTCCTTGCCGTACCCGGACTGCTTGAAGCCGCCGTGCGGCATCTCGGCCACGAACGGGATGTGCGTGTTGATCCACACGACGCCGAAGTCGAGCCCCCGTGACATCCGCAGCGCCGTGCCGTGGTCCGAGGTCCACACGGAGCTGGACAGCCCGTACGGCACCCCGTTCGCGAGCGCGAGCGCCTCCGCCTCGTCGCGGAACGTCTGCACCGTGATCACCGGCCCGAAGATCTCGGTCTGGATCGCCTCGTCGTCCTGGCGCAGCCCGTCGACGACCGTCGCCTCGTGGAAGAAGCCGACGTCACCCTGGCGGTTCCCCCCGGCGACGACGGACGCGTGGTCCGGCAGCCGCTCGAGGAACCCCATGACCCGGGCGAGCTGGGCCGGGTTGTTGACGGGCCCGAAGGCGACGTCCTCGTCCGGCCGCCCGGTCCGGGTGCCCCGCGCCTGCTCGGCGAGCGCCGCCACGAAGTCGGCGTGCACCGACTCGTGCACGAGCACGCGGGTCGCGGCGGTGCAGTCCTGGCCGGCGTTGTAGTAGCCGGCGCCGGCGATGCCCTCCGCCGCCGCGGCGATGTCGGCGTCCCCGAAGACCACGACGGGCGCCTTGCCGCCCAGCTCGAGGTGGACCCGCTTGACCTGCGCCGCGGCGGACCCGGCCACCTCCATCCCCGCACGGACGGAGCCCGTGATCGAGACCATGTCCGGTCGAGCGTGCTCGACGAGGGCGCGGCCGGTGTCCCGGTCCCCGCAGACGACGTTGAGGACGCCGGGCGGGAGGAACTCCTGCGCGAGCTCCGCCAGCAGCAGCGTGGAGGCCGGGGTGGTGTCCGACGGCTTGAGGACCACCGTGTTGCCGGCCGCGAGCGCGGGCGCGATCTTCCACACGCCCATCATCAGCGGGTAGTTCCAGGGCGTGACCTGCCCGACGACCCCCACCGGCTCACGGCGGATCCACGACGTGTGGCCGGCCATGTACTCCCCGGCGCTGGCGCCCTCGAGGATCCGGGCCGCGCCGGCGAAGAAGCGGAACTGGTCGACGCACGGCGGGACCTCGTCGCTGGCGGTGAGGGCCAGCGGCTTGCCCGTGTTGCGCGACTCGACGGCGACGAACTCCTCCGCACGGCGCTCGAGCGCGTCCGCGATGCGCAGGAGCGCCAGCTGGCGCTCGGCCGGTGTGGTGTCCCGCCAGCCGGGGAACGCGTCCGACGCCGCGGCGTAGGCGGCGTCGACGTCCTCGGCGGTGGACAGCGGGGCGGTCGCATACGCCTCGCCGGTGCTGGGGTCGACCACGTCGCTGGTGCGGCCCTGCGCCGCGGGGACCGTGCGGCCCCCGACGACGTTGTGCAGCTCGATCGCGCCCGTGGTGGTGGAGCTCGTGGACACAGCGCCTCCGTCGGCTCAAGGCGTGCCCGACGGGGGTCACGCCGTCGTGACTGGCTCGGTGGAGCCACCAGCACGGTAGCGCAGGAACGCCCCAAGGTCACCGGTTTCCGCGGTTCTGCCCCGTCGTGACGACGGGATTGCGCGCACCCGTCGTCGCAAGCGACGGATTCGCTTGCAAAGAGCGCCCCGTACGGGGAACATCGCCACCATGGTCGAGCAGCGCAAGCCCCCGCCGGTGGTCCTCGACGACGTCTCCAAGGGGATCATCGAGCAGCTCCAGGAGGACGGCCGGCGCCCCTACGCCGCCATCGGCAAGGCCGTGGGCCTGTCCGAGGCGGCCGTGCGCCAGCGCGTCCAGCGGCTCGTCGAGTCCGGCGTGGTGCAGATCGTGGCGGTGACCGACCCGCTCCAGGTGGGCTTCTCGCGCCAGGCGATGATCGGCATCAAGGCCGAGGGCGACCTGCAGGCGCTCGCCGACCGCTTCGCCGGCATCCCCGAGGTCGACTACGTCGTGGTCACCGCGGGCGCCTTCGACATCCTCGTCGAGGTCGTGTGCGAGGACGACGAGCACCTGCTCCAGGTGCTCAACAACGCCATCCGGACACTCCCGGGGGTCCGCACCACCGAGACGTTCGTCTACCTCAAGCTGCGCAAGCAGCTCTACAACTGGGGAACCCGATGACCGAGACCATGGGCACCACGTCGACGACGCCCGCCGGGACCGACCGGCAGGAGGCTGCGCGGAACCACCTCTGGGGGCACATGACGCGCCAGTCGACCTGGGAGAAGGGCCACGTCCCCGTCATCGTCCGCGGGCGCGGTCACCACATCTGGGACGCCGAGGGCCGCCGCTACATCGACGGCCTCTCCGGTCTCTTCGTGGTGCAGGCCGGTCACGGCCGGGCCGAGCTCGCCGAGCGGGCGCGGCAGCAGGCGGAGGAGCTGGCGTTCTTCCCCCTGTGGTCCTACGCCCACCCGCAGGCGATCGACCTGGCCGAGCGCCTCGCGCACCACGCCCCCGGCGACCTCAACCGCATCTTCTTCACCACCGGCGGCGGCGAGGCGGTGGAGACGGCCTGGAAGCTCGCGAAGCAGTACTGGAAGCTCATGGGCCAGCCGACCAAGTACAAGGTGATCTCCCGGGCCGTCGCCTACCACGGGACGCCCCAGGGAGCCCTGGCCATCACGGGGCTGCCGGGGATGAAGGCGCCGTTCGAGCCGCTCGTGCCCGGCGCGCACAAGGTGCCGAACACCAACATCTACCGGGCTCCCGTGGAGCTGCGCGACGACCCCAAGGCGTTCGGGCGCTGGGCCGCGGACCGGATCGAGGAGGCCATCCTCTTCGAGGGCCCGGAGACGGTCGCGGCCGTCTTCCTCGAGCCCGTGCAGAACTCCGGGGGCTGCTTCCCGCCGCCGCCCGGCTACTTCGAGCGCGTGCGGGAGATCTGCGACCAGTACGACGTCCTGCTCGTCTCCGACGAGGTCATCTGCGCCTTCGGTCGCGTCGGCGAGATCTTCGCGTGCAACGAGTACGGCTACGTGCCCGACATGATCACCTGCGCGAAGGGCATGACGTCGGGCTACTCGCCGATCGGCGCCACGGTGGTCTCGGACCGGATCTTCGAGCCGTTCCGCACCGGAACCACGACCTTCTACCACGGGTACACGTTCGGCGGTCACCCCGTCAGCGCCGCGGTCGCCATGGCCAACCTCGACATCTTCGAGCAGGAGCGGCTCACCCAGCGGGTGCACGAGAACGGCCCGGTGTTCCGCCGCACCCTGGAGAAGCTGCTGGACCTGCCGATCGTCGGTGACGTGCGCGGTGACGGGTACTTCTACGGGATCGAGCTGGTCAAGGACCAGGCCACGCGGGAGACCTTCGACGACGACGAGAGCGAGCGCCTCCTGCGCGGCTTCCTCTCCCACGCGCTGCTGGACGCCGGGCTGTACTGCCGGGCGGACGACCGGGGCGACCCCGTCATCCAGCTCGCTCCCCCGCTGACGATCGGCCCCGCCGAGTTCGACGAGATCGAGCAGATCCTGCGGGACGTCCTCTCCCGGGCCTGGGCCCAGCTGTGACGCGGTGACGGCCCGGACCTCTCCCGACCGTCGGACCGGGCAGGCTCGACCATGAGCGCCCCGTACCGCCGGCTGTCGCTGTGGCTGGACCAGGTGGCGGACGACGGCGACGCGCTCACGCCCCGCCCCGGCCTCACCGCCTCGACGGACGCGGACGTCGTCGTCGTCGGCGGCGGCCTGACCGGGCTGTGGACCGCGTACTACCTGACCGAGAACGACCCCGGGCTCGACGTGCTCGTCGTCGAGCAGGAGGTCGTCGGGTTCGGCGCGAGCGGTCGCAACGGCGGCTGGTGCTCCGCGCTCTTCCCGGCCTCCGCCACGACGCTCGCCGCCCGTCACGGCGAGGCCGCCGCGCAGGCCATGCGGGCGGCGATGCGGGACACCGTCGTCGAGGTCGCCGGCGTCGCCGCGGCCGAGGGCATCGCGTGCGACGTGGCCTACGGGGGCACCGTCGTCGTCGCCCGCTCCGCACCGCAGCTGCGCCGCGCCCGCGCCGAGGCGGCCGAGGGCCCGCGCTGGGGGGACGAGACCGAGCTCCTGGACGCGGACGCGGCCCGGGCCCGGCTCGCCGCCACGGAGGTCCGCGGCGGGACCTACACGCCGGACTGCGCCGCACTCCAGCCGGCGCGGCTCACGCGCGGCCTCGCCGAGGTCCTCGAGGCGCGCGGGGTCCGGGTGGTCGAGCACAGCCGCGTCGTGGGGATCGAGCCCGGACGCGTGACGGTCGAGCACCTCGACGCCACCGACGACAGCCGGGAGAGCGGGCGTCGGCCGGCCCGGTCGGTCGTCCGGTGCCGGCACGTCGTCCGCGCCACCGAGGCCTGGACGCCGCGGCTCCCCGGCAGCCGCCGCGCCGTCGTGCCCGTGTACTCGCTCATGGTGGCGACCGAGCCGCTGCCGCAGGACGTCTGGGACGCCATCGGCCTGCGCGAGCGCGAGACCTTCGCCGACCACCGGCACCTGGTCGTGTACGGGCAGCGGACCGCCGACGGGCGTCTGGCCTTCGGCGGGCGGGGGGCGCCCTACCACTGGCGCAGCGCCGTCCGCCCGCAGTACGACCGGGAGCCCCGCGTCTTCGCGGCGCTCGAGCAGACGCTGCTGGAGCTGTTCCCCGTCCTGGCGGACGTGCGGGTCACGCACCGGTGGGGCGGACCCCTCGCGATCGCCCGCGACTGGCACGCGTCCGTCGGGCTCGACCGGAGCAGCGGGCTGGCGTGGGCCGGCGGCTACGTCGGGGACGGCCTGTCGACGACGAACCTCGCCGGCCGCACGCTGGCGGACCTGCTGACCGACCGGGACACCGAGCTGACCCGGCTCCCGTGGGTCGGGCACCGCTCCCCCGACTGGGAGCCGGAGCCGCTGCGCTGGCTCGGGGTCAACGCGGGGCTGCGCGCGATGACCTTCGCGGACCGCGAGGAGGAGCTCACCGGACGGCCCAGCGTCGTCGAACGCCTCGTCCGGCCGCTCCTCGGCTGACGGGCCTCAGCGGCGCGCGAGCACCTCGTGCGCCCGTGCCCTCGCCCACCGCTCGGCGTCGAGGACCGCGTCGAGGGTGAGCTCACCGGAGGACCCCGCGTGGTCGCCGAGCACCTGCTCCACCGTGTCCACCACGTCGAGGAAGCCGATCCGGCCGTCGAGGAAGGCGGCGACGCACTCCTCGTTCGCGGCGTTCAGCACCGCCGGATGGGTGGGCGAGGCGGAGACCGCCGCTCGCGCGAGGCGCAGCGCGCCGAAGACCTCCTCGTCGACCGGCTCGAACGTCCAGGCGGTGGGCGCCGACCAGTCGCACGCCGGGGCGACGTCGGGCACCCGCTCCGGCCAGGACAGGCCCAGCGCGATGGGCAGGCGCATGTCCGGCGGCGACGCCTGGGCGATCGTGGACCCGTCGACGAGCTCGACCATCGAGTGGACGACCGACTGCGGGTGCACGACGACGGTGATGTCCTCGACGGGGACGTCGAACAGCAGGTGGGCCTCGATGAGCTCGAGCCCCTTGTTCATGAGGGTCGCCGAGTTCACCGTGACGACCGGACCCATGGACCAGGTCGGGTGCGCGAGGGCCTGCTCGGCGGTGACCGCCTTCACCTCGTCGCGCGTCCGTCCGCGGAAGGGCCCGCCGGACGCGGTCAGCACCAGACGACGCACCTCCGCGCGGCGGCCCGCCCGCAGGCACTGCGCGATCGCCGAGTGCTCGGAGTCCACCGGGACCACCTGGTCCGGCCGGCGCTGGGCCCGGCGCACGAGCTCGCCGCCGACGACGAGCGACTCCTTGTTGGCCAGGGCCAGCGTGCTGCCGGCCTCGAGGGCGGCGAGCGTGGGCCGCAGGCCGATCGACCCGGTGATGCCGTTGAGCACCACGTCGGCCCCGCGCCCGGCGAGGTCCGTCGCCGCGTCGGGGCCGGTGAGCAGCTCGACGCCCAGCCCGCGCACGCCCCGCTCCGCGGCGACCCGGGTGACCGCCTCGAGCACCGCGAGCCCCGCGCCGGCGTCGGCCACGGCGACCGTGGTGACACCGAGCTCGACCACCTGCTCCGCGACGAGCCGCGGATCGCGCCCGCCCGCCGCGAGACCCACGACACGGAACCGGTCGGGGTTGCGCCGGACGACGTCCACCGCCTGCGTGCCGATGGAGCCCGTGGACCCCAGGAGGACGACGCTGCGCTGACCGGGGTCGGGGAAGGTGTGGATCACGGCGGCATTGTGTCGCACGTTCCCCCGGGGACCCCGTGGTGGAAGGATCTGACCATGGTCAAGCCCTCGATGCTCGCCACCGACGAGGTCGTCGTGTTCCGCGCGCACGCGCACTGGAAGCGCCTCGTCCTGCCGGTCCTGGTGGCCCTGCTCACCGGTGCCGCACTGTGGTTCCTGCTCGTCCAGGTCGTCCCGTCGCCGCAGGACCAGGCCTGGCAGCGCTGGAGCCTCGCGGCCGCGGCCGCGGTGATCCTGCTCGCGTTCGCCGTCCGGCCCGCGCTCGTCTGGGCCGCCTCGACGGACACCCTCACGACCCAGCGGCTCGTCAGCCGGCGAGGGGTCCTCACCCGCGAGGGCAGGGACATCCCGATCGACCGCGTCCACTCGGTCAGCTACCGCCGCACGCTGCTCGACCGGGTCCTGGGCTGCGGGACGCTCGTCGTGCGCACCGCGGGCGACCAGAGCGACGTCGAGCTCGACGACGTGGCGAGGATCGAGAAGCGGCTGCTCCAGATCCAGGAGATCGTGCTGGGTCAGGAGATCCCCGCCGAGGGGAACCCGCGCCGGGGCACCGCCGACGGCACGTGAGGACGCACGCTCACTCCACGCCGAGCAGGACCTCCACCGCCCGGTCGCAGAAGGCGTCGACCGCGGGCTCGCCGTAGGCCTTCGCCCCGCGGGCCCGCCGGAACGTCACGGCCCGGATCTCGTCCGACGTGAGGCTGGCGCCGTTGTCGAAGTAGTCCACGAGACGGTGGCACAGCGCGTCGACGTCGGCCGGGAGGTAGCCCTGCTGGCGGCGCCCTGCCGGTGCGAACCGCTCGCCGTCGGGACGCGTGAGCCGCCCGTACAGCGTGCGGGCCTGCGCCGCGAGGTGGTCCATCCAGGCCTGCTGGCCGTGCGCGGTGACGTAGTCGGTGCGCTGGCGGGTGACGAAGGCCCGTTCGAGGCGGTCCATCGCGGCGTCCACGGGACCCGTCGCGTACCCCCCGCGGACCAGGTCGAAGGCGGTGAGCCGGACGTCGCGCGCCGTGAGGGGCTCCGCGGAGCCCTTGCCCTCGTAGACCTGGCGCGCCCGGTCGAAGAACTCGTCGACCTGGGCCGGGTCGTACCCCGACCGGATCCGGCCCGTCGTCCGGAACAGGGTGCTCATCGGTCCTCCGCTGCGAGCTGACCGCACGCCCCGTCGATGTCGCTGCCACGGGTGTCCCGGACCGTCGTCGGGATGCCGTGCGCGCGCAGGCGGGCCACGAACTCCGCCTCCACGGCGGGGTCGCTCGCGGTCCAGATCGAGCCGGGTGTCGGGTTGAGGGGGATGGGGTTGACGTGGACCCAGCCGCGTCCCCGCTCGGTGAGCTTCTGCCCGAGGAGGTCCGCGCGCCAGGCGTGGTCGTTCATGTCCTTGATCAGTGCGTACTCGATGCTGACGCGCCGGCCGGTCGCCTCGAAGTACCGCCGCGCGGCGTCGAGGGCCTCGTCGACGGTCCACCGGGTGTTGATCGGCACCAGCTCGCTGCGCAGGGCGTCGTCCGGCGCGTGGAGGGACAGGGCGAGCGTGACCGGGATGCCGGTCGCCGCGAGCTTGTCGATCGCCGGGACCAGTCCCACCGTCGACACCGTCACGTTGCGCGCGGACAGGCCCAGCCCGTCCGGTGCGGGAGCGACGAACCGGCGCACGGCGTCCACCACGGTGCGGTAGTTGGCCAGGGGCTCCCCCATGCCCATGAACACGATGTTCGTCAGGCGCCCGGGGCCGCCGGCGACCTCGCCGCGCTGCAGCGCGCGAGCGGCGTGGCGCACCTGCTCGACGATCTCCGCGGTCGACAGGTTCCGGGTCAGCCCCTGCTGGCCCGTGGCGCAGAACGGGCACGCCATGCCGCAGCCCGCCTGGCTGGAGACGCAGAGGGTCGCGCGGCCCGGGTAGCGCATGAGGACCGACTCGACCTTGACGCCGTCGTACAGGCTCCAGAGCGTCTTCACCGTCGTGCCCGCGTCGGCCTCGAGGGTCCGCACGGGCCGCAGGAGGTCCGGGAAGAGACCCGCCACGAGGTGCTCGCGCGTCGCCTTCGGCAGGTCGGTCATCTCGGCGGCGTCCGCGGACAGGTGCGCGAAGTAGTGGGTGGCGAGCTGCTTGGCCCGGAACGGCTTCTCGCCGAGGGCGGTCACGGCCTCGGCCCGCTCGCCCGGCGCGAGGTCCGCGAAGTGGCGCGGCGGCTTGCCGCGCCGGGCAGGCGTCATCGTCAGCGCCAGCGGCGCACGTCCCTCGGCGGAGGGTCGGACCTCGGTCACGGCAGCAGCGTCCTTCGTCTCAGTCGCCCACGGCCGGCAGGGCCACGAGCAGCACCGTGTGCACGAGCGGTGCGGTCAGCAGGAGGGAGTCGAGGCGGTCGAGCACGCCGCCGTGCCCCGGGAGGAGGGAGCCCATGTCCTTGAGCTCGAGGTCCCGCTTGAGCAGGGACTCCGCGAGGTCGCCCAGGGTGGCCGTGAGGACCGCGGCGACACCGAGGACCACACCCAGGAGCGGTGAGGCGTCGAACGCGAGCCACAGGCCCACGGCGCCCACCGTGGCGGCCAGGAGGAGGGAGCCCCCGAGCCCCTCCCAGGACTTCTTCGGGCTCACCGACGGCGCCAGAGGGTGCTTTCCCGCGAGGACGCCGGCGACGTACCCGCCGGTGTCGCTCGCCACGGCGAGCAGGACGAAGAGCAGCACCCGGGCCGGCCCGTCCGGCGCGGCGAGCATGAGCATGACGAACCCGCCCATGAGCGGGATGTAGGCGGTGGCGAAGGTGCCCGCCGCCGCGTCCCGCAGCGCCGGGGTGCCGCTGCCGTCCAGGACCCGCCACACCACGACGCCGCCCGCGGTGAGCAGGAAGGCGACGAACATCGCCTCCGCGCCCGCGACGTACGCCGAGACGAGGATCCCCGTGCTGCCGACGAGGACCGGCAGCAGCGGCAGGTGCAGGTGCCGCCGCGCGAACGCCTGCGCCAGCTCCCACAGCGCGGCGCCGCACGCGAGGACGGCCAGCAGCAGGAAGAGCTCCTTGCGCCACAGCAGGGACGCGAGGACGACGCCGAGCAGGCCGAGACCGACCGCGACCGCCCGGGGCAGGTCGCGGCCGGCCCGTGAGGTGCCTGCGCCGACCTGCACCCTCTGCGTCCCCGCCAGCTCCGTCATCAGACCTCGAGCAGCTCGCTCTCCTTGTGCGCGAGGACCTGGTCGATGGCCTCCACGTGGCGCTTGGTCAGCGCCTCGAGCTCCTTCTCGGCGCGCGTCACGTCGTCCTCGCCGGACTCCCCGTCCTTGACGAGCCGGTCCAGCTCCTCCTTGGCGCGGCGACGGATGTTGCGCACCGCCACGCGGGCGTCCTCTGCCTTGTGGCGCGCGAGCTTCACGTAGTCCTTGCGCCGCTCCTCGGTCAGCTGCGGCAGGACGACGCGGATGATGCGGCCGTCGTTGCTCGGGTTGACCCCGAGGTCCGAGTCGCGCAGCGCGCGCTCGATCGCGCCCAGCGAGCCGGCGTCGAAGGGCGTGATGAGGATGGTCCGCGCCTCCGGCGTCGTGAACGACGCCAGCTGCTGCAGGGGCGTCGGCGAGCCGTAGTACTCGACGACGATCTTCTGGAACATCGCCGGGTTCGCGCGACCGGTCCGGATGGTCGCCATGTCCTCCTTGGCGACCTCGATGGCCTTGTCCATCTTCTCCTCGGCCTCGAGGAGGGTGTCGTCGATCACCGGTGCTCCTTCGTTCTCGTCGGTCGTGCTGTCCCTGCGTGCGGCCCGCGTGCGTGACCGCCTCAGCCCGCGGTGAGCAGCGTGCCGATCCTCTCACCCTGCAGCGCCCGCGTGACGTTGCCGATCTCCTCCATGCCGAAGACCCGCATGCGCACGCCGTTGTCCCGGCACAGGGACAGCGCGGTCGCGTCCATGACCTCCAGGCCCTCCACGAGCGCCTCGGTGTACGTCAGCTCGTCCAGCCGCACGGCCGACGGGTCGGTCCGCGGGTCCGCCGTGTACACGCCGTCCACACCGTTCTTGCCCATGAGGACCTCGTCGCAGTGCGTCTCGAGCGCGCGCTGGACGGAGACGGTGTCCGTGGAGAAGAAGGGCATGCCGGCGCCGGCGCCGAAGATGACGACGCGGCCCTTCTCCATGTGCCGGATCGCCTTGAGCGGGATGTACGGCTCGGCGACCTGTCCCATGGTGATGGCCGTCTGGACCCGCGTGCTGACGCCCGCCTGCTCCAGGAAGTCCTGGAGCGCGAGACAGTTCATGACCGTGCCGAGCATGCCCATGTAGTCGGCCCGCGCGCGGTCCAGGCCGCGCTGCGACAGCTCCGCGCCCCGGAAGAAGTTGCCGCCGCCGACGACGATCGCGACCTGGACGCCCGACCGGACCGCTGCGGCGATCTCCCCCGCGATCCGCTGCACGACGTCGGGTGCGAGACCGATCCGACCCCCGCCGAACGTCTCGCCGGAGAGCTTGAGCAGCACCCGGCGGGCTGCGCCCTGCGGGGGCGCCTCGGCCTCGGGCTCGGTGGCGGTGTCGGCCTGGGCGGTGCTCTGGTCCTGCGTCACGCTGCCTCCCGGTGTCCCTCTGCGGTGCCGTCGTCGTGCTCGAGTCCCGTGGGGGCCACGGCGCCCGCCCCCCAGGTGCGCCGACGGCGGCCCCGGCCCGAGGACCGGAGCCGCCGTGGTGACGCTACAGGCTGGGCTCAGGCTCCGACGCGGAAGCGCGCGAACGCGGTGACCGCGCCGCCCGTCTCGGCGACGACCTGGCCGACCGTCTTCTTCGGGTCCTTCGCGAACGCCTGGTCCACGAGCACCGACTCCTTGAAGAAGCCGTTGAGGCGACCCTCGACGATCTTCGGCAGGGCGGCCTCGGGCTTGCCCTCGTTGCGCGAGGTCTCCTCGGCGATCCGCCGCTCCGACTCGACCGTCTCCGCCGGGACCTCGTCCCGCGTGAGGTAGGCCGGCGAGTACGCGGCGATGTGCATCGCCACGTCGCGGGCCACCTCGGCACCGGCCGCGTCGCTGCCGACGAGCACGCCGACCTGCGGGGGCAGGTCCTTGTTGACCTTGTGCAGGTAGACCGACACCTTCTCGGCCGAGACGCGCGCCACGCGGCGCAGCACGACCTTCTCGCCCAGCGTCGCCGCGGTCTCGTCGATCGTCTCCTGGACGGAGCGCCCGTCGAGGTCCGAGGCCAGGATCGCGGCGACGTCGTCCGTGCCCGTGGCGACGGCCGCGCCGAGCACCTTGTCGGCGAGCGCCACGAACGTGGCGTTCTTCGCGACGAAGTCGGTCTCGGAGTTGAGCTCGATGAGGACGCCGGTCTGGCCGGACGCGTCGTCCGCGACGTGGGCGGCCACGAGGCCGTCCGAGGCGGAGCGGCCCTCGCGCTTGCTCACGCCCTTGAGGCCCTTGACGCGGATGATCTCCAGCGCCTTCTCGGCGTCGCCGTCGGCCTCGTCGAGCGCCTTCTTGACGTCGAGCATGCCCGCGCCGGTGCGCTCACGCAGGGCCTTGATGTCTGCGGCGGTGTAGTTCGCCATGGGAGTCCTTTGCTGTCGTGGGTGCGTCGTGCGTCGTACGGTCGGGACGGCCCCCTGGGCGGCCGACCGGAGGCTGCGCACCGCCGTGTGGCGGTGCGCAGCCGGCGGACGTCAGTCGGCGGTGGTGGTGTCCTCGGCGGCGGGCTCCGCCGCACCCTCGGCCTCGGCGGCCGGGGCCGCGTCCTGACCGGTGGGCGCGTCGCCCTCGGCGACCGCGGTGCCGATGGCCTCGACCGGGCTCTCGACCTGGGCCTCGGCGGCCTGGTTGTCGGCGGGGAGGTCGTCGGTGGCGACGGCCGAGGCGCTCGGCGGGACGGTGACGTCCTCGGGGCCGGCGGGGGCCGACGGCTCCGTCTGGATCGCCGCACCGGCGTCGGACCCACCGGCGAGGAGCTCCCGCTCCCACTCGGCGAGGGGCTCGGAGGCGACGTCCGCGCCCTCGCTCGCGGCCTGGCGGCCGGAGTGGCGGGCGATGAGGCCCTCGGCGGCGGCGTCGGCGATCACGCGCGTCAGCAGCGTGACGGCGCGGATCGCGTCGTCGTTGCCCGGGATCTGGTAGTCGACCAGGTCCGGGTCGCAGTTCGTGTCGAGGATCGCGACGACGGGGATGCCGAGCTTGCGCGCCTCGTCGACGGCGAGGTGCTCCTTGTTCGTGTCGACGACCCAGATCGCCGAGGGCACCTTCGCCATGTCACGGATGCCGCCCAGCGTCTTGGCGAGCTTGTCCCGCTCCCGACGCATGATGAGCAGCTCCTTCTTGGTGTAGCCGCTGCCGGCCACGTCCTCGAAGTCGATCTCCTCGAGCTCCTTGAGGCGCTGGAGCCGCTTGTTCACCGTGGTGAAGTTGGTCAGCATGCCGCCCAGCCAGCGCTGGTTGACGTAGGGCATCCCGACGCGCGCGGCCTGCTCGGCCACGGGCTCCTGGGCCTGCTTCTTCGTGCCGACGAAGAGGATGGTCCCGCCGTGGGCGACGGTCTCCTTGACGAACTCGTAGGCGCGGTCGATGTACGACAGCGACTGCTGCAGGTCGACGATGTAGATGCCGTTGCGCTCGGTGAAGATGAAGCGCTTCATCTTCGGGTTCCACCGGCGGGTCTGGTGCCCGAAGTGGACACCGCTCTCGAGCAGCTGGCGCATGGTCACGACGGCCATGGCACGTCCTTCCGGCGCCGCCCGGCTGCGGGCGGCGCGAATGCAGGCGGGTGCGCGACCGAGGTCGTGCCCCGCGATCCGGTTGTCGGTGACCGACTGGTGCCGATCACCCCTGACGCCACGCGAGCCGACACCGTGACCACGAGTGGTCCCGGACCGTCGTCGGTGCTCGCCCCGGGCCGCGCCGGGGGCGCGAGCGACGGGGAGGATGGCGTGCGATGTCACCCGGAGGCCGGGTGCACCGCACAGCGTACCGGACGCTCGCGGCTGCCCGCGCTACGACGGGAGCCGTCCCAG
>NZ_AXCW01000037.1 GCF_000603945.1 Actinotalea ferrariae CF5-4 | reverse complement strand
TGGGTTCGAGCCCCACGGGGCCCACCCGCCGTCGTGCGCGCAGCCCGCAGGCTCCCCACGTCTCACCACCGCACGCGCAGGGTCACCGCGAGCGACGGCGTCGTCGGGTCGTCGGCGTCGAGGGTCGCGAGCACACGCGCCTCCTGCCCGTCGCACCGCTCCAGGGCCATGCCCTCGACCTTCGGCACGCACCCGTCGAGGTGCGGCAGCGCGACCTCGTCGAGCACCGAGCCGTCGGCGTCGATCACGGCGAGCGCCGACCCGACCACCGGACCGTCGTCGCGCGGGTCCGCCGTGTCCTCCGCCGCGGCGCTGACGAGCACGCGGCCCGCCCCCAGCGCGACGGCGTCGGTGACCGCGAGACCGACGCCGCGCACCTCACCGAGCCCGTAGGCCCGGCGGCCACGCACGTCGACCGCGGCGACGGGGCGGCGATCCACCAGCGCGTCGAGCAACGACCCGAGACCCACGTCGACGCTCGCCGTGGGCACCCCCGCCGCCGGAGCTCCGCGGTGGAACCACCGCAGCACGTCGTCGACGACGCACGCACCCTCGAGGTTGAGCAGGTCCCGCTCGACCCGGAGCACCCGGGCGACCCTGTCGTACAGCGGCGCGAGCTCGACGGCGACCACCGCGGCGCGCGCCCCGGCCGCCCGGGCCAGGACGGCCCGGGTCCGGGCGGGCGACGACCCGGAGCCGAGGAGCAGGAGCCACGGGCCGTCCTCGCCGTCGGACACGTGCACGGCGGACTCGAGGTCCGGCTTGAGCACCTTCGTGCCGTCGGCCTCGAAGAAGTCGTCGTGCCCCTCGACGGGCGGCAGGAGGCGCACCGGCTGCGCCGGACGCTCCACGCCCTCCCGCAGCCACGCCGCGTGCGTCCCGTCGTCCTGCGCCACGAGCCAGCCGTCGCCGAACCGGCCGATCGCCGACGCGGCCCGCACCGGCGCACCGTCGGCGAACCGCAGGGGCACGACGCCCTCCACATGCACGTCCATCCCGGGCTCCCTCCGACCGAGGGCCCACGGTAGGACCCGACGACGACCCCGCGCCTTCGGTCGTCCCGTCCCGGGGTGCCCTCCTGTGGCCGGGGCGTGCGGAGCAGCTTCCATCGGACTCCTCATGTCGCGCGGCCCGGCGTCCGATGAAGAAGGGAGTCTGCCGTCGACGGAGAGCCGATCGTGTCCCTACACCGCACCCCTCGCCCCCGGAGCCGTCGGGTGAACCGGCCGCACCGTCGGACGCCCTACCTGATCGCCACGGCACTGGCCTCGGTCCTCGTCATGGCTCCGCTCGGCGCCACCGCGTCGACGGCACCGGACTTCGGTCCGACGAGTGGACAGGACGTGCTCTCGGACGCCCCCGATGCGGGCCTCCCCACCCAGGGCGTGGCCCCGTGGATGCCGCCCCAGCAGTACAACGGTGAGGTCAAGGGCATCGTGGGGTCGTGGGCCGGCTACACCAACGGCATGATCCCCGTCGAGGTGCTGTGCAGCCCGTCGTGGACATCGACGCGACACCGCTCCCGCTGCGACGCCGATGCCGCCCTGGAGGAGATGAACGCTGCGTACCGAGCGGCCTTCGGGGTCAATCTCTCGATCACGTCCACGTACCGGACGTACGACGAGCAGGTCCAGCTGAAGATCGAGAAGCCCACGCTCGCGGCCACACCCGGCACGTCGAACCATGGGTGGGGCCTCGCGATCGACTTCGGCGGCGGGATCAACGTCTTCGGCTCGGCCCAGCACAACTGGATGCGGCAGAACGCGAACCGTTTCGGCTGGTTCCACCCCCAGTGGGCCCAGTACGACGGTTCCCTCCCCGAGGCCTGGCACTGGGAGTACGCCGGTTCGATCGCCTCGGGCCGCACCGACCAGAACCGGCTCCTGGCGATGGAGCTGACCCGGACACAGCCGTGGGACGGCTCGGAGCAGCGCCAGTGCCTGGCCGACCTCTGGCAGCTGCGCTCCGGTTGGGACCACCGTGCGGTCGGTGACGTCACGTCCCTCCGAGGAATCCCCCAGCTCGACCTCGTGACGCTGTTCGGCAGCACCTGGGCGACGTCCAAGGGCGGGACCGCCTACCTGCGCATCCCGCAGCGGCAGATCGAGCACGGCCTGCGGGACATCACCAGCAGCTTCGACGGCGCGTGCGGCGCGTGGCGTCACTGGGGCCCGCGGGTCTCGTTCGAGCTGCCCGAGCAGACGACCGTGCCCGCAGGCGGGACGGTCCGGCTCATGGCGCGGTACGACAAGCTCCTTGCCCCGGTCCCCTCCGCTGAGCTCATGGTCCAGAGCCGCACCGTCGACGGGTGGGTCGACGTGGCGCCCGTCCGCATCGTCGACGGCGTCGGCGAGCACCTGCTGAGCCCAGGATCGGTGAGCACCGAGTACCGCCTGCGGAACTGGAACGGCTCGGCCGTGACGGACAGCTTCAAGGTGTACGTGGCCGAGCTGGGCGCGACGCTCACGGGCCCGGGCACCGTCCCGGCGACCGGCACGAGCACCGTCTCGGTGACCTACACCAAGGACGCGCGGCCGGTGCCCAGTGCGGTCGTCACCCTCCAGCGGCTGACCGGCGGCGCCTGGGAGGACGTGGAGGACGTGAGCGTCGTGAGCGGGCAGGCCACGCACGAGGTGCGGCCGGGCGCGACCACGGGCACCTTCCGTCTTCGGAACTGGAACACCACGACGGTCACGAACCCCTTCACCGTCGCCGTGGCGGAGCTGAAGGCGGTCGTCGACGGCCCGACGGAGATCCCCGCGAACACCCTCGCGGAGATGTCCGTGAGCTACACGAAGGACAGCGTCCCCGTCGCGACGGCGAGCCTGCACCTGCAGGTCCTCCGCGACGGCTCCTGGGTGGACGTGCTCGCCGTCCCCGTGACCTCCGGCAACGCCACCGTGCGGCTCGACCCCGGGATCACGACGACGACGTACCGGCTGCGGAACTGGAACAGCACGACCGTCACCGAACCGATCACGGTGACCGTGCTGGCACCGGTGTTCACCGACGTCAGCCCGGACCACCCGTTCAAGGCGTCGATCGACTGGCTCGTCCTCAGCGGCGTGGCCGAGGGCTACGACGACGGGTCGTTCCGTCCGGGGACCGCGGTCGCGCGCCAGGCGATGGCTGCCTTCCTCTACCGGAGCGCGGGCTCGCCGGCGTACACCCCACCAGTGACGTCCCCCTTCGTCGACGTGACGCCCGCATCACCGTTCTACCGGGAGATCACCTGGCTCGCCGCGCAGGGGATCACGACAGGGACGCCCATGCCGGACGGCACCGTCCAGTTCCAGCCGGCGGCGCCGGTCAGTCGCGGTGCCATGGCGGCGTTCCTGTACCGCTTCGTGGGGTCTCCGCAGGTCCAAGGCGTCACCACCGCCTTCAGCGACGTCCTCCCGGGCACACGCTTCGCCCAGGAGATCACCTGGATCTCCGCGAACGGCATCAGCACCGGCACGGCGGGTCCGGACGGATCCGTCCAGTACCGCCCGGGCGACCCGGTGAGCCGTCAGGCGATGGCCGCCTTCCTGCATCGGCTGGACCGCCTCGGGGACTGAGGGCGCCCTGGGCCGTCCGCCCGTATCGTGAGGCAGCATGACCTCGAACGGCCACAGACCCGAGCCAGGCGGTGCCTCCACCGCCTCGGAGCCTCCTGATCCGGACAGCAGCGCCACCGCTGCCCGACGAGACGGACGCCGATGACCGTGGAGTGGCTGCTCGTCCTGCTCGTCGTCCTGCTCGTCGCCGCGAACGCGCTGTTCGTGGCCGCGGAGTTCTCCCTCGTCACCGTGGACCGGCCCACGGTCGCCCGGCTCGCCGAGTCCGGCGACGCGCGGGCGGTGTCGGTCCAGAAGGCCCTCCGGACCCTCTCCACCCAGCTGTCCGGGGCCCAGCTCGGGATCACGGTGACCAGCCTCGTGGTCGGGTTCATCGCCGAGCCGTCCATCGCCACCCTGCTGCGCGGCCCTGTCGGCGCGACCGGCATCAGCGACGACGCGACCGCCGCGGTGTCCTTCGCGCTCGCCTTCGCGATCGCGACCGGCGCGCAGATGGTGTTCGGCGAGCTCGTGCCCAAGAACTGGGCGATCGCCGAGCCCCTCAAGGTCGGGCGCGTCGTCGCCGGGGCCCAGCGCGGGTTCAGCCGCGCCACCGGCCCGCTGCTGCGCCTCCTCAACGGCACCGCGAACCGCATCGTGCGGGCGCTCGGCGTCGAGCCCCAGGAGGAGCTCGCCTCCGCGCGGTCGGCCCAGGAGCTGGGCTCCCTGGCGGCCCGCTCGGCGGACCGCGGCCTGCTCGACGAGGGTGCCGCCCACCGGGTCGCACGCTCCGTCGAGCTCTCCGAGCGCACCGCCGCGGACGCGATGACCCCGCGGCCCCGGGTCCGCTTCCTGGAGGCGGACGACCCCGTCGACGAGGTGTTCCGCCTCGTCGCCCGGACGGGGCACGCGCGCTTCCCCGTGCTCGGCGAGGACGTCGACCACGTCGTCGGTGCGGTGCACTTCAAGCACGCGCTCGCCGTCCCGGCCGAGCGGCGTGCGGCCACCACGATCGGCGAGATCGCCCGGCCGATCGCCGCCGTGCCGTCGGCCATGCCGCTGGACGCCGTCCTGGACGTGCTGCGCGAGGGCCTGCAGCTGGCGATCGTCGTGGACGAGTACGACGGCACCGCCGGGATCATCACGCTGGAGGACCTCGTCGAGGAGATCGTCGGGGAGATCGAGGACGAGCAGGACCGTCCCGTCAACCGGCACCGGCTCCTCCCGGACGGGACGTGGTCGCTGTCCGGCCTCCTCCGGCCGGACGAGGTCGCCGAGATCACCGGCCTGGACCTGCCCGAGGGCGAGGAGTCCGACACCCTCGGCGGCCTCGTCACCGAGCGCCTCGAACGCTTCTCCGAGCCCGGGGACCACGTGCTCCTGGACGCCCGGGACGAGAACGACCGCGACGACGACGGGATCGCCGCCGCCGTGCGCGTCCGCCTGGACGTCACCCGGCTGGACGGACGCCGCGTCGACCGGCTGACGCTCTCCGTCCTCGGTCCGCAGGACGACGCCGACGACGAGCCGGGCGAGCCCGCGACGGAGGCCCACCGTGGGTGACCTCACGGCCGTGCTCATAGCGATCGCGCTGCTGGCCGGCAACGCCTTCTTCGTCGGCGCCGAGTTCGCCCTCATCGCGGCGCGGCGCACCCAGGTCGAGCCGCGGGCCGCCGAGGGCTCCCGCAGAGCACGACTGACGCTCCGCGCCATGGAACGGGTCTCCCTCATGATGGCCGGCGCGCAGCTCGGCATCACCATGTGCTCCCTGGGGCTGGGCGCGATCGGCGAGCCGGCCGTCGCGCACCTGCTCGAGGTGCCGCTCGCCGCCGTCGGCGTGGAGGGCGCGCTGCTGCACGCGATCTCCTTCGCCGTCGCGCTCACGATCGTCGTCGTCCTGCACATGGTGCTCGGGGAGATGGTCCCCAAGAACATCGCGATCGCCGGACCCGAGCGGTCCGCCCTGGTGCTCGCGCCCGTGCTGTACGGCGTCGTGCTCGTGCTCAAGCCCGTGATCCTGGCCTTGAACTGGGCCGCGAACCTGGTGCTCCGGGCGCTGCGGGTGCAGCCACGGGACGAGGTGGCCTCCGCGTTCACCGCCGACGAGGTGGCGGCCTTCATCGCCGAGTCCCGCGAGGAGGGTCTGCTCGAGGAGGGCGAGGGCGAGCTGCTCGCCAGCGCGCTGGCCCTGAGCGACCAGCCGGTGCGCGCCGTGACGGTGCCGCTGGCGGACGTGGTCACCCTGCCCGTGGGCGTCACCTACGCCGAGGCGGAGGCCGCGTGCGTCCGGACCGGCTTCTCCCGCTTCCCCCTCGCCGACGACGCCGGACAGCTCGTCGGGTACGTCCACCTCAAGGACCTGCTCATGGTCCCGGACGGCATGCAGGACACCGCGGTCGCGCCCGGGCGCGTCCGGCCGCTGGCGCACATCCCGGCCGACACCCCGCTGGACACGGCCCTGACCGCGCTCCAGGCCCGGGGCGCCCACCTCGCCGTCGTCCGCGACGGTCAGGAGGTGCTGGGGGTCGCCATGTTCGAGGACGTCGTCGAGCGCCTCGTCGGCGAGGTGGCCGATGCGGCGCAGGCCGGGACGACCGACGGCGCGACACCGCGCCCGGAGCCGGGGCCGCACCGCGCGACGTAGGCCTCACCGCCCCGCGCGGCGTAGGCCGGGGACGACGAAGGGCCGCCGCGCGATCGCGACGACCCTCCGGGCACGACGTCGGGGCCGGATCGGCCCGACGTCGCGGCGTCGGCCCTGCGTCAGTCCTGCGGGGCCAGCATGAAGCCGACGCCCTCGGGCGAGGCGGCAGCGTCGAGCTGCTGGTCGGCGAGGACCTCGGAGGCCTCGGACTCCAGGAAGACCCGCGTGCCGTCGGCCTCGATGACCTGGTCACCGTCGACGGGGGCGGGGACGAGCGAGAGCTCGAAGCTGCCGGACTCCCGCGGGGACGGGGCGATCCGGAGGCCCCCGTCGTCGGGAAGACCCGCGCGCGTCGCGATGTCCTGGACGGCGTGCCGGGCGTTGTCGGTCAGGGTGAGCATGGTGCTCCTTCGTGCCGGGATGGTGTGCCCGGTCCGAACGCACGACCGGGCCTCTCGAGCCGTTCCACCGTCACAACTGCCGGGCGGACCCGCAAGACGTGGACCCGGCGGGTCTCGGATCGTGAGAGCGGAGGGCGTTCATCCTCCCTCGCCATGCTGAGCCCGGTCCCTCGACAGGGAGTGACCGCTCCGTCACGGTGCCGCTGGTGGTCCGAGGCACGCTGTCGCTGCCTCGACGTGCGGGGTCCTCTGCCCGGGTCTAGCGTCCCGGGCAGAGGACCTCACCGGACCTCCTCACCACGGAAGGGGAACAGCCATGGAGATCGGCGGCATCATCAGTGCCATCATCGTTGGGCTCATCATCGGAGCACTCGGACGCCTCTTCGCACCGGGTCGGCAGAGCATCTCGCTGATCGTGACCATCCTGGTCGGCATCCTCGCCGCCTTCCTCGGCGCGTGGCTCGTGCCGAGCGACGACGGCTTCAGCATCCTGACGCTCGTCGTCCAGCTGGTGCTCGCGGTGGTCGGCGTCATCATCGCCGCGCAGCTGCTCGGCCGGAACAAGCGCAGCCGCATCTGACGCGCACCACGCGCACGGCCGTCGACACGACGGCCCCCGCCCGGCCCCGGTGCCCGGTGACCGCCTCGTCGGTCACCGGGCACCGGTGCGTCCGGCGCCGACCGTTCTCGTTGGCTCCACCCACGGATGTTCGGGTCTGTTCGACCTCGTTCGATCACGATAGGATTCGTGCATGACCTGGATGGTGACCGGCGGAGCGGGGTACATCGGAGCGCACGTGGTGCAGGCGTTCCTCGACGAGGGCATGGACGTGGTCGTCGTCGACGACCTGTCGAGCGGGCACGAGGAGTTCGTCCCGGCCGGCACCCCGTTCGTCCGGACGTCGATCCTCGACGGTGCGACCCTCCGGACCGCGATGCGCGAGCACGCGGTCACCGGCGTCGTGCACCTCGCGGGGTACAAGTACGCCGGCGTGAGCGTGCAGCGACCGCTGCACACCTACGAGCAGAACGTCACCGGCACCGCGCGGCTCCTCGAGGCCATGCAGGCGGCCGACGTCGACGCGGTCGTCTTCTCCTCCTCGGCCGCCGTCTACGGCACCCCGGACACGGACCTCGTCACGGAGGCCACGGCGACGGCGCCGGAGTCGCCCTACGGGGAGTCCAAGCTCATCGGCGAGTGGCTGCTGCGCGACCAGGCCACCGCGACCGCCGAAACCGACCGGCCCCTGCGCCACACGTCCCTGCGCTACTTCAACGTGGTGGGCTCCGGCCGGGCGGACCTCTACGACTCCAGCCCGCACAACCTCTTCCCGCTCGTCATCGACGCCCTGCTCGCGGGTCGCACGCCGCGCATCAACGGCACGGACTATGCCACGCCCGACGGCACGTGCGTGCGCGACTACATCCACGTCGCCGACCTGGCGCGGTCCCACGTCGCGGCCGCTCGCACCCTCGCCGCCGGTGGCACCCTCGAGCCGGTCTACAACCTCGGCAGCGGGGACGGCGTCTCGGTCCGGGAGATCATGACGACGATGGCGGAGGTGACGGGCATCCCGTTCGTGCCGGAGGAGGCCCCGCGGCGTCCGGGCGACCCGGCGCGGATCGTGGCCTCCGGCGACCTGGCCGCCCGGGACCTGGACTGGCGGATGCGCCACACGCTCACGGAGATGGCCGCGTCCGCCTGGGAGGCCCGCCGCCCCCGCTGACGGGACGGTGCGGTCGGCCGACCGCCTGACGGGTGTCGTCAGCCGACCGCCTGACGAGAACCGTCGGCCGAGCGCCCGTGAGCCGGTCAGCCCGCCGACCGGAGCTCGTCGAGGCGAGCCGCGGCCTCCTCCAGGACCTCCTCGCGACCGGCGTAGACGCCCTCCGCCCGGGGCCAGTGCACCACCACGTCCGTGAACCCCAGCGCCCGGGCGCGCTCGACGCCCTCCTGGAGCACGTCGAACGACGCGAGCGAGAACACCGGGGCCGCGTCGATGTTGAGGTAGCGGTCGATGGAGCCCGGGGCTCGGCCGGCCTCCGCCAGCACCTGCTCGAAGCGCTCGACGACGCCCGCCAGCCGCGCCCACCACGCCTCCTGCGCCTGGGCCGGGGACAGGCCGTCGTCGTCGGCCACCCGGCCGTACGTCGCCCAGCCCTGGCCGTGGCGGGCGGCCACCGCCATCGCGCGCGGGCCGTTGGCGGCGACGACGAAGGGCACCCGCGGCTGCTGCAGGCAGCCGGGGTGCATGCGCGCGCCGACGGCGGTGTAGTGGTCGCCGGACCAGTCCGTCACCGGCTGCGTCAGGAGCCGGTCCATGAGGTCGACGAACTCGACGAACCGGTCGGTCCGTTCCCGCGTCGTGAGCCGCTCGCCGAGCACGTCGGCGTCCCAGCCGGTACCGCCGGCGCCGACGCCGAGGAGGAACCGGCCGCCCGTGACGTCGTCCAGGCCCATGACGTCCTTGGCGAACGGCACCGGGTGCCGGTAGTTCGGGTGCGAGACCCACGTCCCGAGCGGGATGCGCTCGGTCACCCCTGCGGCGGCGGCGAGCAGCGGCACCGTGGCGAGCCACGGCTCGTCGACCAGCGACTGCCAGGCGAGGTGGTCGTACGTCCAGGCGTGGTCGAAGCCGTACTCCTCGGCCCGGCGCCACCGCGGCGCGGCGACGGCCCAGCGGTCCTGCGGCAGCAGGACGATCCCGATGCGCATGCGCGTCCTCTCCTCGTGCTCCGTGCGGGGCACCCCGTGGGCGCCGGCGGCGCCGGGCGGCGTCTCAGCCCCAGCCCAGCTCGTGCAGGCGCTCGTCGTCGATCCCGAAGTGGTGGGCGATCTCGTGCACCACGGTCACGGCCACCTCGTCGACGACCTCCTCGACCGTGTCGCAGATCTCGAGCGTCGGGTTGCGGAAGATCGTGATCCGGTCCGGCAGCGAGCCCGCGGCCCACCAGCCGTCCCGCTCCGTCAGCGCGACACCCTCGTACAGGCCCAGCAGCTCGGGGTCGTCCTCGGGCGCGTCGTCCTCGACCAGCACCACGACGTTGTCCATCTTCTCGGCGAGCTCGGGGGGCACGAGGTCCAACGCGTCCCGCACCGCGTCCTCGAACGCCTCCCGCGACATGTCCACCACCGGACCATTGTGGCCGACGACGGGCCTCGACCGACGCCTCGCCCCGGCCGTCCCCGGGAGGCGCCCGACGGCGCTCTCGCGACCTCCGCTCGGGCCCTTCCGGCCTGTCCGCCCAGGTCACCGCGCCGTGGGCCGCGACTTTGGAGATCCCCGCCGTGACCCGTATGCTGTGCGAGGTCCACGGCGCGGTAACGTGACGGGCGTCGATCGGAAGGTTGGCCCCCATCGTCTAGCGGCCTAGGACCCCGCCCTTTCACGGCGGTAGCACGGGTTCGAATCCCGTTGGGGGTACGAGCAGTCAGCAGGCTTACGCAGTACCGGTATCCTTGTGATCCACCACAAGGCCCCGTAGCGCAGTTGGTTAGCGCGCCGCCCTGTCACGGCGGAGGTCGCGGGTTCAAGTCCCGTCGGGGTCGCTCGGCACAGCGCCCGGTCATCTGACCGGGCGTCGGTGTCTCGGCCAGATAGCTCAGTTGGTAGAGCGTTCGACTGAAAATCGAAAGGTCCGCGGTTCGAACCCGCGTCTGGCCACCAGCACCACCCGAACACGTGTCGCGCACACCATGTCCCGACCCGTGCCGCACTCCCCCTCAGGCCCCGCCCGGTCCGCCGGCGGGGCGTCGTCGTCGGACTCGCGCGACGGCCCCGGGCGCGGCAAGATCACTGGGGCACCCCCGACGAATTGCCAGAGTTGCCCCACGCCTGTTGGCTGTAGGACAGGATGAGCCGAGGGAGCGCCCGCCGCGGGCGCCGCGGCCACACGACCAGGGACCTGAAGGACGTGGTGAGGTGACGAGCACACGCAGGACGTCCGGGCGCGAGGACCGCCCGAGCATCGGCGAGCTGGTGAGCCAGCTGTCGGAGAAGCTGTCGCTGCTGGTCCGCAACGAGATCCAGCTGGCCAAGGACGAGCTCGCCACGAAGGCGAAGCACGCCGGCACCGGGATCGGCCTCTTCGCGGGCGCCGCCTTCCTCGGCTTCTTCGGGTTCGCCGCCCTCGTCACGACCGCGATCCTGGGGCTGTCGAACGCCCTCTCACCGTGGCTCGCGGCCCTGATCGTCGGCCTGGTGCTCCTCCTCCTCGCGGGCGTCCTCGCCCTCGTCGGGAAGAAGGCGATGGAGAAGGGCGTCCCGCCCACTCCCGCCCGGGCGCAGGAGAACGTCAAGCTCGACGTGCAGGCCGTCAAGGAGGGGTTCCGTTCATGAGCACCACGTCCCGCGACAAGATCGAGGCGGACATCAGCCGCACCCGCGAGGAGCTGCGGTCGACGGTCGACGAGCTCTCCGACCGCCTGAGCCCGAAGAACCTCGCGCAGGAGGCGGTGGACGAGGTGAAGATCGCAGTCGCCGACCTCAAGCGCCGCGCGACGGGCGAGGTCCGCTCCCCGGACGAGCCGGAGGCGACGCGGACGGGCTGGATCCTCCTGGGCACCGGCGCCTTCGTCGCCCTCACTGTCGTCCAGAAGATCGTCCGCAAGCTCTGACCGACCGGCGGCCGCGCACCGGTCCGGCTCCCCGCCCTCCGATCGCGGAATGGCGGGGGCCGTCGGCGCGTTGTGCCGGGTGAACGGCTGTGGGCCGCCTGCGGGCGGCTCGCTCTAGCGCCCGCGGACCATGTACCGTTAGCGCACGACGACTTAACAGCTCCTCGGGGCCGCTCGTGGTGACACGATGCCGCCCCGCTTCCACGTTAGAGGGGGTCGATGCCATGGGGCGCGGCCGTCAGAAGGCGAAGCAGACCAAGGTCGCTCGCGAACTGAAGTACTCCACGTACGAGCCCAACCTCCGTGCCCTCGAGCAGGAGCTCACGGCGGGCACGTCCCGCGGTGGTCTCGCCACCTCGGAGGTCGAGGACCGGGACACGGACGAGGACTCCGACTGGGGCGGCGACAGGCGCTGACGCGCTCGAGCCGGGCAGCTCGGCCGCCAGCGGTCAGCGGTGGCGTGAGCGTCCCGGCTCCCGTTCACGAGAAACACGTACCGCGGTGCCGCTCCGGCACCGCGGTTCTCGTGTCCCTGGCCGGGCACCGCCGCTCTGGTGAACCCGGCGCGGGCAGAGGATGTCGGCCGCGGCCCCGGGGCCACGCCTCAGACCCGGTAGGCCCCGCGCATCCTGACCGCTCCGCCGTCGACGCCCTTGGTGCCCCGCACGACGTCGGGTCCCTGGGCGCCGTCGTCGGCCTGGACGGTGCCGAGCACCCACGCGGGCACGCCGCGCTCCCCCAGCGCGACCAGGGCACGGTCGACGGCCTCGGGTGCGACGACGGCGACCATGCCGACCCCGAGGTTGAGCGTGCGCTCCAGGTCCTCCCAGGGCACTCCCCCGAGCCGACGGACCATCTCGAAGACCGGCGGCACCGTCCATGCGGCGCGGTCGACCTCGGCGACCAGACCCGTCGGGAGCACACGCGCCAGGTTCGCGGCGAGCCCACCCCCCGTGACGTGGCTGTACGCGTGGACCGCGGCGCCCTCGGCGCGTGCGAGCTCCAGGCACGGGCGCGTGTAGAGGCGGGTCGGCTCGAGGAGCTCCTCCCCGACCGTCCGGCCCAGCTCCGCCACCTCGCGCTCGAGGCCCCACCCGGAGACCTCCAGCACGCGGCGCACCAGCGAGTAGCCGTTCGAGTGCAGCCCGGAGGACGCCATGGCCAGCACGACGTCGCCCTCCCGGACCCGCTCCGGGCCGAGGACGTCGTCGGCCTCGACGATGCCGGTCGCGGCGCCCGCGACGTCGTACTCGTCCGGTCCCAGCAGGCCGGGGTGCTCGGCGGTCTCCCCGCCCACCAGGGCGGTGCCCGTCTCCGAGCAGGCGGCGGCGATGCCGCGGACGACGGCGGCCATCCGCTCCGGCACCACGCGTCCCGTGGCGATGTAGTCGGTCATGAAGAGCGGCTCGGCGCCGACCACGACGATGTCGTCCACCACCATGCCGACGAGGTCGAAGCCGATGGTGTCGTGGACGTCCATCGCCTGAGCGATCGCGACCTTGGTGCCGACGCCGTCCGTCGAGGTGGCCAGCAGGGGGTGCCGGTACCGGGCGACGAGGGAGAGGTCGAACAGGCCGGCGAAGCCACCGACGCCACCGAGCACCGCGGGGCCGTGGGTGGCGCGGACCGCGTCCTTCATCAGCTCCACGGCCCGGTCACCGGCCTCGGTGTCGACGCCCGCCGCGGCGTAGGTGACCCCGCCGGCGGGGGCGTCCCCCACGGGCTGGGCGTGCCGGCCCGTCACGGGTGCTGGAGCGCGCCCGCGCCACCGGTCGACGTCATGAGGGTGGACAGCCCGTCCTCCGGGGCCCCGAGGGGCAGCTCGCTCTGCTCGAGCAGGTTCTTGCCGAGCCGGTCCGCGGACGGCAGCTCGATGGGGTACCGCCCGGTGAAGCACGCGGTGCACAGCCGCGACGACGCCTGGTCCGTGGCGGCGACCATCCCCTCGATCGAGATGTAGCCGAGGGAGTCCGCGCCGATGGACCGGCCGATCTCCTCCGGGCGCAGGCCCGTCGCGATGAGCTCGGCCCGCGAGGCGAAGTCGATGCCGTAGAAGCACGGCCACTGCACCGGGGGCGAGGAGATCCGCACGTGCACCTCGGCGGCGCCCGCCTCACGGAGCATCCGCACCAGGGCCCGCTGCGTGTTCCCGCGGACGATCGAGTCGTCCACCACGACGAGGCGCTGGCCGCGGATCACCTCGCGCAGCGGGTTGAGCTTGAGCCGGATGCCCAGCTGCCGCAGCGTCTGCGAGGGCTGGATGAACGTGCGGCCCACGTAGGCGTTCTTCGTCAGGCCCTGGGCGTAGCGGATGCCCGACTCGGCCGCGTAGCCGATCGCCGCGGGCGTGCCGGACTCCGGTACCGGGATGACGAGGTCCGCGTCGACGGGGTGCTCGCGCGCCAGCGTCCGCCCCATCTCGACCCGCGCGGCATGGACGGACCGGCCGGCGATGGTCGTGTCCGGACGGGCCAGGTAGACGTACTCGAAGACGCAGCCGGTGGGCGTGGGCTCTGCGAAGCGCGTGGTGCGCAGGCCGTCGGCGTCGATGGCGATGAGCTCACCGGGCTCGACCTCGCGCACGAGGGACGCTCCGACGATGTCCAGCGCCGCCGTCTCGCTCGCCACGACCCAGCCGCGCTCCAGCCGGCCGAGGACGAGCGGACGCACGCCGTGCGGGTCGCGCGCCGCGTAGAGGGTGTGCTCGTCCATGAAGACGAGGCAGAAGGCACCGCGCAGGCGCGGGAGGACCTCCAGTGCCGTGGCCTCCAGCGTGTGGTCCGGGTCGCCGGCGAGCAGGGCGGTGATCACGGCCGTGTCCGTGGTGTTGCCGCGCGCCAGCTCGCCGCGCCGCTGCGGCCCGTAGCGCTCGGCCACGAGCTCGACCAGCTCGGCGGTGTTGGTGAGGTTGCCGTTGTGGCCGAGGGCCACCGTGCCGGCAGCGGTCGCGCCCAGCGTGGGCTGGGCGTTCTCCCAGGTGGAGCCGCCCGTCGTCGAGTAGCGGGTGTGCCCGATCGCGATGTGCCCGGTGAGGGCGTTGAGGGCCGTCTCGTCGAAGACCTGCGACACGAGGCCCATGTCCTTGTAGACGAGCAGCTGCTCGCCGTTGGAGGTCGCGATGCCCGCCGACTCCTGGCCGCGGTGCTGCAAGGCGTAGAGGCCGAAGTACGTGAGCTTGGAGACGTCCTCGCCGGGAGCCCAGACCCCGAACACGCCGCAGGCGTCCTGGGGGCCCTTCTCGCCGGGGAGGAGGTCGTGCGTCAGTCGTCCGTCTGGGCGCGCCACACGGCCATGGTGGCACACGGTCTCCCGATCGCCGACCCGGTGACCGGGTGCTGGGCGAGGGCCGGGTCAGGCCGTCGGGGCGGCGTCGTCGGCCGGGGGCGCACTCGTGCCGCCGCCCGCACGGCGGCTCGCAGGCCGGCTCGCAGGCCGGCTCGCCCGGAGCGAGCGACGGTCGACGACGACGGCGACGGCCGCGCCGAGCAGCGCGCCGAAGGTGCCCAGGACCACGGCCAGCAGGAGCAGGACGGAGACGGTGTCCAGGGGGGCGCCCTCGCGCGCGGGGCCGGAGAGGGCCACCGCCACGACCGCGACGAGGACGCCGACAACGACGCCGGCGAGCGCGAAGCCGCGGTAGCGCGGTGCGCGGCGCAGCCGGGCGGGCTGCGCGCTGCGCTCGAGGTCCTCCGGCGTCGGGTCACCCTCGGGAACGGCGGTGCTGCTCACAGCGCGACGATACCCGGACGCAGAGAGGCCCCCGGCGCGCGCCGGGGGCCTCTCCTCAGGACGTGGGCGTCAGCCGCACGCGGTGGTGCTGAACGACGTCACGTCGAGTGCCTCGAGGGCGCCGTCGTGCTGGCCCTGCACCGGGATACGGACGCTCTCGCCGGCATCCAGGCTGCCGAACCCGCCCTTCGGCGTGAAGGTCACCGTCGTGCCGGTCTGCCGCACGGCGGCGACCTGCTTGCCGGTGAGGATCCGGTCGCCTTGGTCGACCGTGGCCACGAGCGACCAGCCGCACACCGGCGCGTCCGTCGTGTTGGTCACGACGACGGTCGCACTGAAGGTGCGCGGAGCCGCCTGCACGTCCTCGAGGTACGCCGTCGTCGCCGCGAGCGGCAGGACGAACGACGTGGACGTGCCGTTCCCCGGGACGGTGACCGCGACCTCGAGTGTGGCGCCGGGGAGCACCGGGGTGCCCGTCTCGGGCACGGTGAAGCTGACCGTCGCCCGGCCGGAGTCGTCGGTGCCCGGCACCGCGGCGCCGTCCAGCTGCGCGGTGGCGACCTGGGTGCCGCCCACCGAGAGCTCGACGGTCGACGCCTGGCCGTCGGCGCCGGTGAACAGCAGCGACGCGAGGTTCACCGTGACGGTGTCGCCGGCGGCGTAGCCCTGGGCGGGTGCGTCGACGAGGGTCACCCCGACGGCCCGCTGCGCGAGGTCCGGCGACACGGCGGAGCCACCGGAGCCGAAGGTCGCCATGTAGTCGACGAAGGCCTGCAGGTCGATGCGGCCGGAGTCGGCCCGCTGCGTGCCCTCCGCGAAGGTCAGGAAGTTGTCACCACCTGCGGCGAGGAAGGAGTTCGCCACGACGCGGTAGGACGCCGCCAGGTCGAGCGCCTGGTCGCCGGCCCACACCTGGGTGATGCGCTCGCCCCGCGGGGCGGTCGGGTCGTAGGTGTACGTGAGGCCCGAGACGCCGAGCTTGAGGAACGGGCGGCTGGACCCGTCCGGCTGCCACTGCTCCTCCAGGACGTCGACGATCTGCTGCCCGGTGAGGGTCAGGACCGTCAGCGTGTTCGCGAACGGCTGGACCTCCGCCGCCTCGAGGTAGGACACGATGCCGTCGGGCGCGTAGACCAGGTCCTTGCGCAGGCCGCCGGGGTTCATGAAGGCGATCTCGGTGCCGAGGTCCTGGGTCGCCCAGAGCTGCACGTCGGCGACGAGGTTGCCGAGCGTCGACTCGCCGCCGCGGTTCTCCGCGACGACCGGGTTGCCGCTCGAGTCCGTGCCCGGCTGCGTGGCGCGGTTGATGTCGTCGGAGATCGAGCCGAGCTCGACAGCACCGAGCACCTTGGCGTTGGCGGTGGCGGCCGCGACGCGCGCGGCGACCTCGGCGTCGGCCGGGTACAGCGGGTCGTAGCGCACGGCCCTGGGGTCGCGCGGCGTCGGCGCCGGCACCGCGACGGTCAGCGGGAGCACCTCGGACGCGGCGGCGACGACGTCACCGGTCGTCCGGTCCACCGTCAGCTCGATGTGCGCGAGATCCTCGCCGTACTGGCCGCCCTGGACGACCTGGCGGGCGACCCGCCCGTCACGGGCCTGCTCGTACGTGAACACCCGGTGCGTGTGGCCCGAGAAGACCGCGTCGACCTCGGCGCTGAGGTCGCGGAGGATCTGGCCGAACGCGGCCTCCGTGTCGGTGATGTCCGCCTCGGACGCGGTCGCCGGGCCCTCGTGGACGAGCACGACGAGGACGTCGGCCTCGCCGTTGGCCGCGTCGCCGTCCGAGAGCGCAGCGGCGACCCGGTTGACCTCCGGCGCGATGGCGCGGGTCTCGAGGGACGCGATGCCGGCCGGGGACACGAGCGCCGGGAGGTCCTCCGTGACGGCGCCGATGAAGCCGACGTCCACACCGTCGACGGTCTCGACGTGGAACTCGACGAACGCCGGCGCACCCGTCGCCCGGTCGTACACGTTGGCCGCGAGGTACGGGAAGGTGTCGCTCACGTACGGGATGACGCGGTCGTCCAGGTCCACCCGGCCCTGGTCGAACTCGTGGTTGCCGAGCGCGGAGACGTCGAGGTCCATGAGCTCCAGGACGTCCAGCGTCGGGACGTCCTGCGCGACGAAGGACGTGAACGTCGACGCCCCGATGTTGTCGCCCGCGGACACGAACAGCGTGTTGGGGTTGGCGGCCTCGAACTGCGAGACGGCACCGGCCAGCACGGCGGCGCCGGCGACCACGCCGTTGGCCTCGACGCGGCCGTGGAAGTCGTTGATGCCGAGGATGTCGATCGTGACTGTGTGGTTGTCGGCGACGGCGGGGGGCGCCGCGATGAGGGTGCCGGCGAGGGCGCCGGCGGCGGTCAGGGGAACGAGACGCCGGGTCAGGCGCCGTGAGGACTGCATCGGACGGACCTCCATTGGCCATGGTCGCGTCGTCGGCGCAGGGTGGCGCCGGGGACGGCATGACCGTATGGGTCACCCGGGTGAAATGGAAGGGATTGCGCGGAAGCGTGGACTGTTGTCCACGAGGGTTCCGTGGCCGTTCGCCAGATGGCCGCACCCCGTTCCCCTGGCGTCCGATCGTGCTGGGCGCCTGGTCGGCATGCGCGCCACGTCACCGTCGGAGGCGCGCCGGGGAACGTGCCAGGCGTCAGCCGCGGCGACGTGCGGCCTGGAGCGGCAGCCACGCCGACAGGTCCGCCCGTTCGCCCGAGGCCCCGACCCGTCCCGCGCCGACCGCGTCCGCCCAGCCGATCCCGCCCGTGACGAGCCCGAGCCACGTCACCGGGTCCGTCTCCACGACGTTCGGCGGCGTCCCGCGCGTGTGCCGCGGGCCGGCGACCGCCTGGACGGCGCCGTCGGGCGGCACCCGGACCTCGACCGCGTTGCCCGGTGCGACGGCCGCCAGCTCCTCCAGGGTGAAGCGGACGGCCGTCCGCACGGTCGCGCGCGGGGCGTCGTCGGGCGCCGCGAGCCACGCCGCGACGGCGGCGCGCCCCTCCACGGGGTCGGTACGACGACGGGGCGGCACGGGCTCGGTCAGATGACGCCCAGGGCCAGCACGGCGTCGGCGACCCGCTGGAAGCCGGCGATGTTCGCGCCGAGCACGTAGTCGCCGGGCGAGCCGTACTCCTCCGCGGTGCGCGCGCAGCGGTCGTGGATGCCGACCATGATCTCGGCGAGCCGCTCCTCCGTGTGCTCGAACGTCCAGGAGTCCCGGGACGCGTTCTGCTGCATCTCGAGGGCCGACGTCGCGACCCCGCCGGCGTTCGCGGCCTTGCCCGGGCCGAAGAGCACCCCGGCGTCCTGGAAGAGCGCGACCGCGTCCGGCGTGCAGGGCATGTTGGCACCCTCGGCGACGGCACGGACGCCGTTCCCGAGCAGCGTCTTGGCGTCGTCACCGCTCAGCTCGTTCTGCGTCGCGCACGGCAGCGCGACGTCCGCCGGCACGTCCCAGACGGAGCCGCGCGCGACGAAGGTCGCCGTGGGCCGCAGGGCCACGTAGTCCTCGGCGCGGCCGCGCCGCACCTCCTTGACCTCGCGCAGGACCGCCAGGTCCACCCCACCCTCGTCGACGACGTAGCCCGAGGAGTCCGAGAAGGTGACGACGTGGGCGCCCAGCGCCTGCGCCTTCTCCACCGCGTGGATGGCGACGTTGCCCGCGCCGGAGACGCTCACGCGCATCCCGTCCATCGCGAGCCCGCGGGTCAGCAGCATCTGCTCGGTGAACATGACCGTGCCGTACCCGGTCGCCTCGGTGCGGACCAGCGAGCCACCCCACGTGAGCCCCTTGCCCGTGAGGACACCCGACTCGTAGCGGTTGGTGATGCGCTTGTACTGGCCGAAGAGGTAGCCGAGCTCCCGCGCGCCGACGCCGATGTCGCCGGCCGGCACGTCGGTGTACTCCCCCAGGTGCCGGTACATCTCGGTCATGAACGACTGGCAGAAGCGCATGACCTCGCCGTCGGACCGGCCGCGCGGGTCGAAGTCCGAGCCGCCCTTGCCCCCGCCGATCGGCATGCCGGTGAGGGCGTTCTTGAAGATCTGCTCGAAGCCCAGGAACTTGACGATGCCCAGGTAGACGGACGGGTGGAAGCGCAGGCCGCCCTTGTAGGGGCCGAGCGCGGAGCTGTACTCGACCCGGAACCCGCGGTTGATCTGGACACGGCCCGCGTCGTCGACCCACGGCACCCGGAAGATGATCTGGCGCTCGGGCTCGCACAGCCGCTCGAGGACGGCCGCCTCGGTGTAGCGCGGGTTCTTGCGCAGCACCGGGCCGAGCGAGTCGAAGACCTCGCGGACGGCCTGGTGGAACTCCTGCTCGCCGGGGTTGCGGCGCAGCACCTGCTGGAACGTGGACTCGAGTGCGGCTTCCACCGTGGGACTCCTCAGGGGGCGGCGCGGTGCCGGGGTCGGTCGGGTCGTGCGGCCCGTGGGGCCGAGCGGTCGTGCGGGGCGGGCCACGGTCTGCGGCCGACCGGCCGCGGGCGGGCCCGCGGCGTGGACCGCGGGGTGGTGCGGCCAGGGGGCCGCGAGGTCGTGCGGTCGCCCGGGGAAGTGTCCCCCGTCGTCGGGGTACCCCGGACAGGCCGATGGTCCCTCGACGCGGCGTCACCCGCACGTCCGCGGGCTGTCGCTCCGTCAGGCAAAGGCCCGCGGCAGGGTCGCGCGGTGCTCGTGCTCGAGCTCCGCGAGCGTCACGGTGAGGAGGTCGTGGACCTCCAGGACGGGACCACCACCGGTCGCCGTGACGCCCGCCGGCACGCCGTCGGCGTCCCCCGTGTCGTCGGTGACGCCGATCGCGAGGCACGGGACGCCCCGCGCCGTGCACAGGTCCACGAGCCGCTGGGCCTCGCTGCGCGGCACCGCGACGAGCGCCCGGGCGGCCGACTCCGCGAAGAGCGCCTCGAACGGCGTGACGTCGTCGCGCTCGCAGAGCTCGTCGAGCCGCACGCGGGCGCCGACGCCGTAGCGCAGGCTCGCCTCGACCAGCCCCTGGGCGAGGCCGCCCTCGGACAGGTCGTGCGCGGCGTCGACGAGCCCGTCGCGGGAGGCGGTGACGAGCACCGCCGCGAGGCGGCGCTCCGCGTCCAGGTCCACCCGAGGCGGAAGCCCGCCGAGCTGGCCGTGCACGACGTCGGCCCAGGCCGAGCCGTCCAGCTCGCCCCGCGTGGTCCCGAGGAGGTAGACGGCCTGACCCGGCGTCCGCCAGCCCGACGGCGTCGCCCGACGCACGTCGTCCAGGACGCCGAGGACGCCGACGACGGGGGTCGGGTGGATGGACGAGTCGATCGTGCCGGGCTCACCGGTGCCGTTGTAGAGGGAGACGTTGCCGCCGGTCACCGGCACGCCGAGCTCGCGGCACGCGTCCGCCAGGCCCTCGACGGCCTCGACGAGCTGCCACATCGCGTCCGGGTCCTCCGGGGAGCCGAAGTTGAGGCAGTCGGTCACCGCAAGCGGCCGGGCGCCCGACGTCGCGACGTTGCGGTACGCCTCGGCCAGCGCGAGCTGGGCGCCCGCGTACGGGTCGAGCTTGGCGTACCGGCCGTTGGCGTCCGTGGCGAGGGCCACACCGAGCCCGGACTCCTCGTCGATGCGGATGACCCCCGCGTCGTCGGGCTGCGAGAGCGCGGTGTTGCCCTGGACGAAGCGGTCGTACTGGTCGGTCACCCAGGCCTTGGAGGCGAGGTTCGGCGAGCCGACCAGGCGCAGGAGGGTCTCGCGGAGCTCGTCGGGCGTGCTGGGCCGCGGGTAGCGTGCCGCGCCCTCCTCGCCGCTGACCGTGTCGGCGTTGAGGCCGTCCATCCACTGCGGGCGGGCGTAGGGCCGGTGGTAGACGGGGCCCTCGTGCGCGACGGTCCGCGGGTCGACGTCGACGATGCGGCGGCCGTGGTGGTCGATCGTCAGCCGGCCGTCGCCCGTCACCTCGCCGATGACGGCGGTCTCGACGTCCCACTTCCCCGTGATCTCCAGGAAGCGGTCGAGGTTGGCGGGCGTGACGACCGCCATCATCCGCTCCTGCGACTCCGACATGAGGATCTCGCCGGCCGTGAGCGTCGGGTCGCGCAGCAGCACCTTCTCGAGGTCCACGTGCATGCCGCCGTCGCCGTTGGAGGCCAGCTCGCTCGTGGCGCAGGAGATGCCCGCGGCGCCCAGGTCCTGGATGCCCTCGACGACGCCCGCGGCGTACAGCTCGAGGCAGCACTCGATGAGCACCTTCTCCATGAACGGGTCGCCGACCTGGACGCTGGGGCGCTTGGACGGCTTGGCGTCGTCGAACGTCTCGCTGGCCAGGATCGACGCGCCGCCGATGCCGTCGCCACCGGTGCGGGCGCCGAAGAGGACGACCTTGTTGCCCACGCCGGAGGCGTTGGCCAGGTGGATGTCCTCGTGGCGCAGCGCGCCCACGCAGAGCGCGTTGACCAGCGGGTTGCCCTGGTAGGCCGGGTCGAAGACGACCTCGCCCCCGATGTTCGGCAGGCCGAGGGAGTTGCCGTAGCCGCCGACGCCGGCGACGACGCCGTGCACGACGCGCGCGGTGTCCGGGTGGTCGATCGCGCCGAACCGGAGCTGGTCCATGACGGCGACGGGGCGCGCACCCATGGAGATGATGTCGCGGACGATGCCGCCGACGCCGGTCGCGGCGCCCTGGTACGGCTCGACGAAGCTCGGGTGGTTGTGGCTCTCGACCTTGAAGGTCACCGCCCAGCCCTGGCCGATGTCGACGACACCCGCGTTCTCGCCGATGCCCACGAGCAGGTTCCTGCGCATCTCGTCCGTGGTGCGCTCGCCGAACTTGCGCAGGTGCACCTTGGAGGACTTGTACGAGCAGTGCTCGGACCACATGACCGAGTACATGGCCAGCTCGGCCGCGGTCGGCCGGCGGCCGAGGAGCGTCACGACCTGCTCGTACTCGTCCTGCTTGAGGCCGAGCTCGGCCCACGGCAGCGCGAGGTCAGGGGTCGCGGCGGCGTGCTCGACGGTGTCGGCAGGCGTCTCCGCGGCGTCGGGATGCGGGCGCTGGACGTCGGTCCCGAGCTCGGGCGACGTGTCGGACGAGGTGCTCATCGATCCCCTACCAGGTGGGCCGCACGGAACGGCGCCAGGGTACTCGGCGCCCCTGGGACCCCCGGTCGGCGTCTCACGGGCCCGGCGGCGGGCCGGGTGCGCGGGGTGAGAGGCGGGGAGCACGGTGGCCGGGACGGGGTGGCGCGCACTCGCCGCTCGGTGCCACTCTTCGACCCGCACAAGGGGGGGTACGGGATGACTGGGCGCGCCGGTACGGGTCGCGGGATCGACGTGCTGCTGCTGCTCGTCGCCGCGGTCTGGGGGTCGACCTACCTCGCCGCCAAGGGGATCGTCACGCCGGGGACCGTCGTCGCGGTGCTCGCGCTCCGGTTCGCCCTCACGGCCGTCGCCATGGTGCCGTTCTCCCTCCGCAGCCGGGCACCCCGGCCGCGGGGGGAGACGGCCGCGGGGGTGCTGCTCGGGCTCGTGCTGGCCACGATCCTCACCTTCGAGACCTACGGCATCGCCCACACCAGCGCCACGAACGCGGGCCTCATCATCAGCCTGACCATCGTCATGACCCCGCTCCTGGAGAGCGTCGTCGGGCGGTCGTGGCTGCCCCGGGCGTTCTTCGCCGCGACGGCCGTGACGGTCCTGGGGGTGGCGCTGCTGGCGTCCGGGTCGGGCGACGGGTTCAGCGCACCCGCGCTGGGCGACTGGCTCGTGCTCGTGGCGGCCGCCGTGCGGGCGGTCCACGTGGTCCTGATGCACCGCCGCACCGCGGGTCGCGCGTACGACTCGGGCCGGCTCACGCACGTCCAGATGACGACGGCGGCGGGCGTCTTCGTCCTGGCGAGCCTGGCGGTCGGGGAGCCGCCCACCGTCGTCGCGGCCTCGTTCGGCGCCGCGCAGTGGGCGGCGCTGGTGTACCTCGCGCTGGTCGGGACGGTCTTCGCGTTCGCCGTCCAGATGTGGGCGGTGCGCCGCACGTCGGGGTCGCGGGTGAGCCTGCTGCTCGGCACCGAGCCGCTGTGGGCCCTCGTCGTCGGGCTCGCCCTCGGCGGGGACCGGCTGGGCCCCGCCGGTGTGGTCGGCGCGGTCCTGGTCGTCGTCGGCACCGCGTGGGGGCAGGGGGTCGAGCAGCGTCACCGGGCGGCCGGCGGCGGGAGGATAGGGCGGTGCGCCCCCGATGGAGAGACGGTCCGGTCGTCCGCGCGCTCGCGACGAGTGCTGCGCTCCTGACGCTCTGCGCGTGCGGTACCGCGGGAGGACAGGGCGGCCCGACGCCGAACCCGTCCCCTCCCGTGACGGTCACGACAGCCCCCGGTGAGGCGCCCGGCGCTTCGCCCGAGGCAGGTCCGGCCGTGCCCTCCGCCGACGACGTCCGCCGGTCCGGGCGCGCCGTCCCGCTCGGGGAGGTCACCGTCCACGTCGCCCCGGCGGCCGGCCCGGACGCCCCGCCGCCCCAGCCCGTGCCCGACGACGTCGCGGTGTCGCTCCCGGTCCCGTCGCCTCCCCCCGGCGACCCGGCGGGAGCGGTCGACGGACCGACCCTGCTCGTCGCCGGACCGGCGGGGAGCACCGTCGAGGTCCTCACCGACGGCACGGCGGTGCTGCGCGGCGGCGACGTCGTCGTCGGCGTGGTGCCGCAGGGCGCGCGGCTGAGCGCCGGTGCGGACGGCCTCCTCGAGATCCGCGGGCTCGCCCGTGAGGAGGGTGTCGCGGGCGACGCGCGCGTCGTCGTCGGGGGCGATCCCCTCCTCTCGGCGGACTGGGCGGACCGCGGAGACGAGGGCGGACTGTCGCTCGTCGTCGTCCCGCGGCCGTGGGTCCGGGCCGGCGGCGCCGCGGGGGTCGAGGCGGTGTGGTCCGCCCTGGGTGCGCGCGCCGACCTCGGCGCCGACGCCGTCGCGCCCGGCATGCGCGACCAGCTCGAGTGCCACGCCGTCGGCGCCCCCGACAAGGAGTCGTGGAACCTCGAGCCGTGGCGCCCCGACGTCGGCCTGCTCGCGACCCTGACGGCCCGCTGCAACCCGGACTGAGGCCCGCGCCCGGGCCCCGCGTCAGGCGGTGGTCGCCGGTTCCAGCACGGCCAGCGCCAGGAGCAGGAGCGCGTTGCCGCCGAGGCCGGCGAGGAACGGCCATGTGCGGCTCTCCCGAGCCCGGGGGAGCTCCTCCTGGAACACGGTCAGCAGCACCGAGCCGGCGACGACGGCCGTCATGAGGCTCACCGTGAGGGAGCTCGTCGGGGCGGCGACCGCGGCGAGCAGCCAGCCGAGCAGGAGGGCCCCGGCGAGCACGAACCGGCCCACCCGCCCGTAGCGCCGGGGGTGGTGCTCGTCCAGACCCCGGTCGACGACGAGCACGTGCACGGCCACCGCCAGCGTGAACACCGCCGCGCTGAGCGGGTCCTCCGCCACGCGCTCCGGCAGGGTGTACGCGACGGCGACGTTGTAGGCGGCGAAGGCCGCGAGGTGCACGCCGAACGCCGACGACGACGCCCCCGGGCCCCCGTGCCGTGCGGAGCCGTGCTGCGCGGCGTACCGCTCCGCGACGTAGAACACGGTGAAGCCCGCGAGCGCCACGAGGAACACGAGCAGCTCCTGGAGCGCGACGTGCACGAGCAGGTCCTCGACGGACTCCCCCACGACCCGGGCGCCCGCGGCCACCTCGGGCAGCAGGTGCAGGAAGACGTAGGCGACCGAGATGCCGCCGGCCGCCGACACCACGGCGGCCTCGTGCCGCCCGGCGAGCCCGCGCAGGTGCGTG
Organism: Actinotalea ferrariae CF5-4; assembly: GCF_000603945.1. GTDB lineage: Bacteria > Actinomycetota > Actinomycetes > Actinomycetales > Cellulomonadaceae > Actinotalea > Actinotalea ferrariae. The sequence continues at coordinate 5,701 of NZ_AXCW01000037.1, read as the reverse complement.
GCGAGCAGGTGGGCCGCGACGAGCACGGCCACCGGCACCAGGGCCATCAGCGCGGGCATACGGACCAGCCTGGGCCGGACGGGCGTCCCGCACCACCGCAGCAGCGGCTCTGCCCGGGTGGAGGCGGGGCGACGGCGGGTGACGGAGGGATGCGGCGGCGTCGTCGGCGGACCACACTGGGCCGATGGACCTGCCGGTGATGCCCCCCGTCGCCCCGATGCTGGCGAAAGCGGTCCCCCAGATCCCGCCGGACCACTGGTACGAGCCGAAGTGGGACGGGTTCCGCGCGGTGGTCTACCGCGACGGCGACGAGGTGGAGATCGGCAGCCGGAACACCAAGCCGATCACGCGGTACTTCCCCGAGGTGGTCACCGCCGCCCTGCGCGAGCTCCCGGACCGGTGCGTCCTCGACGGCGAGGTGGTCGTGGCGAACGCCGACGCCACCGGGCTCGACTTCGAGGCCCTCCTGCAGCGCATCCACCCCGCCGCCTCCCGGGTCCGGCTCCTCGCCGAGCAGACGCCCGCCGTCTTCATCGCCTTCGACCTGCTCGCGCTCGACGACGAGGACCTCACCGGCCTGCCGTTCCGCGAGCGCCGCGCCCGCCTGGAGGCGGCCGTCCGCGGCGACGGCCCGGGCGTCTACCGCACGCGCCTCACCCGAGACCTCGACGAGGCCCGCCGCTGGTTCGAGCAGTTCGAGGGGGCGGGCCTGGACGGCGTCGTCGCCAAGGACCCGGAGCAGCCGTACCAGCCGGACAAGCGCGTCATGGCGAAGATCAAGCACGAGCGCACCGCGGACTGCGTCGTGGCGGGGTACCGCGTGCACAAGGCCGCCGACGACGCCGTCGGCTCGCTCCTGCTCGGCCTCTACGACGACGACGGGCGCCTGGCCTCCGTGGGCGTCACCAGCTCGTTCCCCATGGCGCGCCGCAAGGAGCTCTTCGCGGAGCTCCAGCCGCTCGTCACCGACGCGGCCGACCACCCGTGGACGGCCCAGGCGCAGGCCTCCGGGACACGCACCCCCACCGAGGCCGCGGGGAGCCGGTGGAACTCCGGCAAGGACCTGTCCTTCGTGCCGCTGCGCCCCGAGCGCGTCGTCGAGGTGCGGTACGACCACATGGAGGGCCCGCGGTTCCGGCACACCACGCAGCTCGTCCGCTTCCGTCCGGACCGCGAGCCGGAGTCGTGCACCTACGCCCAGCTGGAGCGGCCCGTCCGGTTCGAGCTCGGGGAGGTGCTGGGCGGATGAGCGCCGAGAGCACGGCACCCCGGCCCGCGTGGGGGCCGGCCGCGTTCGGGGACCCCTGCCGCGACTGCGGCTACCGCTGGGACCTGACCCCGGAGGAGGCCATCACCGTCGTCCGGGAGGCGCCGGGGCGCTTCACGGCGCTGGTGGAGGGCGCCGAGGGCACCGAGCGGCACCCGGACCTCGGCTGGAGCGTCGCGGGGTACGTCCAGCACGTCGCCGACAACCTCCTCGGCTGGGGTGCGGGCCTCGCCGCCGCGCTGGCCGGCTGGGAGCGCGAGTACGTCAGCGCCGCGCCCGACGACGTCGCCGCGGTCAAGCGCTACGACGCGGTCCCCCTCCCCTCGGCGCTGTGGACGCTCGGGCATGCCGCCGACGCCTGGGCCACGGTCGCCCGCGCGGCCGTCGCGGCGGACGTCGTCCTGGAGCACTCGCGCCGGGGCCGGCTGGACGCGAGGACCGTCGTCGGCGCGGTGGCGCACGACGCCCACCACCACGCGTGGGACGTCCAGCGGTCGCTCGCGGCGACCCAGCGGGACTCCTAGCGTGGTGCGGCGGCCGCGGGCGGGGGCCACGGAGCAGGAGGCCGGGGACGAGGTCCCCGTCACCCTCGACGGAGGCAACGTCAGCACCGCGGTGGTCCGGATCGGTGACACCGTGCGCAAGCCGGCCGGCCGCCACACCCCGGCCGTCCACGCCCTCCTCACCCACCTGGCCGAGGTCGGGTTCCGGCACGCGCCCCGCAGCCACGGCGTCGACGACGACGGCCGGCACGTCCTGGAGTGGGTCCCCGGCCGGATGGCGCACCCGGCCGGCCCGCCGGTGGACGCCGCCGCGGTCGGACGCCTCCTGCGTGCCCTGCACGACGCGCTGGACGGCTGGACCGCGCCCGCCGACGCCGTCTGGGACTGCCCCGTCCCCACCGACGGCGAGGACCTCGTCGTCCACAACGACGTCGCCCCGTGGAACCTCGTGCTCGCCGAGGACCGCATGGTCCTCATCGACTGGGACGCGTCCGCCCCGGGCACGCGCGGCTGGGACCTCGCCTACGCCGCGCACGGGTTCGTGCCCCTCGGCCCGGGCATGCCGCTGCGGGTCGCCGGGGACCGCCTGTGCGCCCTCGCCGACGGGTACGGGCTGGGCGAGGCCGGCCGGCACCGTCTGGCCCAGCTGCTCGGGCCACGTGCCTGGTCGATGCACACCCTGCTCGAGGACGGCCGGCGCACCGGCACGCAGCCGTGGGCGCGCCTCGCCGAGGAGGGGCACGCCGACGTCTGGCGGGACGACGCCACCTGGATCGAGACGCACCGGCCGTCCTTGCAGGCCTCCCTGCTGGCCTGAGCGCGCGCCGCCGGACAGGATGCCCGGATGGCCCCGACCGACCGCCTCACCACCGTCACCCGTGACGGCCTCACGTTCGACGTCCGCGACACCGGTCCCGCCGACGGGCCAGCGGTCGTCCTGCTGCACGGGTTCCCCCAGGACGGCACCGCGTACGACGACGTCGCGCCCCGGCTCGCCGCCGCCGGCCGACGCGTCCTCGTGCCGGACCAGCGCGGGTACTCCCCCGGTGCGCGGCCGACACGGCTGCGCGCCTACGTCCTGCGGGAGCTGGTCGACGACGTCGTCGCGCTCCTGGATGCGGCCGGGGTGGAGCGTGCGCACGTCGTCGGCCACGACTGGGGCGGCACGGTCGCCTGGGCCGTCGCGAGCCGGCGGGCGCCGCGGGTCTCCGCGCTGACCGTGCTGTCCACGCCGCACCCGGCCGCCATGCGCGACGCGCTGTGGCGGGGGCAGGCGAGGCGCTCGGCGTACATCGCCGGCTTCCAGCTGCCGCGCCGGCCCGAGCGCCGCCTCCTGGCCGACGACGGCGCCCGCCTGCGCCGCCTGCTGAGCGGGTCGGGGCTCGACGCCGGCCACGTCGACCGCTACGTGCGGCGGATGAGCGCCCCCGCGGTGGACGACGCCTGGCCGGCGCTGACGGCGGCGCTGGCCTGGTACCGGGCGCTGCGCGTCCGCGACCGGTTCGGGGCCGGCCGCGTCCGCGTCCCCACGACCTACGTGCACGGCGTGGACGACCCGTTCTTCGCGCCGGCCGCGGTCGGGGCGACCGCCCGGTACGTCGTCGGGCCCTACCGCGTCGTCCCGCTCGCCGCCGGGCACTGGCTCCCGGAGACCCGGGCCGACGACGTCGTGGAGGCGGTGCTCGCGACGCCGTCGGCCGGGCCGTAGGGCTCAGGCCCTGCGGCGCTCGGGGGACAGCGACTTCTCCGGGACGGGCATGGCACCGCTCGCCCGCAGCCGGCGGTAGTACTCCCGTGCCTCGTCCTGGCGCTGCGCCTCGACGCCCGTCGCGATCTCCGCGCGGACGTGCTCCGGCGCGAGGCCGAAGGCGTCGACGAGGTCCTGGGCGTGCGGGCGCAGGCGGCGCAGGAGCCGCTCGACGTACGAGCTGACCGACCGGGCCCGCCCCGCGGACAGGCGGCCGTGGATGAGGTACCAGGCCAGGTTCCGCTCGATCACGGTCAGGCCGAAGAGGTCACGCAGCCAGGTGAGGACCTGCTTGGTCCCCTCGTCCTCGACCTTCGCCAGCCCCGCCGTGAAGCCCTCCCACAGCAGCAGGTCCGCGTGGGCGCGGGCCGCCTCGATCATCGCGTGCTGGTTCTCGTTGATGATGTCCGCGGCGACGTCGCGCGGGGCCTTCTGCGCGGGCCGCACGGCCTGGGCGAGCTCCTCGACCATGGTCTCCACACGGTCGGTGAGCAGCTCGCGCTGGGTCTCGGCGTCCCGCAGGTGGCCGACCGAGCGACGCACGTCGCCGCCGTCGGCGAGCGTCTGCACGACGCGGGCCAGCGGGGTGCGGTGCAGGGCGGCGTCGGCGGCGCGGCCGGCCATGTAGCGCGCCATCGCACCGGTGTCGGCGTCCTTGAAGTGGGCGGCGAAGTCGGCGAGGAGCCGCTTGGCGACGAGCTGGAGCAGGACGGTGTTGTCCCCCTCGAACGTCACGTACACGTCCATGTCCGCGCGCAGGCCGGTCATCCGGTTCTCGGCCATGAAACCCTGGCCGCCGCAGGCCTCGCGGCTCGCCTGGAGGACGTCGAGGGCGAGCCACGTCGACGACGGCTTGAGCGCGGCCGCGATCGTCTCGAGGTTCTCGCGGTCCTCGTCCGTGTCGGAGGCGCCGGAGAAGACGCCGTCGAACGCCTGGAGGAGGCGCTCGTGGGCGAAGGCCGCGGCGTAGGTGTGCGCGAGGCGGGGCAGGAGGCGCCGCTGGTGCTCCGCGTAGTCCAGGAGCACGACCTCGTCGTTGCCCGGGCCCGCGAACTGGCGGCGCTGGTTGCCGTAGGTGACGGCGACCGTCAGCCCGATCTTGGCGGCGTTGACCGCGGCGCCGTCGAGGGACACCCGGCCCTGCACGAGGGTGCCGAGCATGGTGAAGAACCGGCGGCCGGGGCTCGCGATGGGCGAGGAGTACGTGCCGTCCGCCGCGACGTCGCCGTAGCGGTTGAGCAGCTCCCGGCGCGGGACGCGCACGTGGTCGAAGTGCAGCCGCCCGTTGTCGATGCCGTTGAGCCCGCCCTTGAGGCCGTCGTCCTCGCCGCCGACGCCGGGCAGGAACTGCCCCGTCTGCGGGTCGCGGATCGGCACGTAGAAGCCGTGCACGCCGTGGTTCACCGGCTGCTCGCCCCGGCGCGCCGTGATGAGCTGCGCGAAGACGACGGCGGCCGTCCCGTGCAGCGCCGCGTTGCCGAGGTAGTCCTTCCACGCCGCCCGGAAGGGGGTGTGCAGGACGAACTCCTCCGTGTCCGGGTCGTAGGTGGCCGTCGTGCCGATGCTCGCGACGTCCGAGCCGTGGCCGGTCTCGGTCATCGCGAACGCGCCGGGCACGTCCACGGACATGGCACCCGGCAGGAGCCGGTCGTGGTGGTCCTCGGTGCCCAGGTGCAGGATCGCCGACGCGAACAGCCCCCACTGGACGCCCGCCTTGATCTGCAGCGACGGGTCCGCGGTGATGACCTCCTCGAACCGCGCGAGGCTGCCGCCGTGGTCGTCCGCGCCGCCCAGGCGGGACGGGAAGGCCCGCAGCACGTCGCCCTCACGGGCCAGGATGCGCAGCTGCTCCAGCACGCGCTCCCGGTGCGCCGCCATGGGCAGGCTCTCGTCGCGGTGCAGCCGCGGGTCCCGCAGGAACTCCCGGGCCTCACGGCGGACCTCGGCCCAGCGTCCGAGCAGGAGGTGCTCCAGGTGCGCGACGTCGATCGTCACGTCCGGCTCGACGTCGGGGGTGGTGGGGCGCTTCTCGCTCAGGATCGTCATGACGGCTCCTCGTCGTCGAGGTGGACAGGTCCGGGGTCGGGAGGGGTGGTACCGGCGGCGGCAGGGTCGCCGCCGCCGCCGGGGTTCGTGGGGTGCGGGCGCGCGGGTGGCCCCGCGGCGGACCCGGCGTCGGGGTCG
>NZ_AXCW01000036.1 GCF_000603945.1 Actinotalea ferrariae CF5-4 | reverse complement strand
CGTCGTCGTCTGGGCCCACGGGGACCTGCCCGGCGCGCAGGCCCTCGGGGCGACGGCCGGCCTGCGCGTGACCCGGGAGCTGTGGCAGATGGCGCGTCCGCTGACGGGTGCGGACGCCGCCGGTGCGCCCGCGCCCGCGCCCGACGGCGTCGCGGTCCGGCCCTTCGTCGTCGGCCGGGACGAGGACGCGTGGGTCGAGGTCAACGCGCGCGCGTTCGCGAGCCACCCCGAGCAGGGCCGGATGACGCGTGCCGACGTGGAGGCCCGCGAGCGGGAGCCGTGGTTCGACCCCGAGGACCTGCTCCTGGCCGAGCGCGACGGGCGGCTCGTGGCGTCGGTGTGGATGAAGGTCGAGCCGGGCTCGGACGTCGGGGAGCTCTACGCGCTGGGTGTGGACCCCGACGAGCAGGGCACGGGGCTCGGGCGTTTCCTGACCGACCGCGTCGTGCGGCACCTCGCCGGCAAGGGCCTGGCGACCGCGGAGCTGTACGTGGAGGGCGACAACCAGCCGGCGGTCCGCACGTACACGCGTGCCGGCTTCACGCGGTCCCGCGTCGACGTCCAGTACGGCGCCCCGGGCCCGGCGGGGACCGCCCCGTGACCGGACCTGCCACGCGCCCCCCGGGGATGCCACGATGGTCGGCATGACCGCTCACCCCGAGGCCTCGGCAGCGGAGATCGTCGCGACCCGGGCGCCGGCACCCGACGCGCCCGACGCCGACACGCACGCCACCACCCCGCTCCCGGAGGACCGCTTTGCGGACCGCGAGCTGTCGTGGCTCGCGTTCAACGAGCGGGTCCTCGAGCTGGCGGAGGACGCGTCCCTCCCGCTGCTCGAGCGGGCCCGGTACCTGGCGATCTTCGCGTCCAACCTCGACGAGTTCTTCATGGTCCGCGTGGCCGGGCTGAAGCGGCGCATCGCGACCGGCATGGCCGTCACGGCCGCCTCCGGCATGAGCCCGCGCCAGGTCCTGGAGAGCATCGCCGGTCGGTCCCAGGAGCTCATGGCGCGCCACGCCCGCGTCTTCCTCGACGACGTGCGGCCGGCGCTCGCCGGCGAGGGCATCACCCTCGTCCACTGGGAGGACCTGGGTCAGGACGAGCAGGACCGCCTGCACAAGTTCTTCCGCCGGCAGATCTTCCCGGTGCTGACGCCGCTCGCGGTGGACCCTGCCCACCCGTTCCCCTACATCTCGGGGCTGTCGCTCAACCTCGCCGTCGTCGTCGGCAACCCGGCGACCGGCAAGGAGCACTTCGCCCGCGTCAAGGTGCCCCCGCTGCTCCCCCGGTTCATCGCCGTGGACGCGCTCGGCCGGCCGAGCGCCCCGGGGACGCAGACGGCGGACCCGGAGCGCGGCCCGACGTCGTTCGTGCCGCTCGAGGACGTCATCGCCGTGCACCTCGGCGCCCTGTTCCCCGGCATGGAGGTGCGGGAGCACCACACGTTCCGCGTCACCCGCAACGAGGACGTGGAGGTCGAGGAGGACGACGCCGAGAACATCCTCCAGGCCATGGAGAAGGAGCTGCTGCGGCGCCGGTTCGGTCCGCCGGTCCGGCTCGAGGTCGCGGAGGACATCGCGCCGCGGGTCCGGGAGCTCCTGGTCCGCGAGCTGGGCGTCGAGGAGTCCGAGGTCTACGCGCTCCCCGCGCCCCTGGACCTCACCGGGCTCAACCTCATCGCCGACCTGGAGCGGCCCGACCTGCGCTTCCGCCGGTTCATCGGCGGCACCCACCGCCACCTGGCCGAGGTCGAGTCCGCGAAGCCCACGGACGTCTTCGCGGCCATCCGCCGGCGCGACGTGCTGCTGCACCACCCGTACGACTCGTTCGCCACCTCGGTGCAGACGTTCCTCGCGCAGGCCGCCGCGGACCCGTCGGTGCTCGCGATCAAGCAGACGCTGTACCGGACGTCGGGCGACTCCCCCATCGTCGACTCGCTCATCGACGCGGCCGAGGCAGGCAAGCAGGTCCTCGCCCTGGTCGAGATCAAGGCCAGGTTCGACGAGCAGAACAACATCTCGTGGGCCCGCAAGCTCGAGCAGGCCGGCGTCCACGTCGTCTACGGCATCGTCGGTCTGAAGACGCACTGCAAGCTCTCGCTCGTGGTGCGCCAGGAGGCGGACGGGCTACGGCGCTACTGCCATGTCGGCACCGGCAACTACAACCCGAAGACGGCCCGGCTGTACGAGGACCTGGGCCTGCTGACGTGCGACCCGGAGGTCGGCCAGGACCTCACGCGCCTGTTCAACCAGCTCTCCGGCTACGCGCCGAAGTCCCGCTTCCACCGGCTGCTCGTCGCGCCCCGCACGGTGCGGTCCGGCCTGGTCGAGCGGATCGAGCGCGAGCGGGAGAACCACCTCGCCGGGCTGCCGGCCTGGGTGCGGCTCAAGGTCAACGCGGTCGTGGACGAGGAGACGATCGACGCCCTCTACCGCGCCTCGCAGGCGGGCGTGCCGGTCGACCTCGTGGTGCGGGGCATCTGCGCCGTCCGCCCGGGGATCCCCGGGCTGTCCGAGACGATCCGCGTCCGCTCGATCCTCGGGCGCTTCCTCGAGCACGGCCGCATCTTCGCGTTCGCGAACGGGGGCGACCCGGAGGTGTTCATCGGGTCGGCCGACCTCATGCACCGCAACCTCGACCGGCGCGTCGAGGCGCTCGTCCGGCTCGGGGACGCGAGCCACGTGGAGGAGCTGCTCGAGCTGCTGGACCTGTCGATGGACGACGCGACCGCCACCTGGCACCTGGACGCCGAGGACCAGTGGACACGGCACAGCCGCACCCCCGACGGCGAGCCGCTGCGCGACCTGCAGGAGCTGCTCATCGCGCGCCGTCGTCGTCGCCCCGCCGGGTCCCGGTGAGCCCAGCGGTGGCCGCGGTGGAGACGGCGCCCGGTGCTGCGCTGAACGGACGGGGTGTGGTCGAGGCAGCGGGGGCGCTGGTCTGGCGCGAGCGCGACGGCCGCCTCGAGCTGCCGGTCGTGCACCGGCCGCGGTACAAGGACTGGTCCTGGCCCAAGGGCAAGGTCGACCCGGGCGAGCAGCTGCCCGCCGCCGCGGTCCGCGAGGTGGCGGAGGAGATCGACGAGCAGGTCGTCCTCGGGGTGCCCCTGCCCTCGCTGCGCTACACGACGTCCGACGGCCGCACGAAGCGCGTGCACTACTGGGCAGCGCGCTGCGCGACCGACGACGACGCCGCGGCGCTCACCGTCCGCCCCCAGGTGGAGCGCGCGCCGCTGGAGGAGATCGACGACGTCGTGTGGGTGAGCGCCGCGACCGCGGGCGAGCTGCTGACGCGGCGGGCGGACCGGGCCCCGCTGGAGACGCTCCTGACCCTGTGGGAGCGCGGTCGGCTCGCCACGCGCGCCGTCGTCGTCGCCCGGCACGGCCGGGCCCAGCGGCGGTCGGCGTGGAAGGGCGGCGAGGAGACCCGGCCGCTGACGGCGCAGGGCCGCGCGCAGGCGAAGGCGCTGGTGCCGGTGCTGGCGGCGTTCGGGGTGGGCGAGGTCGTCACGAGCCCCTGGGAGCGCTGCCTGAGCACGGTGGTCCCCTACGCCGAGCGGACCGGGCTGCCCGTCCGGACGGTCGACGCGCTGACCGAGGACGCGTTCAAGGCGGACCCGGCGGCGTCGGCGCGGGTCGTCGAGGAGCTGCTGAGCTCGCCGCGCGACGTCGTCCTCTCGACGCACCGACCGGTCCTGCGGTCCGTCATGGACGCCGTCGGCGAGGGCACCCGGCGGTGGACGATCGGCGCCCTGCCCGAGAAGGACCCGTGGCTGCGCACCGGTGAGGCGCTCATCGCGCACGTCACGGGCTCGGGCGCCGCGGCGCGCGTCGTCGCCGTCGAGCGGCACCGAGGCGCGGCGAACGGGGACTGAGGGCGGACGGCCGGCTCAGCTCGTCCGGACGCGCGAGCCCGGCTCGGCTCGTCGTCGGGCGCACGCCCGGCTCGGCTCGTCGTCGGACGCTCCGGAACGTCTCCGCTCTTCCCCGGTGCGCGTCCTTCAGACGAGCACCGCGTGGAGCAGGAAGAACATGAGGGCGCCGACGCTCGCCGCGGCGGGGATCGTCAGCACCCACGCGACGGCGATGTTGCCTGCGACGCCCCACCGCACGGCGGAGAGGCGCTTCGTCGCGCCGACGCCCATGATCGCCGAGGTGATGGTCTGGGTGGTCGAGATCGGCGCCTGGAAGGCGAAGGCGGCCGTGTAGAGGACGCTCGCCGCGACGGTCTCGGCGACGAAGCCCCGGGCGGGGTCGAGCTCGATCACGCGGCGCCCGAGCGTCCGCATGATGCGCCACCCGCCCGCGTACGTCCCGGCCGAGATCGCCAGCGCCGCAGAGAGCTTGACCCACAGCGGGATGGTGAAGTCGTCCTGCAGGCCGCCGGCGACGAGGGCCAGCACGATGACACCCATCGTCTTCTGCGCGTCCTGCAGGCCGTGCCCGAGCGCCATTGCCGCGGCCGACACGGTCTGCGCGTAGCGGAACCGCCGCGTGACCCGGTGCGGGTTGGCGTTCCGGAAGGCCCACAGCAGCCCGACCATCAGCGCGAAGGCGAGCCCGAAGCCGACCAGCGGTGAGACCACCATCGGGATGAGCACCTTGGTGATGATGACGTCCCAGTGCACGGTGATGCCCGCCGCGAGCCCGACACCCGTCAGGCCGCCGATGAGCGCGTGGGAGGAGGAGGACGGCATGCCGAACCACCACGTCACCAGGTTCCAGACGATCGCCCCGATGACCGCCGACAGCACCATCACCAGACCGGTCTGCGCCGGCCGTTCGCCCACGTCGATGATCCCTGAGCCGATGGTCTGGGCCACGCCGGTGCCGAGCAGCGCGCCGAGGAGGTTGAAGAACGCCGCCATGAGGAGCGCGCGGCGCGGGGTGAGCGCGCGGGTGGAGACCGACGTCGCGATCGCGTTGGCCGCGTCGTGGAACCCGTTGGTGTAGTCGAAGCCGAGCGCGAACGCCACGACGACGACGACGAGAGCGATCTCCACGGGGGTCAGGACTCCTTGAGCGAGATGGTCTCGACGAGGTTCGCCACCTTCTCGAAGGCGTCGGCGGCGTCCTCGAGCGCCGTGATGACGTCCTTGAGCTTCATGATCTCGACGGCGTCGGTGCCGCCGTGGAAGAGGTCGGCGATGAGGCGGCGGTAGATGCGGTCCGCCTCGTTCTCGAGGCGGTTCGTCTCGACCCAGTACTCCGCGAGGCCCTTGAGCGTGCGGAGCCGCGGCATCGCCTCGGCGGCCAGGAGGGCACTGCGCTGCAGGATGTCGACCTGCGACGTGACCAGCTCGGGCAGGCGGTCGACGCGGTAGAGGACGATGAGGTCGCCGGCCTCCTCCATGTGGTCCATGCAGTCGTCGAGGCCGGCCGCGAGCCCGTAGATGTCGTCCCGGTCGAACGGGGTCACGAACGTCGTGTCCAGGCGACGCATGATCGCGTGGGTGGACTCGTCCGCGGCGTGCTCGATCTCGCGGAGCGTGGCGGCGAGTGCGGGGCGCTCCACCGCGGGGGCGGTCACGAGCCGGCCGAGGGCGTCGGCCCCGCTGACGAGCTGGTCCGCCGTCACGGCCAGCAGGTCGAAGAAGGACTCGTTGCGGGGGGTGAGTCGCAGACGCACGAGGGGCTCCGTGGGCCGGGGGAGGCGCCCACGGTCGTGGGCGGCGCCACAGCGTAGGACCGCCGTCACCTCGATCGGTGGGGCCAAGGGCCGCATCGACGCGTCCCCGCCGGGCGGTGTCGCGCACGTCACGCCCGTCCGGAGGAGGGAGTGGCGCGAGCGCCGGCACGTAGGGGAACGGGCACAGGCACGGACAGGCACGCACGGCACGGGCCGCACGGCACGGTACGAGGGCAGAGTGAAGGCGTCGGACCGGGAGCGCCTGTCGGCGCGAAGGCCGCTCGAAGCGGCATTGTGTGGAGCCCGGGGCTACCGCGGTCCGACGCCTCCCCCACTGTACGCGGAGCCCCCGTCGGGCACAGCCCGGGAGCCGTGGCTGTGGTCACAGCACGGGACGCGTGCGCACGAGCGCCCCCACCCACTACTCACCAACCAACCACCCGCCGGCCACCGTCCACCGTCCACCGTCCACCGTCCACCGACCGAGGACCACCGACCACCGACCACCGACCACCGACCACCGACCACCAACCCACGAACCCACGAACCCACGAACCCACGAACCCACGAACCCACGAACCCACGAACCCACGAACCCACGAAGAGAGCCCTCGGCCCCCCTGTGCCCGAGCACTGGACGCGTTGTCCCCCGCTCATCCACAGCCACCCCGGACCCGTCCCTGCGTGTCAGACCGCCCCCTTAGGATCGAACACATGTTCGACAGCAGGGGGATGCGGGAGTCGGCCGGTGGAGAGCCGCCGGTGCAGGTCCCGGCATGCACATGCACCTGCGGGCATGAGCACCCGGCCGTCGACGTGGCTGCCGTGCCGACCGTGACGGAGGTGCTCGAGGGAGCACGGGCGGTCGCCCTGGAGCGTGCCGATCGCGATAGCCGGCGGATCCCTGTCGAGTGGCACGACCGCCACCCGCTCGCCGCACGTCTGGCCGAGGCGCTCCCGTCGGTGGGCCTCGTGGAGGAGCTGGCGGGCCTCCTCGTCGCCGACGTCGACGACCCGGGGCTCGTCGAGCTCACAGCCGCATGGGAGCGGGTGATCTCCTGGGCGACGGCTGCCCAGTCGCGGGCGGTGGCCGAGATGATCCGCCGGGCGCGGGGACCACGCGAGGAGGGCTTCGTCGCCGACGAGATCGCTGCGGCGACAGGGGTGACCCCCCGAGCCGGGCGGGTCGTGGTCGAGCGGGCGGCAGCGCTCCTGCGCGCGCCCGACGTCCACGACGCGCTCGACCGCGGGACGCTGACCACACGGAAGGCCGACACCCTCTGCCGGGCCACCGCACACCTGCCATCCGGCCAGGCCGCCGTCGTGCGCGCGGCGGTGCTGGCGCACGGCTCGACGCTCACGGCACCCCAGATCCGCTCGACGGCCCGACGGGTGGAGCTCGAGCTCGACCCCTCGGCGGCGACGGCCCGCCATGAGGCGGCCCGCCGCACCCGTGCCGTGTGGATGGAACCGGCCGAGGACTGCATGGCCTACGTCCACGCCTACCTGCCCGCGACCGACGCCTTGAGGGTGATGACGGCCGTCGACGCGATCGCCGCTGCTGCGGGCCAGGACGACGAGCGCGGCGTCGACGCCCGCCGGGCCGACGCGTTGGTCGACGTGCTCGGTCGGGTCCTGGAGCGGGGCGTCGGCCCGGACGGGGTCGACCTCCCGGTGTCTCCCCGCCGCCGGCCGCACCTGGTCGTGACCCTGAACGTGTCGACCCTCCTGGGCCTCCGCCACGATCCCGCGGTGCTGGCCGGCTACGGCCCTGTCGGCGCGGAGATGGCTCGGGAGGTCGCCGCACAGGGCGCCTGGTCGTTCGCGATGGTCGACCCGCGCACGGGCGAGGTGCTGGAGCGGTCGTCGAAGGCGTACCGGCCCTCACCCGCCGTGGTGTCCGCGGTCCTGGCCCGGACCCCCACGTGCACGTTCCCCGGGTGCGGTGTCGCCGCGTCGTGGTGCGACCTCGACCACATCACGCCGTACGACCACGCACAGCCGGGCGAGGCGCAGACCCGAACCGGCGGCCTGCACCCGCTGTGCCGGCACCACCACGTGATGAAGACGCACGGTCGCTGGACGCCGCATCGCGATCCGGAGACAGGGGTGACGACGTGGCGCTCACGCACCGGCCAGCTCTACACCCGGGACCCCGTCGCAGCCCCATTCGAGCCGGGACCCCCGACAGCCCTCGACGGCGACGCGCGCGCAACGGACACGGGCTCGGACACAGGCACGGGCGCCGGCACGGGCACGGGCACACGCACGGGCACGGGCACGGGCACGGGCACGGGCACGGGCACGGGCGACAGACCACCGCCTGCGCCGGACCCACCTCAGTGCGACGGCATCACGGACCGCATCGACATCGACGCCGCGGAGAGCCTCGACATCTCGGCGAGCGTCGACTTCGACGACCCGCCGTTCTGACGCAAGACCGCTCACGGGCTCGAACGGCGTGCCCAGCGGCGTGCTGCCTGGCGGGCGTCACCCCCTGTCCGCGTCAGTCCAGGTGCCCCGACCGCCACAGGCTCGCGGCGTGCTCCAGCTCCTCAGCTGTGCGGACCAGCGCGCTCGCTCCGTGCGTGAGGGTGCGGGCCAGATCGGTGTCGCGGTCCTCGACATGGTCCGCGTCGAACGCCGCACCCGTCGCCAGCACGCGGCAGAACGCCGCGGCCCGCTCGAGCGCCACAGCGAGGTCACCCACGAAGACGCCGGACAGCACGGCGTCGACGAGCCGCGACACGTCCTGCGGCCCGGGCGGGCTCACCACGCCCGCGACGGCGTCGTGGACCTCGGCCCGGACCACACCCATCCGGTAGCGCTCCGCCACGGTCTGCGGGTCGCGCAGCACCCAGCTGCGCAGCACGTACAGCCGCCAGAGCGCACCCGGCAGTGTGTTCGGCGCGCTGTCCGCCCACATCGCCGCGACGGTGTCCAGGCCCTCGGTCTCGACCAGCCGTACGAGGCGGTCCACCAGGTCGGGGTCCTCGGCCGCGCGCCCCTGCTGGACGATCACGTTCGCCGTGGTGTGGGCGACCTCCTGACGCAGCGCCGGGTCGACGTCGCCGGGGATCTCGTCCGCCTGACGCGGGTCGAGCATCGCAGGACGTCGCGGACGACGTGGGCCGTCGGACATCAGGGACGCCCCACCATCAGGCCGAGCCGGCCTCGGGCTGGAACGTCAGCGACACCGAGTTCATGCAGTACCGGTCCCCCGTCGGCGTCTGCGGGGCGTCGTCGAAGACGTGGCCGAGGTGGGAGCCGCACCGGGCGCACCGCACCTCGGTCCGGACCATGCCCAGGCTGCGGTCCTCGATCAGCTCGACCGCGTCCCCCGCCTTGGGCTGGTAGAAGCTCGGCCACCCGCAGTGGGAGTCGAACTTCGTCTCCGCGGTGAACAGCACCTGCCCGCACGCGCGGCACGCGTACGTGCCCTGCCGCTTCTCCCCGAGCAGCTCGCCCGTCCACGGCCGCTCCGTGCCCGCCTGGCGCAGCACGTTGAACTCCTCCGGGGACAGCTCGCGCCGCCACTCCTCCTCGGGCCTGGTGACCTCGTACGCCATGTCGACCTCCTGTCGTCACGACGACGGTACGTCGCCCGACGCGATGGTCGCAGCAGCGGGCCGGCGCGCGGCCTCAGGAAAGGCCGTCGGCGCAGCGCGACCGACCGCTCTCGCGGCACCGCGAGAGACCCGGCAGAACCGGACCCATCCACCTGCGCCCGGGCTCCGAACCTCCCCCGAATCATCCGCTCGACCGAGGAGTTCTCTCATGCGCACCACTCGCACGACCCGCACCCGCACGGCCGCGGTCGCCGCCGCCGTCACGGCCGCCCTCGCGCTGACGTCCTGCGCCGCCGGCACCACCGAGGAGGCGCCGGCCGCCGCCGAGGACGCGATGGAGCAGACCGAGGAGCCCACCGCCGAGGAGACCGAGGAGATGCTGTCCTCCCTCATGCCGATGGGCACCGGCGACCCGTTCGTGGACGCCCGCACCGCGGCGGCCCACATGCCGCAGACCGCGCTCACGCTGGCCACCGGCCTCGCGGCCGCGACGGGCACCGCGGGCGAGGTCGACTCCCCCGCCGCCGACCTGCGCGCCGGCCTGACCGCGCTCCTCCAGGAGCACGTCTACCTGGCGGGCATCGCCGTCGCCACCGCCTACCAGGCCGGTCCCGACTCGGGCGAGTTCGAGGCCGCGGCCGCCGCCCTCGACGGCAACTCCGTCGACCTCTCCGAGGCGATCGGCTCGCTCGCGGGCGAGGAGAACGCCGCGACGTTCCTGGAGGTGTGGCGCGCCCACATCGCCGACTTCGTCGACTACGCCGTCGCCCGCGCCGGCAACGACCAGGCCGGCGTGGACCAGGCCCTGTCCGACCTCGCCGCCTACACCCAGACGGCCGGTGGCTTCTTCGAGCAGATCAGCAACGGCGCCCTCCCGGCCGACGCGATCGCCGGCTCCCTGTCCATGCACGTCACCACGCTGACCGAGGCGATCGACGCCCTCGCGGCCGGTGACCCGTCCGCGTACGCGGAGCTCCAGGAGGCGGCGGCGCACGTCAGCGAGTCCGCCACCACGATCGCGGGTGGCTTCGACACCGCCCTCGAGCTCGAGGGCGACCCCGCCGACGACGCCTCGACCCTCCGCACCGGCCTGACGAACCTCCTGCAGGAGCACGTCTACCTCGCGAGCATCGCCGTCTTCACGGCCTACACCGCCGAGGGCGGCCCGGAGTCCGAGGCCTTCACGGCTGCGGCCGGGGTGCTGGACGAGAACAGCGTCGCCCTGTCCGAGGCCGTCACGTCGCTGGCGGGCGAGGAGAAGGGCGCCGAGTTCCTCGAGCTGTGGCGCGCGCACATCGGCGACTTCGTCGACTACGCGGTCGCCGCGGCCGGTGACGACGAGCAGGGCAAGCAGGAGGCCCTGAGCAACCTCGACGCGTACCGCGCCTCGGCCGGCGCGTTCTTCGAGGAGGTCAGCGGTGGCGAGCTGCCCGCCGACGCCGTCGCCGACGGCCTGGCCATGCACGTCGAGACCCTGGGCGGCGCGATCGACTCCCTCGACGCGGCGCTCGTCGAGGGCGCGTCCGAGTGACGTCCCCGGCCCACGACGGGTGACCGGCGCGGAACGATCGTGCTGACACGGTCACCCCGACCCGTCCGGCGGTGCACACCGCCGGACGGGTCGCCGGGGGCCCACGCCGGGCGGACGCCGGACCGGGTCCGCTCCTGATCGCTCGACGGAGAACCGATGACGGTGGTGCAGACTGAGCGGGTGACCTCGGCCGCCCGCGACGACGACGCCGCCCCGGCCCCCTCCTTCTCCCCCCGTCCGCGCGGCGACTCTCCCGATGCGAACGCCCTGCTCACAGCCTCGGCGGCCGGTGACCAGGAGGCCTTCGCCCAGCTGTACGACCTGCTCTCCCCCGCCGTCCACGGCACGGCCCGCGCGGTCCTGCGGGACCCGGACCTCGCGGCGGAGGTCATGCAGGAGGTCATGCTCGAGGTGTGGCGCACCGCGCCGCGGTTCGACCCCGAGCGCGGATCGGCCCGCACGTTCGTCCTGACCCTTGCCCACCGACGCGCGGTCGACCGCGTCCGCGCCGTCCAGGCCCAGCGCGACCGCGACCAGCGCGTCGCGGACGCCGACAACCACATCCCGTTCGACTCGGTCGCAGAGGAGGTCGAGGACTCCATGGAACGTACCCGCGTGCGGGGCTGCCTCGGCAGCCTCACCGACACCCAGCGCGCCGCCGTCGTGCTCGCCTACTACGGCGGCCGCACCTACCGTGAGGTCGCCGACGAGCTCGGGGCAGCCCTGCCCACCGTGAAGACCCGCATCCGGGACGGCCTCATCCGTCTCCGCGACTGCCTGGGGGTGGCGGCATGACCGACGACGACGCCCGGGCCCTGCTCGCCGCCTACGCGATCGACGCCGTCGACGACGACGAGCGCCGCGCGGTCGAGGACCTCGTCGCCCGGAACCCCGAGGCCGCCGCCGAGCTCGCCGGCCTGCACGCCGTCGTCGCCGCGATCGCGGAGGCGGACGCGGCCGCGCCGCCCGCCGCGCTGCGGGCGACGGTGCTCGAGCAGGTGGCGCGCACCCCCCAGGTCACGCCGACCCCGCAGGGGACGTCCACGGCGCAGCTCACCGCCACCCCGCCGGTTCGGTCGCTTCGGGATGCGGCACCCGGCGTCCCGGCGTCCGGCACCGTGCCCAGCGCACCGACCGGCGATGTCCCCAGCACACCGACCAGCGCCGGTGGTGATGTCGTCCCGCTGCGTCGGCGGCCGCCCAGGGTCGTCGGCTGGGGCCTGGCGGCCGCGGCCGCCGCCGTGGTGGCGGTCGCGGTGCCCGGGGTCGTCGCGTGGCAGCAGCACGACCGCGCCGTCCGGGCCGAGGCGCGCACCGACCTCCTCACCGACCTCCTCGCCGAGCCCGGGGCTACCGTCCTCAGCAGCCCGGTCACGGGCGGCGGCGAGGCCGTGGTGGTCCTGACCGCGTCGCGCGGCGCCGTCGTCGTCGACGGGCTGCCCGCGCTCGAGGACGACCGCGTCTACCAGGTGTGGGCCATGCGCGACGGCGTCCCGGTCCCGGCCGGGTTCCTCGACCGGAACGACGGCGCCGCCGAGCTCCTCGAGGACTACCGCGCCGGCGACGGGGTCGCGCTGTCCGTCGAGCCCGCGGGCGGCAGCGCGCAGCCGACGACGCCGCCCCTCGTCGTGCTCGTCCCGAGCTGACCGGGGTGGGCTGACAGGGCCGGCCGGCCCGGGTGGGCCGACCGGTCAGGCCTCGCTGGTCGGCGCATCCTTGCTGGTCGGCGCGTCCTCCTCGCGGAGGCGCGGGGTGCTGCCGCGGCCCGGGTGCACGCCGTGCTTGTCGGCGTAGAAGGCGCGGATGACGTCCATGTCCGCCCGGACGTCACCAGTGAGGTGCATGGTCGGTCCGAGCCCCGCCGTGCGGGTCGGGCCGTCCACGAATCCCAGTGTGATCGGCAGGCCCGTCGCCCGCGCGATGCGGTAGAACCCCGACTTCCAGTGGTCGGTCTTGGCGCGCGTCCCGTCCACGGCGATGACGAGGACGAACTCGTCCTCGGAGCGCGCCTGCTCCACGAGGCGCTTCACCAGCCCGCCGCCCCCGGCGCCGCGGTCGGTCGGGATCCCGCCGAGCGCCCGCAGGACCGACCCGAGCGGCCACCAGAAGAGCTCGCGCTTGATGAGGATCCGGGGGCTGACGTGGTCGGCCCAGAGCACGAGCAGGCTGACCACCCAGTCCCAGTTCGACGTGTGGGGCGCGCCGATGAAGATGCCGGTGCGGGCCGCCGTCCCGACCTTCTTCCACCGCGCCGCGCGCAGGAGGCCGCGGGCCAGGGCGGACCGGACGGGCAGACGGCGGGCGGGGGCGGGGGCAGGGCTCGGCGTCGAGGTCACGGGACATTGTGGCCCGGACCGGGCGCGCCGCGCCCCCGTGGGCGGGTGAGGGCGAGCGCAGGGACGGTGCTCCGCCCGGCCACGAGGTCCTTGATCGATATTCTTGCAGGTCACGGGCCGTCTCCAGTAGCGTCGGGACCCTCGTCGCCGGTGCCGTCCGCCTCACGGATACCCGCTCTTCGCCGATGAGACCGTGACTGCCCTCGATGACGACCGGAGGTCCACCGACGTGCCTGCTGCGCCGACGATCCTCGCCTTCGCGCGCAGCACGAGCGGCTTCTACTTCGGCGAGCTCCTCGCCGGACTGACGCGGGAGGTCGCCCGGGTCGACGGCCGCGTCGTCGTCGTCCAGACCCTCGACCCGGGCGACGTGGCCGACGCCGTCGTCCACACCCCCGGCTTCGACCTCCCGGTCGCGTGGGACGAGGTCGACGGCGCCGTCGCCGTCTCCCTCGCGGCGGGTGGTCCCCACCTGGCGGCGCTGCGCGACCACGGCGTCCCCGTGGTGCTGGCGAGCAGCCGGGTGGACGGCTTCGAGGCGCCGATCGCGCTGCCGGACAACCGCGGGGGGACGGCGGCCGCGGTCGCCCACCTCGTCGCCCACGGGCACACGCGCCTCGGCTTCGTGGGGAACCTCGTGCAGACCGACATCCTCGAGCGCTACGCGGCCTTCCGCGACGCCCTCGTCGAGCACGGCCTGCCCCGGGACCACGACACGCTCTTCGAGGCCCCGGACAACGCCGAGACCGGCGGCATCGCGGCCGCCCAGCTCCTCGCCCGCTCGCTCCGGCGCCCGACGGCGCTCATGGTCGCCACCGACCGCAACGCGCTCGGGCTGTTCGACGGGCTCGCCGCGAACGGCATCGACGTGCCGGGCGACCTCGCCGTCGTCGGGTTCGACAACATCGAGGCCGGTGCCTTCAGCACCCCGACGCTGTCGTCGGTGAGCCAGCGGTTCGACCGGGTCGGCGCCCTCGCCGGACGCCTGGTCATCTCGGCCGTCCGCGGCGCCCCTGACGCCACGACCGCACCCGGCACGCCGGAACCCGTCCTGATCGCCGCACGCCAGTCGTGCGGGTGCTCGGACGGCCCGCTCGCCCCGCCCGCGACCGCCACGCAGCCGCCCCGCGACGCCGCCGGCACCCGCCTCGTCTCGGCCGCGATGGTGCGCAGCGAGCTCACCGAGCTCCTGCTCACCGAGGACCGCGATGATGCGGCGGCAGCCCGGCACACCAGCCCGTCCGCGGTCCAGGTCGGCCCCACCGCGGTCCACGTCACGCCGGCCGCGGTCCACGTCGGGCCGGCCGGTCCGGCGCCCTCCCCCCCGGCGGCGCGGCGCATCGTGGAGGCCGCCGTCGGGCTCGTCGACGGGACCGAGCCGCCCACGACCGCAGAGGTGCGCGAGCTCGTCGGGGCGCTGCGTCTGCTGCGTCAGCAGCCGGACGTCCTCCACCGCGTGGCCAACACGCTCATCGAGCACGTCGGCCGCGCCGCCTGGCGCACGGCCGGCCGGACCGCGACCGCCGAGGATGCGGAGCCGATCGCCGCGCAGACCGTCGTCGCCGCGCTGTGGCAGGTCCAGGCCGAGGCCTACCTGCGACGCTCCCAGTCCCAGGAGCGGCTCCTGACCGAGCAGTTCCGGCTCTCCGCCGCCCTCCTGGACTCGACCGGCCCCGACCCCCGGACGCTGCACTGGCTCGCCGGCACGCACGTGCGCGCCGGCGTCCTGGCCCTGTGGACCGACGGTCCTGCCGAGCGGCGCCTCGAGCTCGTCGGCACCTACGACCCGGACGCCGCCCTGCCCGAGCTGCCCCGCGACCTCGACGTCGGCCACTTCCCGCCGCGAGCCCTCACGGTGCTCGCCGACCCCGCGGCGCGCGAGGCGTGCTTCGTCGTACCCGTCCGGACCCGCGAGCGCGACTGGGGCCTGCTCGCCGTCGTCGGCGCCGTGGACACCACCTCCGCGCGCGACACGTACCTGCACTGGGCCCAGCTGCTGTGCGCCGCGTTCGACGGCGAGGCGCTCGAGCGGGCCGTGCGGGCCAGCGAGGAGCGCTACGCCTACGCGGCGGCCGCCTCCAACGACGGCCTCTGGGAGTGGGACCTGGAGACCGGCGGCATCTACGTCTCGGACCGGTGCCGCACGCTCCTCGGGCTCCCTCCCGACGCCATGCTGACGATCGAGACGTGGACGTCGGCGATCCACGCCGACGACCTCGCGGCCGTCCTCGTCGCACTGGGGGAGGCCCGCGGCGAGGCGGACCGCGCCGTCGAGGTCGAGTACCGCGCCCGTTCCGCCGACGGCTCCCACCGGTGGGTGCTCGCGCGCGGGATGGGTGTCGCGGGCGAGCACGGCGCCGTGCACCGGCTCGTGGGCTCGCTCTCGGACATCCACCCGCGCAAGGTGCTCGAGGAGCAGCTCCGCCGGGGCGCCCTCTACGACCCGCTGACCGGCCTGCCCAACCGCCGGCTGTTCCAGGACCGCCTGAGCACGGCCGTGACCGAGGCCCAGCGGGACGCGACGCGGTTCTTCGCCGTCGTCTTCATGGACCTCGACGGGTTCAAGCCCGTCAACGACTCCCTCGGCCACCTCGTCGGCGACCGCCTGCTCAAGGTGATCGGCGAGCGCCTGCGGACCGCCGTCCGCAACGTCGACACCGCGGCGCGCCTGGGCGGGGACGAGTTCGCCCTCCTGCTGACCGGTCTGCCGGCCGCCCACGTCGCCGACGTCGTCGCGCGCATCCAGGAGGCCGTCGCCGCACCCGTGCGGATCGGCGAGCACGAGGTCGCCGTCACGGCGAGCGTCGGGATCGCGACCTCCCAGACGTCCGTGCTCGACCCGGAGGAGATCCTCCGGGACGCCGACACCGCGATGTACCACGCCAAGGACGAGGAGCGGGGGACGGCCGCGCAGTTCGACGCCTCGATGCACACCGCCGCCCGGCGTCACCACCACCGTGCGCCGGGCGGGCCACCCGCAGGCAGCGGTCCTCCGAACGGCAGCGGTCCTGCGAGCAGCGGGCGTCCGAGCAGCAGCGGCCCCGCGGTGCCCGGGGAGGGGAGGCGCCCGGCCGGGTCGGCCCGGTCCCACGCGACGCCCGGGGCGTCCGCCACGTCCGGGACGTCCGACCCTTCCCGCTGACCACGTGCGCGAGGAGCGTGGACGCATGACTGCTCTGGTCGTCTACGAGTCCATGTTCGGCAGCACCCGGGCGATCGCCGAGGCCGTCGGCGCCGGTCTGGCCGAGGTCGACGTCCCGGCGCGGGTGGTCGAGGTCGGCGAGCTCGACGCGGAGCGGGCGGACCACGGCCTGCCCGAGGACGTGACCCTGCTCGTCGTCGGCGGGCCGACGCACGCGTTCTCGATGAGCCGCGACACCACGCGCGCCGACGCCGCGAAGGAGGTCCCCGGCGGGCACGTGATCTCCGAGCGGACCGGCGTGCGCGAGTGGATCGACCGGCTGCGCCTGCCCGGGCGGATGCCCGTGGCGACGTTCGACACCAAGGTCGCCAAGCCGGCCCTACCCGGGTCCGCCGCGCGCGCCGCGGCCAAGCGGCTCCGGGCGATCGGTGCGCGCGAGGTCCTGCCGCCGCACTCGTTCAAGGTCCACGGCAAGGCGGACGGGCTCGTCGACGGCGAGCTCGACGCCGCCCGCGCGTGGGGCCGGGAGCTGGGCGCGCGCAGCCGCTGAGGAGCGGGGCGCGCGCAGCCTGAGGAGCGGGGTCGAGCGACCGCGGACAGGGCTCGCGCGCTCTCAGCGCGTGGTGAGCGCCTCGACGAGCCGGGTGACGCTCGAGGTCAGTCCCCACTGCTGCGCGAGCGCCACGAGGCGCTCGTGGTCGGCGGGCGTGGTCGGCAGGGCGTCGTCGGCCGCCGCGACGGGCGCGTCCCGGGCGACGCGGACGACGGCCGGTGCGACGGCGAGGTAGTCCAGGCCCTCGGTCAGACGGCGCCGTTGGGCGGGCGTGAGGCCCGGGTCCCCCTCCTCCAGCGCGCGGAGGACGCCGCCGAGCGTGCCGTACCGGTGCAGGAGCGCGGCCGCCGTCTTCTCGCCGATGCCGGCGACCCCGGGCAGGCCGTCGCTGCTGTCCCCGCGCAGCGTCGCGAGGTCGGCGTACGCGGCCCCGTCGCCGACGTCGTACCGCTCCGCGAGGCGCGCCTGGTTCACGACGTCGAGGTCCCTGATCCCGCGGGCGGTGTAGAGGACGCGCACGGGGGCGGCGTCGTCGACGAGCTGGAACAGGTCCCGGTCGCCGGTGACGACCTCGACCGGGCGCCGCTCGTCGTCGGGCCTGGCCGTCTCCCGGGCCGTGAGGGTCCCGATGACGTCGTCGGCCTCGAACCCCGGTGCTCCCACGCGGGCGATCCCGAACGCCTCGAGCACCTCGACGATGACCGGGATCTGCGCCGTGAGCGCCTCGGGCACCTCCTCGGCGCCGTCGGCCGCGAGCCGGTGCTCCTTGTACGTCGGGATCGCGCGGACGCGGAACTCGGGGCGCCAGTCGTCGTCCCAGCACGCGACGAGCCCCGCCGGGCGACGGGTCGACACCAGCGTGGCGATCATGTCCAGGAGCCCGCGCACCGCGTTGACCGGCGTCCCGTCCGGGGCCTTCACCGAGTCCGGGACGCCGAAGAACGCCCGGAAGTACAGCGACGCCGTGTCCAGGAGCAGCAGCGGGGGTGCGGGCGGTCGGGGTCCCGTGGTGGTCATGGCCCGAACCTACGGGTCGGGTCCGACGCGGTCGACGCCTCGCGGGCCACGGGCGCCCTCGTCCCGCCGCCCGCCCCCGCCCCGCCCCACGTCCCGTTCTCTCGACGGGCAGGCCGCGCCCGGGCGCAGGAGACTCGACCAGGTCCCACCGCCTCGAGTCCGGAGACCGCCATGACGACCCTCCCGCCCCCCGCCGACGACGCCTTCGAGCAGGCCCGCAGCCGGTTCCGCACGGACCAGCCCGCACTCGTCGGGCTCGCGCTGCGCCTGGAGGAGGATGGCCGGCTCGACCCGGCCGTCGACGCCCTGCGGCCCGCGGCCGACGCGCTCGTCGCCCGGCGCCCGGTGCGCGACGCCCTCCTCGGGCGGGTCATGGGGCACTCCCTGCACCCGATCCTCACCGACCTGCCCATCGGCGCCTGGGTGTCGGCGCTCACGCTGGACCTCGTGGGCGGACGGCAGTCGCGGCCCGCCGCGCGCCGCCTCGTCGGCGTGGGCATCCTCGCGGCGGTCCCCACCGCCGTGAGCGGGCTCGCGGACTGGCAGCACGTCGGCCGACGGGACCAGCGGGTCGGCGTCGTCCACGCCGCCGGCAACAGCCTCGGGCTGCTGCTGTTCGGCGCCTCGTGGGTCGCGCGCGGCCGGGGGCACCACGGCCGCGGGGTGGCGCTCGGTCTGCTCGGCGGTGCCGCCGCCGGGTTCAGCGGCTTCCTCGGGGGGCACCTCTCCCTCGCGCGGAACGTGGCCGCGCGCGACGAGGCCTTCGCGGACTCCCTGCCCGTCAGCGCCGCGGACCGGACGGGCCAGGAGCTCACGAGCTGAGCCGGCGGCCGCGGGGCCGGTCGACCCGGCAGCGCGGCCACCGGCGACGCTCAGGCGTGCACGCGGGCGGGGACACCCGTGCGCGCCACGATCTCCTCCTCCGCGACGTCCGTGAGCCGGTCGGCCAGGTGCCGCAGCGCCCGGGCGACGGCCACCTCGTCGCCGATCACCGGCACGGGCTCGTCGCCCGGGTCCCGGCGGGCGCGTCCCACCGCACCCACGTGCTCCGCACCGCTCACGAGCGTCGCCTGCGCGAGCGTCTCGCGGCCCTCGTGCGTGACGGTGACCTGCACCCGCCACGTGGACGCGACGTCGGAGCCTCGGGCGGGGGCCGAGCGCTCCCCCTCGCCCGCGTGCTCGACGTGCACGTCGGGACCGGGGAACACGAGCGTCCGCTCCCCCGTGTCCGCCCACTCGACGACGTAGGGCGGCGAGCCGTCGGCGTGCCGCACCTCGACCACCCTGCCGTCCCTGACCGCGCCGTCCACCATGCTCGACGCCTGGACCAAACGGTCTCCCACTGACGCCTTCATCGCCGCCTCCTCCGTGGCTCGCCCCATCGGGTCGGACAGCTCCATGGTGCTCCTCGACGGCCGCGGACGGCAGGGGTCCGTGGTCCCGGTCGCGCGTACCATCGTGGGCGGCGGCCGGTGCCGCCGAGGAGTCACCGCGACGCCCGCAGGGCGGTCGGAGCGGTCGAGGAGAGGGCGGGACGATGGCACGGCCCTGGGCGTTCGTCGTCACCCCCAGCCGCGTCGCCGAGGTGCGCATCCTCGCGCGCTCCTGCCTGGTCGCCGGGCTCGTCACCTGGGGCCTGGCCGTGGTCCCGTTCAGCCCGACGGCGCCCCGCGGCCTGCTCTTCCTGGTCGGGGCCGTCGGGGTGGTCCTCGGGGCCGTCCTGCACCGGCTCGCCGAGCGGACCACCGCGCTGGCCGTCCACGCCGTCGTCGCCCTCGCCACGGGCCTCGTCGGGTGGTGCGTGGCCGCGGCGGCGACGCTCGCCGGGGCGCAGCTCACGGCGGCCGCCTTCCTGTGGGTCGGCGCCTACAGCGCGATCGTCCACACGCGCCGCGGCCTGGGTGCGCACCTCACGCTCATCGGCGTGACGCTGGCCGTGTCGCTGGGCGCGGCGCAGGTCCCCTCGCCCGTGCACACGTGGGCGTTCCTCATGGCGCTGGTGTGCGCGGTGTCGATCGTGCTGCGCGGGGTCATCGCGGAGTTCCGGACCCTCGCCACGCACGACGCCCTGACGGGTGTCCTGACCCGCGGCGCGTTCCTCGAGGCGGCGGACCGGGCGGTCCGGGCAGCCGCGCGCACCGCCCGCCCGCTCTCCGTCGTCGTGCTCGACCTGGACGACTTCAAGGCCGTCAACGACACCCGGGGCCACGCCGCCGGGGACGCGGTGCTCGCCGGGACGGTCGACGCGTGGGGCCGGGCCATCCGGCGCGAGGACGTCCTCGGCCGGACGGGCGGCGACGAGTTCGCCCTCCTGCTCACCTCGGCGGACGCCGTGACCGCGGCCGCGCTGGTGGAGCGGCTCCGGGCGGCACGGACCCCGTCCGCCTGGTCGTGCGGGACGGCGACGCTGACGCCGGGCGAGGACCTCGACGCGCTGCTGGCCCGGGCCGACGCGGAGCTGTACGCGGACAAGCGCCGTCGGCGGACGGGGTCCCCCGGACGGTCGACCTGGGCGTGCCGACGCCGCGGCCGCCCGGCGACCTCGCCACCCGCGCGCAGCACCCCCAGGACGCCTGAGGACACCCGAGGACACCTGAGCGCAGCACCCGCTCGACGAGCGCTGCGGGGAGGCCTGAGCCACCATGGAGCCGGGACGGCGGCTCGACGGGCCGCCAGCCCCGACCGCCGGCGTCGTGCCGCCCGGCCGCCGACCAGGGGACGCCATGACGTTCGAACGAGGAGACCTCGCCGCCGTGCGGCGGACGGTGCGCACCTGCGCCCAGCGCGCTGGGCTCAACCCGGACCGCACCGACGACCTCGTGCTGGCGGCGAGCGAGCTCGCCGCGAACTCCGTGGACCACGGCGGCGGACGCGGCTCCCTGCGTACGTGGCACGACCACGGCTCGGTCGTCGTGGAGGTCTCCGACAGCGGGTACATCGCCGATCCGGGGATCGGCAGCCGACGCCCCACGGCCGACTCCGAGCGGGGTCGCGGCCTCTGGATGGCCCGGCGGCTCGCCGACCGGTTCCTGCTGCACACGGGTGCGCACGGCACGACGGCGCGCCTCGTCACGATGGTCTGACCGCAAGCTCGACGCCGCGCTTCCTCACGCCGCGCCTGCCTGACGCCGCACCTGCCTCACGCCGTCATCCGGCGCACCCGGGCCCGCACCGTCACGGCGTGGCGCCCTGAGCGGTCACGCCGTGGCGCCCTGCGCCGCCGCATCCGCCTCGACGACCCGGCTCTGCGGGACGACGACCGCGACCCGTGCCGCCGCCGCGAAGGAGAGCACGGCCGCGCCGAGGAGTACCGCCGGGAGCCCGAGGGCCTCGCCGACGACGCCGCCGATCAGAGCGCCCAGCGGCATCGAGCCGTACCCCAGGACGCTCGCGGCGCCGCCCACCCGGCCCAGGAGGTGGCCCGGGATCATCCGCTGCCGCATGGAGCGCGTCACCACGTTGCCGACCATGTTCGTCAGCCCCAGGAGCAGGGCCGTCACCACCAGCGCCTCGACCCGTGGCACGAGGACGGGCACCGCGAGCAGCCCGGCCTGGGCGGCCCAGCAGACCCGCACCACGGGCATCTCCCGGAGGCGGCGTCCCAGCCGGTCGCTGAGGACGGCGCCCGCGATCGCCCCGACGGCGAGCGCGGCGGTGAGGAGGCCGAAGAGCTCCGCCCGCAGGCCCACCGCCGAGTCCGGGCCGACGACCCACAGCGGGAAGACGGCGAAGTAGCCCGCGCTGGCGAAGTTCAGGACGGTGGCCCCCAGGAGGAGCGGTCGGACGACCCGGTGACGGAGCAGGAACTGCAGACCCTCACGGATCTCGGAGCGGACGGTGGACCGAGCCGGCTCCGGGCCCGAGGGAGCCCGGCCGGAGGACGCCGGGCCTGAGAGAGCCGCGCCGGTGCCGGACCGCGGGCCCGAGCCGATCGGGCGCTCTCCCCTGTCCAGCAGCCCGCGCACGACGAGGAGGAGTGTCGCCGTGCAGAGCGCGGCCGGGACACCGAACAACCACCCCGCGCCGAGGGCGACGAGCACTCCCGCGGCCGGCCCCCCGAGGAACGCGTTCGCCAGCTGCTGAGCGCCCATGAGCCGCGAGTTGGCGGCGTGCAGCTGCGCGGTTCGCACCACGGCAGGGACGAGCGCACCGGCGGCCGAGTCGGCGACGACCTCGGCGATGCCGAACGCGAGGACGAGCGCGACCAGGAGCGGCAGGCCGAGCGCACCCGTCGCGGCGCCCACGGTGGCCGCCACCAGGACCAGCACCCGCGTCGCGGTGGCGAGGCCGAGCAGTCGCGCGCGGTCGTACCGGTCCACGAGCACCCCGACGTGCAGCCCGAGCAGGAGCCAGGGCAGCCCGGCGGCGGCGGCGACGAGCGACAGCTGCAGGGGCGAGCTGGTGAGGGTGAGCGCCAGGAGCGGGATGCCGACCTGGAGGATGCCGTCCGAGAGGTTCGACAGCGCCGTCGCCCCGAGGAGGTGGTGGAAGCGCCGCCCCAGGGACGTGCTCGAGTCGTCGTCGGCGGGCTGCTTCGTGGGCTCGTCGACCTGGCCCGCTGCGCCGTCGTCGGCCGTCTCGTCGACGCGGCACCCTGCTCCACCGTCGGCACGCTCGGCCGAGGTCGCCCCGGGTGTCACGACCCCGCTGGTCGTAGCCGTCCCACTGCTCATGTCCGCTCCCGGTACGCTCGTGACACCAAGACCTGTTTGCAAAGACAACTCTGCAAAGGTATCTCTGCATGAATGCCGAGCACAAGGGGCACGCGACGACGCCGTCCGCCGGGGGGTCGGAGACGCCGTCGACCGGGGGGCCCGGCACCATCGGGCCCGAGGCGCTGAAGGCCTACGCACACCCCCTGCGGGTGCGGATGATCCGGCACCTCAACGACCACGGTCCCGCGACCGCCACCACGCTCGCCGTGGCGCTGGGCGAGAGCACGGGTCAGACGAGCTACCACCTGCGCCAGCTCGAGAAGCACGGCCTCGTCGAGGAGGACGAGGGTCGGGGCACAGGGCGCGAACGGTGGTGGAGGCCACGGTCCATCCAGTACGGGCCGCAGATGCTGGACGACCCGACGACCGAGCCGGCGATGCGCTTCCTGCTCGACCGCTTGGTGGAGGACCGGGCCTCCGCGCTGCGCCGCCTGGTCACGGGCGACCAGCTCCCCGAGGAGTGGCGGGAGACGCTGATCAGCGAGGCGACGCTGCGCCTGCACGGCACCGAGATGGCCGCCCTCAACGCCGCGCTGACGGCCACGCTGGACCGTTACGTCGAGATCAGCCGCGCGCGCCAGGACGACCCCGAGTGGCAGGCCCGCCCGAAGGTCCGGGTCTACATCGACAGCTTCCCGCTCCTGGACGACTGAGGCGGGCGCTCCCCCGCCGCTCCGGCAGTCCCTGGCCGCCTACGCCCGCGCCTGCGCCTGCGTCTACGCCGCCGAGCGGGACCCGATGACGCCGAGCTCGGCGACGAGGTAGAGGAACGCCCGCGCGTACGGGTTGTCCCCCACGACCCGCTCCACCTCGGGCCAGTCGATCTGCTCCCGCAGCGCCCGCGCGTTCGGCAGGAGCCGCGCGAAGTCGCAGAAGTGCTCGCCGAGCACCCGCAGCTGGCCGGCCAGGACGTCGGTCGCGCTGAGGACCGGCATGCGCACGGCCAGCACCTCGATGGTGTCCGCGCGATCGAAGATCGCCGGGTCGACGGGCTCGCCACACATCCGGAAGAGGACGTCGACGAGCGCGTCGTGGTGGTAGGCCTTGAACAGCCAGTTCTCCGCCGGGTCCCGCACGTCGAGCCCCGCGGCCGCGCACGCCTCCCGCGCCGTGTCGGCGTCCTTCTCCAGGATCACGAAGTCGGCGTCGTGCTGCGGCTCCGGCGCCCCGCGCGCCCACGCGGCGTACCCCCCGCACAGCGCGTACGGGATCCCGGCGTCACCGAGCGCGACGGCGGCCATGCGCAGACCGTCGTGCAGCTCCTGCCGGCCGTGGTGGGAGACGGACATCGTCGACATGTCCTCGGTCTACACGACCGCGTGCGCACGCGCAGGTCGAGCGGGAGGATCGACGCGATGCGGCTCGCGACCTTCAACATCCTGCACGGGCGGTCCCCGGGCGACGACACCGTCGACCTGGACCGCTACGCCGCCGCGGTCCGTCGCCTCGACGCGGACGTGCTGGCGCTGCAGGAGGTCGACGACGACCAGCCCCGGTCGCACCACGCGGACCTCACCGCCGTCGCCGCCCGGGCCATGGGCGCCGTCGACCACCGGTTCACCGCCACCCTCACCGGGACGCCCGGGGTGTGGACGGCCGCCACCGGGGTCGACGAGCCCGCCGGCGGTCGCTACGGCATCGCGCTCCTGAGCCGCTTCCCCGTGCTGCGCTGGCGGACGGTGCGCCTGCCGCTCCTGGACCGGCCCGTCCCCGTCCGGTTCCCGGGGCACACCAACCCGGTGCTCGTGACGGACGAGCCGCGGGCGGCCCTGGTCGCCGACGTGAGCACGCCCCAGGGTCTGCTCACCGTGGTGAGCACCCACCTGACCTTCATCCCGTCGTGGAACGACCGCCAGCTCGTCCGGCTCGCGCGCGACGCCGTCGGCCCGGACGGGGGCGCCGCCGTCCTGCTCGGCGACCTCAACATGCACCCGCCGCACCCCGAGCGGCTGACCCACTGGACCTCGCTCGCCGTGGGCGCGACGTTCCCGGCGGAGTCGCCCACCGAGCAGCTCGACCACGTCCTCGGGCACGGCCCCGTGCGCGCGACCGGGCCGGCCCGCAGCGTCGACCTGGGGCTGTCCGACCACCGCGCCCTGGTGGTCGACGTCGCGCTGGGCTGATTCCCGGCCCCCGGCGGCCCCGCCGCGACTCCAGGGGCGGGCCGGGGCCGGGAGGAAAGGGATCGTGGCGACTCACCCGCGCCGGACGCGGCGAACTCGCCACGGTCCGGCCACCAGCACACCGCGCGAAGGACGCGGCACTCCGGCGGCGCGGTCAACGGGCGCCATCAGCGGCGCGGTCAGGCCGCCGCGCCGCCGTGGGCGGCGAGGATCTGCCGGACCCGGCCACCGCTGAGGGTCTCCTCGGCCAGCAGCGCCTCCGCCAGCGCGTCGAGCATCGCCGCGTGCCGCGCGACGAGCAGGGTCGCCTCGTCGTGCGCCTCGCGCAGCAGGCGGTCGACCTCCGCGTGCGCCTGCGCGGCGACGGCGCCGCCGACCCGCAGGGTCTCGTCGTCGAGCTGCGCGTACCCGAAGCCCGTCATCCCGTACTTGGTGACCATCGAGGTCGCCAGACCGGTGGCGTGCTGGAGGTCGCCCATGGCGCCCTGGGTGTACTCGCCGTCCATGAGCCGCTCCTCCGCGGCACGCCCGGCCATCGCGACGACGAGCTGGGCGAGCGCCTTGCGGCGCGGCAGGAAGACGTCGTCGTTGCCGCTCATCCAGGTGACACCGCCCGCCGGACCCCGGGGGACGATCGTCACGGAGACGGGGTCGTCGGCGTCGGGCAGCAGGGCGGCGGCGAGGGTGTGCCCGGCCTCGTGCCAGGCCGTGACGCGCCGGTCGAAGTCGGTCACCAGGGCCGACGTGCGGGCCCGGCCCATCGCGACCGTCGCGACGGCCGCCTGGAAGCAGTCCTCGCCGACGACGGCGAGGCCACGCCGCGCCGCCTCCATGCACGCCTCGTTGACGACCTGCGCCAGGTCCGCGCCGGACATGCCGGGCGTCTGCCGCGCCAGGCCGACGAGGTCGACGTCGGGCGAGACGGGCTTGTGCCGGGTGTGCACCTCGAGGATGAGCGTGCGCCCGCGCCGGTCCGGGTTGGGCACCTGGACCTGGCGGTCGAGGCGGCCGGGACGGGTGAGGGCCGGGTCGAGGATGTCGGCGCGGTTCGTCGCGGCGAGGACGACGACGCCCGAGCCCGCGAAGCCGTCCATCTCGTTGAGCAGCGAGATCAGCGTGTTCTCGCGCTCGCCGTCGGACCCGTTGGACCCCGCTCCGCCGCGGGCCCGGCCCACGGCGTCGATCTCGTCGATGAAGACGATCGCGCGGTCGGCCTTGCGCGCCTCCGCGAAGAGGTCCCGCACGCGCCGCGCGCCGACGCCCACGAACGTCTCGACGAAGTCCGAGCCCGCGAGAGCGAAGAAGGGCACCTCGGCCTCGCCGGCGACCGCCCGGGCCAGGAGGGTCTTGCCGGTGCCGGGCGGCCCGACGAGCAGGGCGCCGCGCGGGCGACGGGCGCCGACCGCCTCGAACCGCTCCGGCTCGCGCAGGAACTGCACCATCTCGCGCAGCTGGTCCACGGCCTCGTCCGCACCGGCGACGTCCGCGAACGTCACGTCCGGCACCTCACCCGACTCGAGCGCCTTCTTCCGGCCGCCGCCCATCATCGCGCCCGGACCCGCCTTGCGCACGACCCAGACGACGACGGCGAGCAGGACGAGGAGCGGGATGAGCGTGCGCGTGACCTCGTTCGCCAGCCCGGGTGCGCCGGACTGGGCCTCGAGCGGCACCTCCGCCTCGACGAGGGCCTCGGTCAGCTCGTCCGCGTAGGCGGCGGGGTACCGGGTCTGGACGACGTCGCCGTCGGCGAGCTCGAGCGTCACGGTGGCGGCCCGGTCGCGGACCGTGGCCGCGACGACGTCGCCCGCGGCGACCGTCTCGAGGGCCTCCGTCAGGGACATCGTGACGACCGGCTCGCGGTCGATGAGCACGCCCGTGGTCACCGCCCCGGCCACCCCGACGAGGGTCACCGCCGCCGCGACGACGAGCTGGCGACGGGTCGGCCGGGGCCCGAAC
>NZ_AXCW01000035.1 GCF_000603945.1 Actinotalea ferrariae CF5-4 | reverse complement strand
CGGGGACCCGCCGGTCCGTCGGGCGCCCGGCTCACGCGCGCCCGGCGCGCTGGGCGCCGGCAGCAGGTCACCCCCCGGCGTGGTGACGGGGCCCGGGGCGAGGGGCGGGGCGGACGTCACCTCGGACCGCGTGGGGGCCGAGGACGGCGCGGAGGGTGCGGACGGCACGGCGGCGTGCCCCGGGAGCTCGTGAGGCGTCACCTCGGCAGTATCGGCGGGTGACCCCCCGCACCTGAGTGGTGCAACCGTGAGCATTGCCCGCGGGCTGTGTGGATGTCGTGAAGGCATCCCACGACCTGGTTCCGCCGACCGGTCGCCGACGCCCTCCCGGACGACGTGGCGGAACTCACACCCGGGACCTTCGTCCTGCACGTGCGCGGACGCGGTCCCGTGCCGCACACTCGGGTGATCACCAGTCGTCGGATGAATAGAGGAGGGGTGAGGGTCATGCAGAACGAGACCACCCAGCAGGGCGCCGAGCAGGACGAGGCCGTCTACACCTCGGTGAGCAACCCGCGCCGCGTCCGGCTCTGACGCCGACGTCGAGCCGCAGCGACCGAGCCCCCGTCCGCAGGACGGGGGCTCTCGTGCACCCGGTTCACCGCACCCCGCGGGCCACCGTCGCCGGGACGGGGATCCGGCACTCCAGCACGGGGTAGGCACCGAACTCGGCCCGCAGGGCGGGAGCGTCCGCGAGGGCCTGACCGGCCTGGGCGAGCACGTAGACGCACCGCGCGGCGCGGACCAGGGCGAGCAGGTGCCGCTGCACCCAGCGGTCCGTGCCCAGGGCCCCGCGGAACGTGTCGACCACGAGGTGGTCGCAGCCCGCCACCAGGGCGAGCTCGTCCCGGCCGGCACGGGTCGGCACGACCTCGAGCTCCGTCGTCATCGAGGCGGCCGCGTGGGCGAGCACGAGGCTGCGGGAGTCGCCGATCCACCCGAAGCGCTCGGTCCCGCACCGCTCGGCGTGGAGCACCATCGCCGCGCTGACGGTCGCCGCCGCGAAGGACTCGGGCGCGGTCGCCAGGACGACCGCCCGCCGCATCGGCGGGAGCTGGGCGAGCAGGTCGGGGGTGAGCTGCTGCGTCGACCAGTACCGGCGCAGGCCCGCCACCACCTTCTCCTGGTGCGCACCTGCCATCGTCGGCACCTCCCGCGACGCCAGCCCCGGCTGCGGTCGATCTGGGCGGCCCCTGCGACCACCCGGTACCACGGTAGGCCTGCGGAGGCGGCTCTGCACCCCTGCGCCACCGGGTCATCCGCGGGGCCGACCGGGTCACCCTGGTCAGCCCAGCACGGTCACGGGGCGATCGACGCCACGGACGGCGCCGGCTCCTCGACCGGCGTCAGCGTCGCGGGCTCCTCGACCGGCGCCAGCGCCTCCGGCGGTCCCGGCCGGCCGAAGAACCACCCCTGGCCCAGGTCCACCGCGAGCGCGCGCAGGGCGGCGGCGTCGTCGGCGGTCTCGACGCCCTCGGCCACGACGCTCGCGCCGCTGCCGTGCGCGAACTCCACGAGCGCCCCCACGAGGGTGCGCAGCACGGGGTCGCCGGCGACGCCGTCGACGATGCTGCGGTCCAGCTTGATGACGTCCGGGCCCGTCAGGACGATGTGGCGCAGCGAGGAGAACCCGGCACCGGCGTCGTCGATCGCGAGCCGGGTGCCCGCTGCCCGCAGCGGCGCGAGCGCGGCCCGCAGGGCGTCGTAGTCCTCGACCGCGTCGTGCTCCGAGAGCTCGACGAGGACGCGGCCGGCGGGCAGCCGCGCGAAGAGCTCCTGGCACGGCGCACCGAGGAGCGTCCCGGGCGAGACGTTCATCGCGACGTAGCCGCCGACGGCGTCCAGGTGGGCCGCCGCGCGCTCCAGCGCGAGGAGCTCGAGCCGCTCGCCGAGGCCGACCTCGTGCGCCTCGGCGAAGACGACGTCGGGGGCCTTGCCCCAGTCGGCCGGGAAGCGGCTCAGCGCCTCAGCGCCGACGCGCCGACCGGTCGCCAGGTCGACGATCGGCTGCAGGACGACGACCGGGCCGCCCGCGTCGAGGACCGGGGCGAGCCGGCGCTCGATCTCCTCCGCACGCGCGGACTCGAGGACACCGGGCTCCAGCACGACGGCGGCGGCCGAGGCGAGGACCTCCATCAGCGCCTTGTCGCGCTTCGTCAGTCCCTTGTCGCTGGACAGGCCGGTGGCGCAGAAGGTCCCGTAGAGCGTCCCGTCGCTGAGCGTGACGGGCACGGACACGTAGCTGCGCAGGCGCGGGAACCGGGCGGCGGGCAGGGCCATCGCCGCGGGGAAGTCGCGCACGTCGGGGATGACGGCGGGGAGCCGGCCGTCCAAGATGGCCTGGCAGAACGACGTCTCCTGCGCGAGCTGGAGGCCCTCACGGAAGACGAACGGGATCGCCGAGTCCACGACCTCGAGGTGCTGCGTCGTGCCGTCCAGACGGGACAGGAACGCGACGCTGAGCCCGAGCGCGTCGCGGGCGGTGCGGAGGAGCTCGGCGACCTGCTGGTCGGCCTCGCTGCGTCGTCTGCCCACGGCTCTCCTCGCGGTCCGGTCCCCGACGCCCCATCGGCCGTCGGCGCGCGCGGATGAGCCGTCGTGGGCGTGGCGCCGCAGCGATGTCGGTGGTCGTGCCTACCGTCGGGGCATGACCCACATCTGCGTCTGGTTCGAGGACGGCGGCCCGTCCGGCCACGGCGAGCTCGTGTGCGTGTGCGGCGAGCGCGCGATCGTGGTGCTCGACGACGAGGGCGTGGAGGTGCTCGTCGTCGTGGAGAGCTCGCGCGCCTCCGTGCGGGAGCTCGGGGAGCTGGCCGTCTCCGCCTGACCAGCCCCCCGCGCGGCCCCCCGCCCCGGCGGGCTCAGCCGCCGAGCAGGCCGCCCAGGCCGCCGCCGCGGCTCTGCGAGGTCTCCTGGTGGCCCCCGGCGACGACCGACTCGCTGGGCTGGACGAGCACGTAGCCCTGGCCGCCGAACGCCATCTGGAGCAGCTCGCCGGTGCCACCGCGGATCATCGACTTGATGCCGCCGGTGTCGACCCGCACGTCCATCGAGACGCCGGACGTCCAGAGCACGACCGCCTGGGCGTCCGCGAACGTCGGCGCGCCGCTGACGTCCAGCGCCACCGGCTCGCCCTTGGTGGTGACGGCGACGTAGCCCGTGCCGCGCAGCGAGACGTTGTACAGGCCGCCGGTCATCATCGCGCCGCGGGCCTGGATCCGGTGGATGTCCCACTCGATGGAGGAGGAGAACGCGAGCACGTTCGCGCCGTTGACGGACACGAGGTCGTTCTCGAGGTACATCACCTGGACGTCGCCGGCGTCGTCGGCGACGAACAGCTCGCCCTGGCCGGTGCACTGCATCATGTCGACGCCCTCGCCGGTCATCGCCGACTTGAGCATCCGGCCCAGGCCGCCGGAGCCCTTGTTCTCGAACCGGACGTCGCCCTGGTAGGCGACCATCGAGCCCGTCTTCGCCCAGACGGGGCCGTAGCCCATCTGGATCTTGAGCAGCTTCTTGTTCTGCAGGGAGAACGGGTCCTGCGAGGTGTTCTCGCGGAAGTCCTGGAAGAGCGAACCGTGAATGGGCATGTCGTCCCCTGGGGCCGTTCGGACGGCCCGGGATCGGGCCGTCAGAAGTCTACTGAGAGGCCCCTCACCTGCGTAGGCTCTCCGCAGGGTGATGTCGGCGGGCACCGCGCCCGTCCGCCCGGTCGTCCCGCGCCCACCGCGCACCGCCGCGCCCCGTCACCGCGGACCGGCGACGCCGGAGCGCGGACGTCCCCACGGCAAGGAGGACACACATGGGCTTCCTCGACA
The DNA here is from genome assembly GCF_000603945.1 of Actinotalea ferrariae CF5-4. Lineage (GTDB taxonomy): Bacteria > Actinomycetota > Actinomycetes > Actinomycetales > Cellulomonadaceae > Actinotalea > Actinotalea ferrariae. The sequence goes on along the minus strand of NZ_AXCW01000035.1, from coordinate 259 downwards.
AGGCCAAGGCCGCCGCGACCGACCTCGCGGCGAAGGCCGACACCGCCCTGGCCGGCGCCGGCCTCGGTGGGCCCGGGTCGTCGGGCGGGGACGCGGACGCGTACCTGCGCGACCTCGGGGTCCTCGCGTACCTCGAGGCGACGGGTCGGCCGGCGGACGCCGCGGAGCACGAGCGGGTGCTGGCGGCGCTGCGCCGCCTGGAGGAGCAGGGCGCCGTGCGTTCCCTGACGCTGCGCACGACGGCGGCGTCCGCGCCCGG
>NZ_AXCW01000034.1 GCF_000603945.1 Actinotalea ferrariae CF5-4 | reverse complement strand
CCCGGGCCAGCCTCGACGACGTCGACGGCTGGCTGCCCGCCGGCGGGCGGCACCTGCGCTCACCGGCGGAGATGGCCCGCCGTCACCGCCGGCACCCGCAGGCCGTCGCGACCGCCGCGGCGCTCGCGGACGAGTGCGTCTTCGACCTCGCGCTGGTGGCCCCGAGCCTGCCGCCTTACCCGGTGCCGGCCGGGCACGACGAGGCCAGCTGGCTGCGGGAGCTGGTGCGTCGCGGCGCCCTGGACCGCTACGGCCCTCCCGGGGCGGAACGGGTCACCGGGGCCTGGGCGCAGGTCGAGCACGAGCTCGACGTCATCGAGACGCTCGGCTTCCCCGGCTACTTCCTCATCGTCCACGACCTCGTCGACTTCTGCCGGCGCCGGGGGATCCTGTGCCAGGGTCGCGGCTCGGCCGCGAACTCCGCCGTCTGCTACGCGCTGGGGGTGACCGCGGTCGACGCGGTCCGGCACGGGCTGCTGTTCGAGCGGTTCCTCGCGCCCGAGCGGGACGGGCCCCCGGACATCGACGTGGACATCGAGTCGATGCGCCGCGAGGAGGTGATCCAGTACGTCTACGAGCGGTTCGGGCGGACGCACGCGGCGCAGGTCGCCAACGTCATCTCCTACCGGCCGCGCTCGGCGGTGCGGGACGCGGCACGTGCCCTGGGGCACGACGTCGGCCAGCAGGACGCGTGGAGCAAGAGCATCGAGCGCTGGGGCACCCTCAAGGGACCGGAGCCGAGCAGCAGCTGGCACCACCTGCAGAAGGCGGCCACGGTCGGCCCGGGCGGGGTGCCCGCGACCGGCCGGGCCGCCGCAGCGCCCGGGGCGCTGGGTCCGCCCGTTGGGAGCGTCTCCCCGGGGAGCCCCGCGCCGGGGGGCTCGGGCGGCAGGGTCGGCGGCGGCTCGGTCTGGGGCAGCTCGGACTCGCACGACGTCGTCCCGAGGCACCTGCCGCAGGCGGCGTCGGACCTCGCGGAGATCCCCGCGCCGGTCATCGACCTCGCCGACCGGTTCCTGCGCCTGCCGCGTCACCTCGGCATCCACTCCGGCGGGATGGTCCTGTGCGACCGTCCCGTCATCGAGGTGTGCCCGGTCGAGTGGGCGCGCATGCCGGGCCGCACCGTGCTGCAGTGGGACAAGGACGACTGCGCGGACGCCGGCCTGGTGAAGTTCGACCTGCTGGGCCTGGGGATGCTGTCGGCGCTGCGGATCGGCTTCGAGCTCGTCGCCGCGCACGAGGGTGTCGAGCTCGGCCTGCACTCCCTGCCGCAGGAGGACCCGGCGGTCTACGACCTGCTGTGCGCGGCGGACACGGTGGGCGTCTTCCAGGTCGAGTCCCGGGCCCAGATGGCGACCCTGCCCCGCCTGCAGCCCCGGTGCTTCTACGACATCGTCGTCGAGGTCGCGCTCATCCGGCCCGGCCCCATCCAGGGTGGCTCGGTCCACCCGTACATCAACCGGGTGCGGGGCCGGGAGCCCGTGACGTTCCTGCACCCGCTGCTGGAGAGGTCGCTCGGCAAGACCCAGGGGGTGCCGCTGTTCCAGGAGCAGCTCATGCAGATGTCCATCGACGTCGCGGGCTTCACCGGCGCCGAGGCGGACCAGCTGCGGCGCGCCATGGGGTCCAAGCGGTCGACCGAGCGCATGGCAGCCCTGCGCGACCGGCTCCTGACCGGCATGACCGAGCGGGGCATCGCCCCGGACGTGCAGGAGAAGATCTACGACAAGCTCAAGGCCTTCGCGGACTTCGGCTTCCCCGAGTCCCACGCCTTCTCCTTCGCCTACCTCGTGTACGCGAGCTCGTGGCTCAAGGTGCACCACCCGTCGGCGTTCTACGCGGGGCTGCTCGCCGCGCAGCCCATGGGCTTCTACTCCCCGCAGTCCCTCGTCGCCGACGCGCGGCACCACGGGGTCACGGTGCTGCGCCCGGACGTGCAGCGCTCGCCGGTGCAGGCAGGCCTGGAACGGCTCCCCGACGACGACGCCGGGGGCCGGCCCGGGGTCCAAGCGCCATCCCCGCCGTGCACCCCGCCCGAGCCGGACCTCGGTCTCGCGGTCCGGCTGGGTCTGGCGTCGGTGCGGGGGGTGGGGGAGGACCTGGCGGCCACGCTGGTGCAGGAGCGCGTCGACCACGGTCCGTTCGCCGGGCTGCGGGACCTCGTCCGGCGGGTCCGCCTGAGCACCGCCCACCTCGAGGCGCTCGCCACCGCCGGTGCCCTCGAGGGGCTCGGTGTGACACGGCGAGAGGGCCTGTGGGCCGCGGGGGCGCTCGCGCAGGAGGGCCCGGACACCCTGCCGGGCGTCAGCGTCGGGGTCGAGGCGCCGACGCTCCCGGGCATGAGCCCGGTGGAGGAGGCCATGTCCGACGTGTGGGCGACCGGCATCTCCCCGGAGTCGTACCCCACCCAGTACGTCCGCGAGGGCCTCGACGCCGCCGGGGTCCTGCGGGTCGCGGACGTCATGCGGCACGAGGCGGGGCGCCGCATCGCCGCGGCCGGCGTGGTGACGCACCGCCAGCGGCCGGGGACGGCCCAGGGCGTGACGTTCCTGTCCCTGGAGGACGAGACGGGGCTGCTCAACGTCATCTGCTCGGCGGGGCTCTGGCGGCGGTTCCGGAGCGTCGCCAGGGGGTCCGCGGCGCTCGTCGTCCGGGGGACGGTCGAACGCTCCGACGGCGCGACGAACCTCGTCGCCGAGCACCTCGCCCCCCTGTCGCTCAAGGTGCCGGCCAGCTCCCGCGACTTCCGCTGAGGGCGTCAGCCGCGGGAACGCTCCCCGTCCCGACCGTCCCGCCGGTCGACTGTGACCGGCACGCCGCCCCCGCCGTCGTCCGCCGTGTCGTCGTCGTCCCCCTCGTCGTCGTCCTCGAGGTGGTCGAAGTCCGTCGGGGGGTCGGGGTGGCGCAGCCGCGAGAAGACGGCCCAGGCAACGGCCACGAGCGGGACCGCGATGACCGCACCAAGGATCCCCGCGACGATCGTCCCGGCGGTCACCGACAGCGCCACCGCCACGGGGTGCAGCGACACCTGCTTGCCCATCACCAGCGGCGTGAGGACGTGGCCCTCGAACTGTCCGATGAGCGCGATCCCGACACCCACCAGGACGGCGTTGAGGATCCCGTTCGTCGCCAGGGCGACGATCATCGCCACCACCATCGCCAGCGGTGCACCGATGAGCGGGATGAAGGCGCCGACGAAGACCAGGACGGCCAGCGGGGCGGCGAGGGGCACGCCCAGCAGCAGCAGGATGATCAGCGCGAGCAGGCCGTCGGCGGCCGCCACGATCACCGTGCCCCGGGTGTAGCCGGAGAAGGTGTACCAGGCGACGTCGCCGCCGGTCAGCCAGGTCTCGCGGACCCGCAGCGGCAGCTGGTTGAGGAACCAGTGCCACATCTCCTCGCCGCGGGTGAGGAAGAAGACGGTGCAGAAGGTGGCGAGGGCGAGCGCGGAGAAGACCAGTCCGACGGAGCCCGCGCCGGTCCACACGCGCCCGGCGACCTCCGAGCTGTTCTCCTCCAGCCACTGCTGCCCCGTCACCAGCCACTGCTGCACGTCCTCCGGCGTGACGCGCAGGTGCAGCGGGCTGTCCTCCAGGAACTCGAAGATGGTGGCGATGCCGTCGTTGAACTGGTCGGCGAGGTTCTGCCACTGGCCGGCGACGGAGAGGCCGACGTAGGTGAAGACGCCGGCGACCGCGAGCAGCGAGAGGATCAGCGAGATCGCCGTGGCGAGGCCGCGCGGCATGAGCCGGCTGAGCACCTTGACCAGCGGCCGCAGGACCGCGGTGAAGACGAGCGCCACGAAGACGGCGATGAAGACGAAGAGGACCTTGGACGTCGCCCAGAACACCAGGGCCACCGCGGCCACGACGACGAGCGTCCGCCAGGACCAGCCGGCCGCCACACGCAGCCAGTGCGGGGCGGTCTCCTCGAAGCCGACGACGCTCGGGTTGCGGCGCACCCCCGCCACCTTCTTCGCGGCCGGACCCGCGCTGTTCAGGTGCTTGACCGAGGCCCTCGGGCGCTCGACGGCATCGGCCGACGCCGTCACGTCGTGCTCGGTCATGACACCTCCCGGTGAGGACGTGCGAGCCCGCCTCACGGCCAGTCTGCCGCAGGGGAAAGATGCGGGGCGGGCCGAAACTCCGTGCTATGTTTGGCGCCGCCTCGCGGGCCCGAGAGGGTCCGGCGAAGGTCACCTGTCCGGGTGGCGGAATGGCAGACGCGCTAGCTTGAGGTGCTAGTGCCCGTAAGGGCGTGGGGGTTCAAGTCCCCCTCCGGACACTCGTTGAGACAGCGAGCCGGAAGGCCGCGAACCGCACTGCGGGTCGCGGCCTTCCGTGCGTCCGGCGACGGCCGGCTGTGCCGCGGATCCGTGCGGAGGAGCATCGGCACGAGCAACCCCGTGCGGGCCGGGGAGCCCGGCCCGCACGAGGAACCCGGCGGGTACAGGGACCCGACCAGCACGAGGAACCCCGACGGGTTCCTCAGAGGAGGCTGGGGATCTTCTGCTCCTCGGCGACGTTGGCGCGGCGGAAGCGGAACGTCACCGCGGTCGAGATGAGCACGATGAAGACCGAGTAGAGCGCCGGCACCAGCAGGAGCGTCCCGAGGTCCGGGCTGTCCGGGAAGCTCAGCAGGATGATCGCGATGGCGAGCGGCCCGTTCTGGATACCGGTCTCCAGCGCCACGGTCCGGGCGTTCGCCGGGTGCAGACGGATCGCCTTGGAGATGAGGTAGGCGATGGTGATGCCCAGCAGGCCGAGCAGCACCGAGACCGCGTAGACCTGCCACGGGGTGATGGCGAGCAGCCGCCAGTTCCGGGGGACCCACGTCACGAGCAGGAACACGATGAAGAAGACGCCGACCAGCCCACCCATCAGCTCCAGCACCGCGCCGACGTTCGCGCTGTAGCGGCGGATGAGCATGCCGATGACCACGGGGACGAGAAGCACCACCAGCGTCACGACGATGTTCTCGATCGGGATCTGGAGCTCCGAGTCCGCAGGCAGGAAGCGGTTGCCGTACAGCACGAGCGCCAGCGGCGTCATCACCAGCGCCCACAGCGTCGAGTTGGTGGTCATCATGACGCTGAGCGCCAGGTTGCCCTTCGAGAAGTACGTGAAGACGTTCGACGTGGTGCCCGCCGGCACCGCGCCCATGAGCAGCGCACCGATCGCCACCGGTACCGCGTACTCCGTGGGCAGCGGCAGGACGAACACGAGGACCAGGACGAAGGCCAGGAACGGCATGATGCCGAACTGCGTCAGCCACCCGATGAGCAGCCCCTGCGGACGGCGGAGCGCCGAGGCGAAGTCGCGCGGTGTGAGGCCGGCGCCCAGGCCGAACATGATGACGAAGACCAGGGCGACGAGCAGGACCTGCTCGAACTCGGTGACGACCTGGTGGTCCGCCGGCGGGCCCGTGATGCCCAGCACGACCCCGAGCGGGGCGGCGGCGGTCACGACTGCTCCGCTTCCAGGACGGTCTCCGGTGCCGGGCGGGGCGCGGCCGTCAGCGGCTCGTCGCGCAGCTCCCGGCGCAGGATCTTGCCGATGTTGCTCATGGGCAGCTCGTCCCGGAACTCCACGCTCCGCGGCACCTTGTACGCGGCGAGGTGCTCGCGGCAGTGGGCCAGCACCTCGGACTCACCGGGGTGGGGGTCCTCGGCGACGACGTACGCCCGGACGGACTCGCCGGTCCTCTCGTCGGGCGCGCCGACCACCGCGGCCTCGCGGATCCCCGGCATCGCCGTCAGGCAGGCCTCCACCTCGGTGGGGAACACGTTGAACCCGCTGACGATGATCAGGTCCTTCTTGCGGTCGACGATGCGGAAGAACCCGTCGAAGTCCATCTTCGCGACGTCGCCGGTGTGCAGCCAGCCGTCCTTGAGGGTCGCCGCGGTCTCCTCCGGGCGCTGCCAGTAGCCCAGCATCACCTGCGGACCACGGGCGACGAGCTCGCCCGACTGCTCCGGCTCCAGGGGGGTGCCGTCCTCGGCGACGCACCGCACCTCGGTCGAGGGCACCGGGATGCCGATCATCCCGTCCCTGATGTGCCCACCGAGCGGGTTGAAGGTCAGGACCGGCGAGGACTCGGTCAGCCCGTACCCCTCGACGATGGGGGTGCCGGTGACGGCACGCCACCGTTCGGCGACCGGGACGTGCAGCGCCATGCCGCCGGCCGCGGACGCGCGCAGCGAGCGCGGGGGGTGCTCCACGAACCAGCGCTCGTTGAGCAGCGCGTTGAACAGCGTGTTGACGCCGGTCAGCCAGGTGATGGGGTAGTTCTCGAAGGCCCGCTTGAGGTTGCTCGGGGGCCGCGGCGACGGGATCAGGACGTTGCGCCCGCCCATGGTGTGGAAACCGAGCAGGTTCACCGTGAACGCGAAGATGTGGTAGAGCGGCAGGGCGGTCAGGACCGTCTCCTTGCCGGGCCGGACGTGCCCCCCCAGCATCTCGAGCATCTGCAGCGTGTTGGCCACCAGGTTGCCGTGCGACAGCATGGCGCCCTTCGACACCCCGGTGGTCCCCCCGGTGTACTGCAGCGCCGCGACCGTGCCCAGCTCCACGTCCGCCAGGTAGGCGTCGAGGTCCGCCGCGCCGTGCCGCTCCCGCCCCTGGGCGAGCGCCGCCCGCAGCGGGACGTGGTCTACGGTGATCCGCGGGATCGACCGCTGCCAGAGCTTCTGGGTGGCCCGGATGATGCCGGCGACGACAGGCGGGAAGAACGCCGAGATCGGGACCGTGACGACGGTCTCCACGGACGTCCGTGGCAGCACCTCGGGGAGGCGGTCGGCGAACATGTCGCAGATGAACAGCGCCCGGGCGCCCGAGTCCGCGAACTGGTGGGTCATCTCCGTGCGGGTGTACATCGGGTTGGTGTTGACGAGCACGCAGCCGGCCTTGAGGACGCCGAAGGCGATGACCGGGTAGCTGAGGCAGTTGGGCATCTGCACCGCGACGCGGTCGCCCACCCGGAGGCCGACGACCTCGCGGAGGTAGACGGCGATCTCGTCGCTCAGCCGGTCGACCTCGCGGTAGCGCAGGGAGCCGTTCATCCCGTTGGGCATCACCTGGGTGAAGGCGATCGCGTCGCCGTACTCGCCCGCCGACCGCCGCAGCAGCTCGGGCAGGTGACGCTCGGCGACCTCTCCGATGTCGGGCCTGGTGTCGTCCGGGTAGCTCGCCACCCAGGGGAACTCGGTCATCCGGCCGCATCCTCACGTGGGCGGGGCACTCCGTCGGCCCGTCTGGCCGGGAGTATGCCATGACCCTGGGACCAAGGTCCCGGGTGCCCGGGCGAAGATCACCCGTCCTGATGGCGGCCCCTGAGGGACCGGCTACCAGGCGGCCTTGACGTAGTCCTTGAGGAAGCACCCGTAGAGGTCCTCGCCCGCCTCGCCGCGCACGATGGGGTCGTACACCCGCGCAGCGCCGTCGACGAGGTCCAGCGGGGCGTGGAAGCCCTCCTCCGCGAGCCGGACCTTGGTGAAGTGGGGCCGCTCGTCGGTGATCCAGCCGGTGTCGACCGCCGTCATGAGGATGCCGTCGGTCGCCATCTCCGCGGCGCTCGTGCGCGTGAGCATGTTGAGGGCGGCCTTGCTCATGTTGGTGTGCGGGTGGCCGGGACCCTTGTACCCGCGGGAGAACACGCCCTCCATGGCCGACACGTTGACCACGTAGGTCCGCCGGGCGGGGGACGCCTTGAGCGCCGGGCGCAGCCGGCTGATGAGGATGAACGGGGCGGTCTGGTTGCACAGCTGCACCTCGAGCAGCTCCATGGGGTCCACCTGCTCGACCGTGGCCACCCAGCTGTTCGTCCGCTCCTCGTCCGGCACGAGCCCGCCGGCGTCGATGGCGGTGCCGGCCACGAGCCGCTCGAGCGCCGCGGCGTCGGCGGTCAGCGCCTGCCGCGCGAGCTCCTCGGCGGCGGCGGCCCCGGCCGCCCGCTCGATGGCGAGCGCGGGGCTGGTGAGGGCGGTGACCGAGCCGGCGAGCGCCCGCGGGTGCGCGTCGCTCGTGTGCCCGTACGTCGTCACCAGGGGCTCCAGCGCCGGGGCGAGGGGCGACAGCTCGGCCTCGACGAGCCGGGAGTACGCCCGCGGTGACCGGCGCACGGTCTGGGCCGCGTTGTTGATGAGGACGTCCAGCGGGCCGGCCGCCGCGACGTCGTCGGCGAGGGCGACGACCTGGGACGGGTCCCGCAGGTCGATGCCCACGATCTTCAGACGGTGCAGCCAGTCCCCGGCGTCGTCCATCGCGGCGAACCGCCGCGCGGCGTCCTTCGGGAAGCGGGTCGTGATCGTCAGGTGCGCCCCGTCCCGCAGCAGGCGCAGCGCGATGTACATCCCGATCTTCGCCCGGCCACCGGTGAGCAGGGCGCGGCGCCCGGTCAGGTCCGTCCGGGCGTCGCGCTTCGCGTGGTTGAGCGCCGCGCACGCCGGGCAGAGCTGGTGGTAGAACGCGTCCACGGTCGTGTACGCCTGCTTGCAGACGTAGCAGGGGCGGGCCTTGAGCAGCTCGCCGGCGGTCGCGCCGGTCACGCCGGAGACCAGCGGGATGCCGCGCGTCTCGTCGTCGATGCGCCCCCGGCTCCCCGTGGCCGTCGCCTCGATGACCGCGCGGTCCGCGGCGTCGACGGCCTGCCTCTTCGTCGTCCGGCGGTGCTTCTTCGCCGCCTTGAACAGCCCCGACGCCGCGCGCCGCGCCGCCGTGTGGTCCGGGTGGTCCTGCGGCAGGACGGCGACCTGGTCGACCACGCGCAGGAAGGTCGCCAGGTCGGCGGGGTCGATCCCCGGCGCGACGGCGGGCACGGGTCCGGCCGGTGCCGCGGCGTCCGGAGCCGACGCGTCCGACGGCGGGCCGTCCGTCGCGGGGGCCTCGGCGGCGGGGGGAGAGGTGGGCGCGTTCATGCGGAGCCTGCCTGCGGGGGAGGGAGCGCCCACGGACCGCGGGCCGGGTCACTCTACGCGAGGGCGTTCCGCGCGAGGGCGTCGCGGTGTACCGTCCCCGGACGATCATGCGGCGTGCCGGACACCGGAGGTGGGGACTCGTGGCGCTGCGCCGGACAGGCTTCGTCGGCGGGACCGTCTGGACCGGCCGCGGTGAGCCGGACGCCGACGTCGTCGTCGTGGAGGGTCCGCTGGTCCTGGCGGTGGGGCACGCGGCCCACGCGCTCCTGCCGACCTGCGACGACGTCGTCGACCTCGCCGGCGGGTTCCTCATGCCGGCCTTCGGCGACGGGCACGCCCACCCGATGTTCGCGGGGCTGGAGGAGCAGGGCCCGGTGCTGGCCGGCCTGACCACGGTCGAGGCGGTGGTGGCGAGCGTCGGCAGGTGGGCACAGGCGCACCCGGAGGCGACGTGGGTCCTGGGTGCTGGGTACGACCCGGCGATCAGCCGGGACGGGGAGTTCGACGCGCGGTGGCTGGACCGGGCGGTCGCGGACCGGCCGGTCGCGCTCCGGGCGTCCGACTACCACACGGTGTGGTGCAACAGCGCTGCCCTGCGGGCGGCCGGCATCGACGCGACGACGCCCGACCCGCGGCTCGGACAGGTCGTCCGGCGTCCGGACGGCAGCCCGCTGGGCACGTTGCGGGAGTGGCACGCCGTCGACCTCGTGCTGGCCCACGCGCCGGCCTGGTCCGTCGCGGACCAGGTGGCGGCGCTGCGCCGGGCGGGAGAGCGGCTGGCGGGGGTCGGCATCACGTGGGTGCAGGACGCCTGGGTCGACCCGCCGATGGTCGACGGCTACCTGGCGGCCGCCCGGGCCGGTGCGCTCCGGGTGCGGACGAACCTGGCACTGCGCGCCGACCCGGACCGCTGGCGCGACCAGCTGCCCTGGTTCGAGTCCGTGCGGGCCGACGTCACCGCGCTCGACCACCCGCTCCTGACGGCGGGCACGGTCAAGATCTTCGCCGACGGCGTCGTGGAGGCCGGAACCGCCGCGATGCTCGAGCCCTACGTGGGCACCACCGACCGGGGCATGGCCGTGTGGGCCGCCGACGAGCTGGCGGCGGCCGCCGTCGCCCTCGACGCCCTCGGCCTGCAGCTGCACGTCCACGCGATCGGGGACGCGGCCGTGCGGCACGCCCTCGACGCGGTCGAGGCCTGCCGCCGCGTCAACGGCGCTCGCGACCGGCGCCCCGTGCTCACGCACGTGCAGGTCGTCCATCCGGACGACCTGCGGCGCTTCGCCGAGCTGGACGTCATCGCCAACGTCGAGCTCCTGTGGGCGCAGTCGGACCCGTCGCAGACGGTGCTCACGCGCCCGCGGCTCGGCCCGCGCCGCAGCGCGCAGCAGTACCCGTACGCCTCGCTCGTGCGCGCCGGCGTCCACGTGTCCGCCGGGTCCGACTGGCCGGTGACCCCGCACGACCCGCTCGAGGCGATCCGCGTCGCCGTGACGCGCCGCACGGCCGAGGGGACCGACGACACCTGGCTGCCGCAGGAGTGCCTCGACGTCGAGGAGGCGCTGCACGCCTACACCGCCGAGGTGGCCCACCAGGCCTTCGCGGACGACCGCCGCGGCCGGGTGCGCGTGGGCGCCGTCGCCGACCTCGTCCGCCTCGACGCCGACCCGCGGCACGTGGAACCCATGGCGATCGGTGGCATCACCGTCCGCGGTACCTGGCTCGCCGGTACCCGCGTGGCGTGACCCCTCGGGGAGCCCAAGCCGGCCTCCGGCCTCGTCAAACACCGTTTCAAATCGCGGTCAAGCCCCGTGGACCTGATAGTGACGAGGTGCTTCTTTCGGGGTGAACTCCTACAAAGCCACCTGCTGTGGCGGATGTCATCGACATCCGGACCCATCCGTCCGCCGCCGGGCTCCGAACGACAGACGTCAGGAAGTTCCCCTGGGATGGGTGGCCTCGTGGTCGCCGGTTATGGAGTTTCACATGCGTTCTCGCCTCAAGATCGTCACTATCGCCTTCGGCGCTGCTGTCGTCCTTCCTCTCGGTGCCGGGTCGGCGTTCGCCGCCGACGCCGACACCACCGCCCAGCTCGCCCCCGTCGCGCTCAACGGCGTCGAGGGCAGCGGCACCGCGATGGTCTCGGTGGAGGGCACCATGCTCACCGTCACCATGGCGGCCAGCGGCCTCCTGCCCGACGCCCCGCACGCTGCGCACATCCACTTCGGCGCCGAGGCCCGCAACGAGTGCCCGACCGCGGCCGACGACGCCTCCGGCGACGGCACGCTGACCACCCCCGAGGGCGCTCCCGCCTACGGCGGCATCGTCGTCTCCCTGACCAAGAGCGGTGACACCAGCCCGGACAGCGGCCTGGCCGTCGACCGGTTCGACACCGCACCGGGCGGGGAGATCAGCTACGAGCGCGGCAGCATCGAGGTCGCGCCCGAGATCGCCGACGCCATCGCGTCCGGCAAGGCGGCCGTGGTCATCCACGGTGTCGACCACAACGACAGCGGCGCCTACGACGGCGACGTCATGTCCGAGCTCGACCCGGCCCTCCCCACCGAGGCGACCGACCCCGCCCTGTGCGGCGTGCTGATGGCCGCTCCGGCCGGTGGCGTGGCGACCGGCGCCGGTGGCGCCGCCTCCGCCGGCACCGACCAGGGCCTCCTGATGGCCGGTGGCGCGCTGCTCGTCGCCGCTGCGGGTGCCGGTGCCTTCGCCGCCCGTCGCGCGACCGCCAAGGTCTGATGTCCACGACCTCACGGCTCGACGGCCGCCACCGCGTCCTCGCGGTGGCGGCCCTCGGGCTGGCCCTCCTCGGGGTCGTGGCCCTGGTGCTCGCCTTCCGCGGGCAGCCGGGTCCCCCCCAGCCGGACGCGGCCGTCACCGCCGGTGAGGCGGTCGCGCCCCAGGACGCCACCGTCCCCGGGCCGGCGCAGCCCCAGCCGGCCGTCCCGGCCGCCGAGCCGGCCGTCGACTTCGGGCCGGTCATGGCCGGCTCCACGCCGGTGGGCCTGGAGATCCCCGCCATCGGGCTCGACACGGACGTGCTCGTGCCGCTGACGGTGGGCGCCGACGGCGTGCTCCCGGCGCCGGTCGACTACGCGACCGCCGGGTGGCACACCCGCGGGCCCATGCCGGGTCAGCTGGGTCCCGCCGTGATCGCCGGACACGTGGACGGACCCGACGGCGAGGGGATCTTCTACCGCCTCGGCGAGCTGGTCGCCGGCGACGTCGTGACCGTCACCCGCGAGGACGGCACCGTGGCGACGTTCACCGTGGACTCCGTCGGCCGGTACCCCAAGGCGGAGTTCCCCACCTCGCTGGTCTACGGCAACACCACCAGCCGCGCGGAGATCCGCCTCATCACCTGCGGCGGTGCCTTCGACCGGACCACCGGGCACTACGTCGACAACATCGTCGTCTTCGGTCACCTGACCGCGTGACCGCCGTCGGGGCGCGGGGCTCCGCGCGGCCCTCAGCTCTCCTCGGGGGCCCCGTGTGAGGAGCGTTCCGCGGCGGCGTCCAGCGCGGCGGTGAGCTCCGGGGACGGCTGGACCATCCGGATCTCGGGCGGCATCTGCACGCCGGCGTCGCTCAGCGCCGAGGTGATCGACTCGATGACGCGGTCCCGGGTCTCGAGGGTCTCGAGCTGGCGGGCCCCGGACCAGAACCGCACGTCGAAGTTGATCGTGGAGGGTGCCAGCTCGCTCAGCAGGCACTGCGGTGCGGGTTCCTCGACGACGCCCGGCACGGCCGCGACCGCGTCCAGGACGACGGCCCGTGCCGCGGCGAGGTCGGTCGCGTAGTCCACGCCGACGACCACCGTGGTGCGGATGTGCGAGTAGCCGGTCTGCACGGTCAGCACCTCGCCGTGGACGGTGCTGTTGGGCACGAGCACCCGCCGACCGTCGAAGGTGCGCACCACCGTCTCGCGCAGGTTGACCTCCTCGACCGTGCCGCGCACGTCCGCAACGGCGATCTGGTCTCCCGCGCGGAACGGCTCCCGGACGAGGATCAGCAGCCCGGCGAAGAGGTTCGCCAGCACGTTCTGGAACGCGATCCCGATCGCGACCGAGACGATCCCCAGCCCGCCGAGGACGTCGACCGGCTGGACGCTCGGGAGGGCGACGGTGAGCCCGACGCCGATGGCGAGCAGGGCGAACCCGTACTGGACGAGCGTGGAGAAGACGCGGGCGTACGACGCGGTGTGCCGGCGCGCCCAGACCCACCGCGTGACCACCCGCAGGATCTTCGCGACGACCAGTCCCGCGACGATCACCGCTGCGCCGAGTGCCAGCTGCTGCGGCTCGATCGGCGGGAGGTTCAGGTCCGCCTCCAGTCCGCCCTCCGCCTCGGTGAGCAGGTGCGGTCGCAGGGCGAGGAAGGCGCGCATCGACCGAGTCTGCCGCAGCCCGTGTCGCGCCGCCGTGCCGGCGGTCGTCCGCGCTCAGCGGCCGGTGAAGGTCGGCGGGCGCTTCTGCTGGAAGGCCAGGAAGCCCTCGACGTAGTCGTCCGTGCGCGACGCCGCGCCCTGAGCGCGGGCCTCGTCCTGGAGCAGGCCCGACGACGCGCCGCGCCGCGCGGCGAGCCCGGCCACGATGCGCTTGGACTCGACGAACGCCGCGGTCGGGCCGTCGGCGACCGCGGCCACGAGCGCGCGGACCCGGTCGAGCAGCGCCTCGTCCTCGACGACCCGGCTGACGAGACCGACGCGCGCGGCCTCCTCGCCGTCGAGCAGCTCACCGGTGAGGATGAGGTCCATCGCCCGGTGCGGGCCGAGGCGGTCCACCAGCAGCGCGTGGCCGCCGGAGTCCAGCACGGCGCCGATCCGGTGGAACGGCGACCCGAGGCGCGCGCTGCGGCCGGCATAGATGACGTCCGCCGCGGCCATGAGCCCGAGCCCGACGCCCAGTGCCGCCCCCTGGACCGCGGCGACCACCGGGACGGGGACGCTGCGCACGGCCGCCAGGACCGGGTGCACGAGGTCGGCGAGGAAGCCCTCGGCGTCGTCGGCGCGCGGGTCCACCCCGGAGATGTCCCGCCCGGCGCAGAACGCGCGGCCCTCGCCGCGCAGCAGCACGGCGCGCAGCCCCGTCCGCCCGGCCAGCTCCTCGAACACCGCGCGCAGGGCGCGCAGGGCCGGTTCGTCCAGGGTGTTGAGGCGGGCCGGGCGGTCCAGCACCACCTCGGCGACCGGCCCGGAGACGGTCGTCCGGATGCCGGCCTCCGTCCGCTGGAGGTCGTCCGCCCCTGGCGGCTCGGCGGCGTTCCCGGCCGGCTGGTCGCTCATCGGGGCCACTCCTTCGCCACGAGGGTCAGCACGTCGTAGGTGGCGACCGTCTCCCCGTCCTGGTTCAGCACCTCGGCGTCCCAGACCACCTCGCCGTAGTCGGCGTCGACCCGGGGTGAGATCTGCTTGGCCGTGAGGTGCACCGTCAGCGCGTCGCCGGGGTAGACGGGGGTGAGGAAGCGCAGCCGTTCCAGGCCGTAGTTCGCCAGCACCGGGCCCGGCTCCGGCGAGACGAACAGCCCCGCCGCCAGCGACACCACGAAGTACCCGTGCGCGACCCGGCCCTCGAAGAACGGGTTCGCCGCGGCGGCGTCGTCGTCGGTGTGGGCGTAGAAGCGGTCGCCGGACAGGTCGGCGAACCGGTCGACGTCCTCGAGGGTGACCGTGCGGGGCCCGCCGGTGACGGAGTCGCCGACCTGCAGGTCCGCGAGGCTCTTGCGGAACGGGTGCTCGCCCTCGGTCCGGCGGGGAGCCCCGGTCACCCACGTGCCCGTCACCGCGGCGACGGCCCGCGGCGAGCCCTGCACCGCCGTCCGCTGCATGAAGTGCAGGACCGAGCGGATGCCGCCGAGCTCCTCCCCGTCCCCGGCGCGCCCGGGACCGCCGTGCACGAGCTGGGGGAGCGGCGACCCGTGACCCGTGGACTCGGCGGCCGAGTCCTGGTCGAGGACCAGCAGGCGGCCGTGCCACGGCGCGACGCCGAGGACGACCTCACGGACGACGTCGGGGTCGGCGGACACCACCGAGCCCACGAGGCTCCCGCGTCCTCGGGCCGCGAGGTCGATCGCGTGGTCGACGTCCCGGTAGGCGATGACCGTGGAGACCGGGCCGAACACCTCGACCTCGTGCGGCTCGGTCCGCGCCGGGTCGTCGGCGACCAGCAGCAGCGGGGGCAGGAAGGCGCCGCGCCGGGGGTCGGCGTCGACGACCTCGAACCGGTCCGGGTCGCCGACGACGAGCCGCGCGCCCTGGGTGAGCTTCTCGAGGCCCTCCCGGACCGCGCGCCGGTGGTCCAGGCCGACGAGCGCGCCCATCGTCACGTCCTCCGACGCCGGGTTGCCGACCCGGACCTTGCCGGTGATCCGGGCGTCGACGGCCGCCACGACGTCCGGCACGAGGTGCTGCGGCACCAGGGCACGCCGGATGGCGGTGCACTTCTGTCCCGCCTTGGCGGTCATCTCGGTGACCAGCTGGCGCACGAACAGGTCGAGCTCCGGGCTCCCGGGCCCGACGTCGGGACCCAGCAGGGAGAAGTTCAGCGAGTCCGCCTCGGAGCTGAAGCGCACGCCGCGGTGCTGCACCGACGGGTGGGCCCGCAGCAGGGCGGCGGTGCCGGCCGAGCCGGTGAAGGCGACCGTGTCCTGCTCCGCCAGCAGGTCCAGCAGGCCGCGCGTGCCGCCGACGACGAGCTGGACGCTGCCCTCCGGCAGGAGGCCCGACGCGACGATCTCCTCGACCACGGCCGCGGTGAGGTACGCCGTCTGACCGGCCGGCTTCACCACGGTCGGCACCCCGGCGAGGAAGGCGGGCGCGAGCTTCTCGAGCATGCCCCAGACGGGGAAGTTGAAGGCGTTGATCTGCAGCGCCACGCCCCGGCGGGAGGTGTAGAGGTGCTGGCCCACGAACTGGCCGCCGCGGCCGAGACGCTCCGTGGGGCCGTCGACGAGGACGTGGGTGTTGGGCAGCTCGCGCCGCCCCTTGCCCGCGTAGCTGAAGAGCACGCCGATGCCGCCGTCGACGTCCACCAGGGAGTCGCGGCGGGTGGCACCGGTCCACGTCGACAGCTCGTAGAGGTGGTCCCGGCGCCCGTTGAGGTGCAGCGCGAGGGCCTTGAGCGCGAGCGCCCGCTCGTGGAAGGACATCGCCCGCAGGGCGGGACCGCCGACCGACCGCGCGTGGTCGAGCACGGGGACGAGGTCGATCGGGTCGGTGCCGATGACGGCGACCTCCTCCGCCGTCGCCGCGTGCAGCAGCGCGGTGGTCGGCCCGGACGGCGCGGCCCAGCGCCCCCCGACGTAGCTGCGGACGGTCATGGTCACGGCTGTCCTCCTGGGTTCGCGTCGTCCGCGGGGCGGGCGGCGGTCGTTCGTATGCTCGGCGGATGGACGACGACGTGCTCCGCCGCGCTCACCCCGATCTCTCGCTGGGGGCCCTGGACCGCAAGATGGGCATCCGGGTGCTGGAGGCCTCGGCGGACCGGGTCGTGGCGACCATGCCGGTCGAGACCAACACCCAGTCCTTCGGCCTGCTGCACGGCGGCGCGATGGCGTCCCTCGCGGAGGCCGTCGGCTCGTGGGCCGCGGTCATCCACGCCGGGCCCGGGCGAACCGTCGTCGGCGTGGACCTCAGTGCCACGCACCACCGCAGCGCGCGCGAGGGGGTCGTCACCGCGACCGCGGACGCGCTGCACCGGGGGTCGAGCCTGGCGACGTACGAGGTGGTGGTCCGCGACGAGCAGGACCGCCGGCTGTGCACAGCACGGATGACGTCGTTCATCCTGGCCCCTCGTCCGGCGGGCTGACCTCGCCGCCACGGTCCGACCCGCCGTCGGCGCGCTCCTGGCGGCGACGCCCGCGCTCGGCGAGGAAGGCCCGCATCCGCTCCTGCTTGTCGGGGTCCTCGAAGAGGACGGCCTGCGCGAGCAGGTCGAACCCGGTGGTCGCCGGCCGGTGCACGCGCAGCGCCAGCTTCGTGAGCTCCAGGGCGCGCCAGGAGCGCCCCGCGATCCGCTCGGCCAGCGCGACCGCCTCCTCGAGCAGGACGTCCCCCGCGTGGAGGTGGTCCAGCAGGCCGGCTCGGTGGGCGGCGTCGGCGTCGAGCACCTCGCCGGTGTAGAGCATGCGCCGCGCGAGCGGCAGCCCCACGACCTGCGGGAGGCGCCAGTTGGCCCCCGCGCCGGCGAGGATCCCGAGGCCCGGCTCCGGCTGGGCGAAGCTCGCCCGCTCGGACCCGATCCGCAGGTCGCACGCGAGGGCCAGCTCGCAGCCGCCGCCCAGCGCGGGGCCGTCGACGGCGGCCACCGTGGGCCAGGGGTGCGCCTCGACGGCGTCCATGAGACCGGAGTTGATGCCGCGCAGGGCGTCGTCGGCGTCGCGCTCGAGGAGCTCGGCGATGTCGGCGCCCGCCGCGAAGATGCCCGGGGTGGTGGAGTGGACCACGAGCACGCACGGTGAGCGCCGGGCGTCCTGGAGCACGGCGTGCAGCCGGTCCACGGTCGCCTCGTCCAGCGCGTTGCGCTTGGTCGGCCGGGCCAGCCCGACGAGCAGGGCTGGCCCCCGGCGCTCGACGACGACGCTCACTGGTCGTAGTCCACGGTCACGCGGTCCGTCACGGGGTGGGACTGGCAGGTGAGCACCATCCCGGCGGCGACCTCCTCGGGCTCGAGCGCGTAGTTGGTGTCCATCTCGACCGCTCCCTCCAGCACGCGGGCGCGGCAGGTGCCGCAGACGCCGTTGGTGCAGGCGAACGGCGCGTCCGGGCGGACCCGCAGGGTCGCGGCGAGCACCGACTCGCCGTCGCGGGGCAGGGTCACCGTCGTGGAGCGGCCGTCGAGCACCACGGTCACGGCGGAGCCGGAGCCCGGGTCCCCGGACGGCGGCGTCCGGCGCTCGCGGGCCGGGGAAGCGCCGACGTGGAACAGCTCGCGGTGGACGTGGCCGGCGTCGACGCCTCGCTCGAGCAGCACCTCGCGGACGCTCTCGGTGAGCGTGAGCGGCCCGCAGAGGAACCACTCGTCGACGTCCTCGGCGGGCAGCACCGTGTCGAGGATGCGCCGCAGCCGGTCGGGGTCGAGGCGTCCGGCGAGCAGGTCGACCCCGGGGCCCTCCTCGCGCAGGACGTGCAGGAGCTGGAACCGGTCGGGGTAGGTGTTCTTGAGGGCCTCGAGCTCCTCCAGGAACATGATCGAGGAGGGGCGGCGGTTCGCCAGGACCAGGGCGGCGGTGCTGCCGGGCTCGACGGCGAGCGCGGTCCCGAGGATCGACAGCACGGGGGTGATGCCCGAGCCGGCCGCCACGGCCACGTAGCGGCGGGCCTGCGACGGGTGCAGATCGGGGGAGAACGTGCCGGTCGGGGTCATGACCTCGAGCTCGTCGCCCGGGGCGAGGTGCTCGGCCACGTACGCCGAGAAGACGCCGTCGGGGATGCGCTTGACGCCGATGCGCAGCAGGTCGCCCGTGGCCGGCGCGCAGATCGAGTAGTTGCGCCGGACGTCGCCCTCCAGCTGCGGGGCGCGGACGGTGAGGTGCTGGCCGGCGCGGAAGCGGAACTCCGCGCGCAGGCGCTCGGGCACGTCGAAGGTCACGGCGACGGCGTCATCGGTCAGGCGTTCGATCGAGGCGACCCGCAGCCGGTGGAAGACGGCGTGCCGACGGGTGGAGGGCGTCGTCGGCGCGGTGTCGGTGGCCGGGGAGCTCGGCATCACAGCGCCTTGAAGGAGTCGAAGGGCTCGCCGCAGTCGCGGCAGGACCACAGCGCCTTGCACGGGGTCGACCCGAAGCGGCTGATCTCGCGGGTGTGCAGGGACCCGCACCGCGGGCACCGGGCCGACAGCGTGAGCGCGACCGTGCCCGGTGCGGCGACCGGTCCCGCGCCGGACGGCGGGGCGATGCCGAACGCGCGCAGCTTGGCCCGGCCCGCCTCCGTGATCCAGTCCGTCGTCCAGGCCGGTGCGAGGACCGTCCGCACGACGACGCGGGGGGCACCCGCCTCGCGCAGCGCCCGCTCGACGTCGGCCGCGATGACCTCGGTGGCCGGGCAGCCCGTGTAGGTCGGCGTCAGGGTCACCTCGACGGTGCCGTCCGGGGCGACCTCGAGCCCCCGGAGGATGCCGAGGTCGTCGAGCGTGACGACGGGGATCTCCGGGTCGGGCACCGCGCCGGCGACGTCGCGCAGCCGGGTGGCGTCGGCCGCGGGCGGGCGGGGCGTCGTCGCGGTCACCATCGTGCCCCCGGGTGCGCGCGGTGCAGGTGCTGCATCTCCGGCAGCAGGTGGCCCAGGTGCTCGGTGTGCAGGCCGCGGCGTCCACCGCGGGAGTGCCACGTCGGCGTGGGGACGGTCAGCGTCGCGCGGGCGACGACGTCCTCGACGTAGGCGGTCCACGGCGCGAGCAGCGACGGCGGGTCGACGGCGACACCGGGCAGCTGCGCCGCGACGTCGTCGGCCGCGAACAGCTCGGCCACGTACGGCCAGACGCGGTCCAGGCCCGCCTGCATGCGCCGGTGGCCCTCGTCGGTGCCGTCCCCGAGGCGGAGCACCCACTGCGTCGCGTGGTCGCGGTGGTAGGTGACCTCCTTGACCGCCTTGGCGGCCAGGTCGGCCAGGAGCGGCTCGGTGCTGTTCCGCAGGGCCGTCCAGAGCTCG
The DNA here is from genome assembly GCF_000603945.1 of Actinotalea ferrariae CF5-4. Taxonomy (GTDB): domain Bacteria; phylum Actinomycetota; class Actinomycetes; order Actinomycetales; family Cellulomonadaceae; genus Actinotalea; species Actinotalea ferrariae. Next base: position 12,007 of record NZ_AXCW01000034.1, on the reverse strand, counting down.
TACTGGTAGGCGGAGAAGACGAGCTGGCGCGCCATGGTCACGGCGAAGTCGCCGTTGGGGATCTCCACGAGGCACACGTTGCGGAACTCGCGCTCGTCGCGGAGGTAGGCCAGCGCGTCCTCGTCCCGCCCGGCGCCCTCGACCTCGCCGGCGTGGCTGAGCAGGACGCGCGCCTGGCCGAGCAGGTCCAGCGCGATGTTGCCCAGCGCGATGTCCTCCTCGATCTGGGGCGCGCGGGTGATCCACTCGCCGAGGCGCTGGGCGAGGATCAGGGCGTCGTCGCCGAGGCCCACGAGGTAGGCCACGAGAGGGTCGGCGGGCGCCGTCGGGCGCTGCGGACGGGACGTCGTGGGGGTGCTCACAGGTGCTCGACCCCCTCGGGCACCTCGTAGAACGTGGGGTGCCGGTACACCTTGTCCAGCGCCGGGTCGAAGAACGGGTCCTGCTCGTCGGGGCTCGACGCGACGATCGCGGCGGACGGCACGACCCACAGCGAGACGCCCTCGCCGCGGCGGGTGTAGACGTCGCGGGCGTTGCGCAGCGCCATCTCGCCGTCGGGCGCGTGCAGGCTCCCGACGTGCTGGTGGGAGAGCCCGCGCCGGGACCGGACGAAGACCTCCCACAGCGGCCAGCCGTGGGGGGTCCGGGGAGCGCTGCCGGCCGTGGTCATGCGGCGTCCGACGTCGTCGTGGCCGCGGCGGCGTGCTTGCGGGCGTAGGCGTCGGCGGAGTCGCGGACCCAGGCGCCCTCCTCGTGCGCTGTGCGGCGGCGCTCCATGCGCTGGGCGTTGCACGGGCCGTCGCCGCGGATGATGCGGTCGAGCTCGTCCCAGTCGATCGCGCCGAACGCGTAGTGCCCGGTCGCCTCGTCCCAGCGCAGGTCAGGGTCGGGGATCCGCAGGCCGAGCACGTCCGCCTGGGGGACCGTCATGTCGACGAACCGCTGCCGCAGCTCGTCGTTGCCGAACCGCTTGATGCCCCACGCGGTGGACTGGGCGGAGTGCGTCGACGCGCTGTCCGGCGGGCCGAACATCATCAGCGAGGGCCACCAGAAGCGGTCGACGGCGTCCTGCGCCATCGCCTTCTGCGCCGGCGTGCCGTGGGAGAGGGTGTGGAGGATCTCGAAGCCCTGCCGCTGGTGGAAGGACTCCTCCTTGCAGATGCGGACCATGGCGCGTCCGTACGGGCCGTAGGAGCAGCGGCACAGGGGGACCTGGTTCATGATCGCGGCGCCGTCGACGAGCCAGCCGATCGCGCCCATGTCCGCCCACGTCAGGGTGGGGTAGTTGAAGATCGAGGAGTACTTCTGCTTGCCCTGGTGCAGCAGGTCGAGCAGCTCCTCGCGGTCGACGCCGAGCGTCTCCGCGGCCGAGTAGAGGTACAGGCCGTGGCCGGCCTCGTCCTGGACCTTGGCCATGAGGATCGCCTTGCGGCGCAGGCTCGGAGCGCGGGTGATCCAGTTGCCCTCCGGCTGCATGCCGATGATCTCCGAGTGCGCGTGCTGGGCGATCTGGCGGATCAAGGTCCTGCGGTAGCCCTCGGGCATCCAGTCGCGCGGCTCGATCCGCACCTCGTCGGCGATCATGCGATCGAAGCGCAGCTGCTGCTCCTCCACGGGGGGAGGGGTGTCGACGTCGACCTGCACGGGACCTCCGCGTCCTCGGCCGGACGGCGACGGTGCCGGCCGATATTGTCGAACGAACGTTCGGTATTGATTTTAGGGGAGACTGGGGCCGTGTCAAAGGGAGCGGAGGCGGGGGCCGGCGTCGTCGCCCGACGTGGCAGGCCGGCCCGGTACAGCCAGGACGACCTCGTCGCGGTGGTGGCGCAGGTGTTCCTCGAGCGCGGCTACGACGCCACGAGCATGGCGGACCTCGCCCGGGCGAGCGGCCTGACCAAGTCGACCTTCTACCACCACGTCAGCGGCAAGGAGCAGCTGCTGCGCCTGGCGGTGAGCCGTGCGCTCGACGCGCTCGACGGGGTGTTCGAGGAGGAGGCGCGGCTGGACGACAGCCCCGTCCACCGGCTGGAGCGGGTGCTGCGGCGGACCACCGAGGTGCTCCTCGCGGAGCTGCCCTACGTCACGCTCCTGCTGCGGCTGCGGGGCAACACCGAGGTCGAGCGGGAGGCGCTGGAGCGTCGTCGGTCCGTCGACGCGCGGCTCGCGCAGCTGGTCCAGGATGCCAGGGCGGCGGGCCAGATCCGCTCGGACCTCGAGCCGCGCCTGGTCACGCGGCTGCTCTTCGGCATGGTCAACTCCCTCGTCGAGTGGTACCGGCCGGACGGTTCAGGTGCCTCCGGCGTCGGGCACGGCTCGCGCGACGACGAGATCGTGCACGCCGTCGTCGAGCTGGCGCTGGACGGGCTCCACGCGCGGCGGGGCTGACGGGACCGGTCTTCCTGTAGCCCCCGGCTGATGGGCGCGTACGCCGGCTCGCACCCGTTGCCACGATGTGGCGTGACACCACGAGGACACCGGCATCTGCTGGACCCAGGTCCGAAGTTGGGCTCAGTCGCCGGCGAGGAGTCGTCCCAGCGTGCGCCGGCCGATCGTGCTCATCACGGGGTTGGACTCGGCGTAGTACCAGACCAGTCCCATCGCCTGCTGCAGCGCCCATCCGCGACCGCGCGCCCACTCGTCGTCGTCGATCGCTAGCGCAGCCCGCAGGACGGCGCGCGGGCCGGTCTCGAGCAGGTGCCACGCCCCGACGAGCTCGAGGGCTGGGTCGGCCGGCCCGAGGCCGCCCACGTCCAGGATGCCGGCGAGGCGGCCCTCGGCGACGAGCACGTTGCCCGGCATGAGGTCGCCGTGCGTCATCGCGTCCGGTGCGTCCCGGGGCGTCTCACGCAGCTCGTTCCAGAGCCGCCGCGCGGGGGCGACGTCGAGCAGCCCCTCGCCGCGCTCGAAGCACGTGGCCCGGTAGTCGTCGTGGGCCGTCAGGTCTCCGCCGCGGCCCGTGCCTAGGAACGTCCGACCGCGTGTGGGGAGCCCGCGGACGGCGCTGATGAAGGCGGCGAGATCCTCGGCGAACGCGACGGAGCCCCCGGGGTCGTCCTGGGTGGCGTCCATGCCGGGGAGCCATGTCTGCACCGACCACGGCACGGGGCAGCCCTCGCCCGGCTCGCCGACCGCGAGGGGCTCGGGCGTCGGGAACGGTGTCCGGCCGTGCAGCTCGCGCCCCGCGGCTGCCTCGGCCTCGAGCTGGACCCGCACCGAACGTGGTTCCCCCGCCTGGAGCGGGACGCGGACACTGAGCTCCTCACCGAGCCGGAACACCGCGTTGACCGTGCCCGTCGACGCGACGGCGGCGACCGGCAGAGGGGCCCACCGGGGCATCTGGGAGGCGACGAGGCGCTGGACCGTCGTCACGGTCACGTGCAGCTGACCAGGGTGCATCGTCACGGCACGACCATCCCCGAGGGCGCTCAGGGGCTCAAGCGCAAATCCGTCCCGAGGGCGCGGAGCCCGCGTCACCCGAGGTGGCGACAGGCTGCCGGAGGATCGTGCGTCGCTTCTCGGGCGCGACGCGGCGGAGGTCGCTGAGGTAGATCTCGTGGTGCTTGCCGACCCTGCGCAGCCCGTGGTCGGGGATGAACTCGTCGTGCATCCGCGCGAGCACAGCCGCCTCCTCGTCGAAGGCGCCGACGTGCAGGGTCTGCACGCACCGGCCTTCGGCGAGGGTCTCGAGACGGATGTCGTCGACGCGCGCCGCCCGGCCCTTCGCGTCTGCCTGCCCGACCGCTCCGACGACGAGGGCACGGTCGATCCAGTCCGGGACCATGAGCATGAGCGTCCAGTCCCACCTCGTCTTGTCACGTGCGGCGGTGAAGGACCTCATGTCGTCGGCCCACCAGAGGCCCTCCAGGGGCGGCACGACGTAGTCGCGCCCGAGGTCCCGCTTGCTGGCGAACTTCACCGTGTACGCCACGGGGTAGAGCGCCTCCACCGCTTCGGCGAACGCGGGGGAGGTGTTCGGGTCGCCGTGGCCGTCGATCATGAGGTACTGCAGGTCAGGCAGGTCGAGGACCTCGAACGAGCCCGCTCGCGCGCGGAACGCGCCGACGGTCTTCTTGAGGTCGACCTTGTCGGTCATCGGGTCGAGCCGTCCGGCGCCGTGGACTGCGGCGTCGGGCTCGCCTGGCGGCCGGCCCGGATCAGGACGGCGCCGGCGACGAGGTTGGCGACGACCGCCGAGGCGATGAGGGGTGATCGCGCACGGCGGCCCCACGTCGCCGGTTCGATCGCGGTGCCTGCGAACACCGCGGCGCCGACGTACCCGCACCAGCGGCCGGCCGGGCGGCCGGAGCCCTCCCGCAGGGCGTCACCCACGACGAGGGCGACCATGGGCCAGGGTGCCGAGACCGCGCTGCCCCACCCGACCGCGAGGTGTTGCCCGACCGACCCGGGAGCGCGCCAGCCGAGCGGCTCACCGACGAGGTGCTCCCGCACGGACACGGCAGCACCCCACGCCGTCGACGCCACGAAGAGCGCGGCTGGACCCCCGAGCCGTCGTCCCGTCATGGCATCACCCCCGCCGTCCGCCCGGTGTCCTCGGTGATCTCCCGCAGGGTGATCGTCACCTTCGACACGGTACGCGCGAGCACGACGCGTCGCGCCCCCGCGCGCAAAGGGCGTGCCGTGGCTCGGGAGTGGTGGTGGCATGGGTCCATGACCTGGGAGACCCGACCTCTCACGCCTGACCGGTTCGACGACTTCGCCGACGTCGTCAACCCGAACCGCCGCGCCACCCACTGCTGGTGCCTGTCGCACCGCCTGCGCGCGAAGGACATCGAGGAGCTCGGCCACGGTGACCGCGAGCAGGCGATGCGACGGCTCTGCGAACGGGAGCACCCACCGGGCGTCGTCACGTACCTCGACGGGACGCCGGTGGGCTGGTGCAACATCGGCCCGCGCGCCGACATCCCCCGGCTCGCCGGCTCCCGGCTCATCCGCCCCGTCGACGACGTACCGGTCTGGAGCATCGTGTGCGTGGTCGTCCGCAGCGGTCACCGCAGGGCGGGCGTCACGGCACAGCTCATCGAGGGGGCGGTGGCGTACGCCGCGGCGCACGGCGCTCCGGCGGTCGAGGCGTACCCGGTCGACCCGCAGGGCCGGATGGACACGACGATGGCGTTCGTCGGCACGCGCTCGATGTTCGAGAGGGCGGGCTTCGAGGCGGTCGGGACGACGGCGGCCGTCGCGTCCGGGATGCCGCGGCTGGTCATGCGCCGCTGGACCGCGGACGCGTGACCCGGGCGGTCCTCCCACCAGGGTCCGCGACGCGGGCGCCAGGTGCTCCTCATCGCTGCCCGGTTCGGTGTGGACCTGCAGCAGGAGGTCGCCGACAAGTGGCTCGTCCATCTCGCGCCCGCGTGCGCTAGGCCTGGCCCGGGTCCGCTCGACGCGCACCGACAGCCCGAGCGACGAGGGCCCCGAGCAGGCTGACGGCGGCGGCGCCGAGGAAGAGCCACGAGAACCCGCCGGTCATGGCATCGGGCGTCGCGACGCCGCTCTCGACGAGGGACTCGGTGCGGAGCGCCGCCAGGGTGCCGAGGACGGCCAGGCCTACCGCGCCGCCGATCTGCTGGCTGGTGTTGACGAGGCCGCCGGCGAGTCCCGCCTCACGCTCCTCGACCCCGTCGACGGCCAGCTGGGTGGTGGTGACGAACGCGCCCCCCAGGCCGAGTCCGATCAGCAGGGTGGGCGTGAGGATCTGGGTGCTGAACAGTGCCTGCGACGAGGCGAGCGACAGCCAGAAGAGCCCCGCCGCGAGCACCACGAGCGATCCGACCAGGGTTGGCCCCGCGCCCACGCGATCGATGATCACGGGGGCGACGGCGGCGACGACGACGAGGACGCCGGCCAGGGGGAGCTGCGCGAGCCCGGTGGTGAGGGCGCCGTAGCCGAGGACGGCCTGCATGAACACGGAGAGCGCGAAGAACAGGGCCACCATCGCCGCCCCGAGGAGCAGCATGATGACGTTCCCGACCGCGAGGTGCCGGTTCCGGAACACGTGGAGAGGCACGAGAGGCTCGGCGGCGCGGCGCTCGATACGGACGAAGGCGATGCCGAGGACGACCGCCGTCGCCGCCAGGCAGAGGGCCAGCGGGTCGAGGACGCCGACCTGCTCGACAGCGCTGAGCGCGCCAACGGCGGCGACGAGAGCACCGGTGATGGTCGTCGCCCCGGGGACGTCGAGCTGGGTCCGCACGCCACGGGCGTCGGGGGTGATGAGCAGCGGGACCGCGACGAGGACGACCGCACCGACCGGGATGTTGACGAAGAACACCGACGGCCAGCCGTACTCGGCGGTGAGGACGCCGCCGAGGAGGACGCCGGCCGCGGAACCGACGCCCGCGACGGCGCCCCAGAGCCCGAGGGCCTTCGTGCGGTCCTTCGCCTCGGGGAACAGGTACGTCAGCAGAGCGAGTGCTGCGGGCGCCAGCAGCGCGGCGGACGCACCCTGGAGGGCGCGCGCGCTCAGGAGCGTCGGGCTGGTGGTCGACAGGCCCGCCAGGGCGGACGCGGCGACGAATCCCGCCGTGCCGATGAGGAAGACGCGGCGGTGTCCGTACCGGTCCGCGAGGCGCCCGCCGAGCAGGAGCAGTCCGCCGAGGGCGAGGACGTAGGCCGTGATGACCCAGGAGAGCGCGGCGGTGTCCATGTCCAGCTGCTGCCCGAGGACGGGAAGAGCGATGTTGACGATGGACGCGTCGAGGACGACGAGGAACTGGGCGAGGGGCAGGATGCTCAGGGCGATCCAGCGGCGGCTGCTGCGCCGGGCCGGCGCGGGGGCGGCGATGGGGACGGTGATGGTCATGGTGGTGCCACTTTCGAGCGAGGTGCGGGACGCGCCCGCGAGCTGGGGAGGGGCGAGCCGACACGGGGGGACGGACCGTGTCCGTCCCCCCGTGTCCTGGGCGTCAGTCCCAGAGGCCGAGCATGGTGACGAGGGCGATCGTGAGGACGCCGAAGGTGATCCACCACGCGGTCTTCTCGCCGGAGACGAGCGTGGCGTCGGTGGTGGGCGGACCCGCGGCCGCGGGGGAGGAAGAGACATCGGTCATGGTTGTCGTCCTTGCGTCGGAGGTGGGATGGGCTGGCGTGATGGGATCAGCTCCACTGGCTGAACATCGCGACGGCGATGAGCGCGAGCGGTGCCAGGGCGAGCCAGCGCATCGTCATTTCCTTGGTCATGCTTCCTCCCTTCAGGCTAGGAAGTGATCAATCACTCACTGAGATCGAGCGTGCGGGCAGGCAGCCGCGCGCCGAGAACCGCGCCTACTCGGGGTGGCGGATCCCGTGCGAGAGGACCTGTGCCCACCTCTCGCCGCTCTCCTCGATCCCCGCGGTGACGAGCAGGTGGCACAGCTGGCCGAAGGCCATGAACCGCTGCACCTGGTCGTCGGAGCCGGCCGAGCGCTCCGACGCGAAGGTGGTGACACGGGCCAGTCCGGCACGCAGGGCGTCCCCGAGCTCGGGGACGTCGGCGACCGACTGGGCGTGGACCTGGAGCTGCAGGAGCGTGCGGTCGCGGATCAGGTGGGCATACGCGTCGCCCATCGAGTCGAGCACGGCTTCGGGGGAGCCGCCTTCCGCTGCGTCCGCGCCCGCCGCGAGAGCGGCGACGATCCGCTCGAAGCAGACCTCGAGCGCGGCGACGAAGAGCAGCTCCTTGCGGGGGAAGAGCTTGAAGACGTATGCGGGCGAGATCTCCGCGTCGCGGGCGACGTCGGCGACTGTCGTGCCGTGGAAGCCGCCCCGGGCGAACGCCGTCAGCGCAGCCGCCGCGACGATCGGCCGACGGATGTCGGCGGTTGAGAGCACCGGGCCTCGTGAAGTCACATGAGTGACCGTACACTCACTCGGGTGAGTGGGCAACCGCCCAACGGGAGCCGGACGGCCTCAGCGTCGGAGTCAGACCGTCTCCAGGAGCAGAGACACTCCCTGCCCGACCCCGACGCACATCGTCGCCACCGCGCGCCGCGCGCCCGAGCCGCTGCGGTCGGCCACCTCCGTCGCGGCCGTCAGGGCCAGGCGCGCGCCGCTCATCCCGAGCGGGTGGCCGAGGGCGATCGCGCCGCCGTTCGGGTTGACGTGCTCGGCGTCGTCGGGAAGCCCCAGCGACCGCAGCACGGCAAGCGCCTGGGCGGCGAAGGCCTCGTTGAGCTCCATCAGGTCGACCTCCGCGAGCGTGAGGCCTGCCCGGGCGAGCAGCCGCTCGGTCGCCGGCACGGGACCGATGCCCATGGTCCGGGGCGGCACCCCCGCCGTCGCCATCCCGGTCACCCGCGCCAGGGGCTCGAGCCCGTAGCGGTCGACGGCGCCCTTCGACGCCACCAGCACCGCGCAGGCGCCGTCGTTGATGCCCGAGGAGTTCCCCGCGGTGACGCTGCCGCCGTCCGCGAGCGGTCGGAGCCGGCCGAGCGCCTCCAGCGACGTCTCCCGGGGGTGCTCGTCCTGGTCGACGAGGACCTCCCCGCCCCGGGCGGGGACGGGCACGCCCACGATCTCCCGGGCGAGGCGCCCCTCGGCGCGGGCCGTCGCGACCCGCTCCTGGGACCGCAGCGCGAACGCGTCCTGGTCCTCCCGGCTGATGCCGTGCTCCCGGGCGAGGTTCTCCGCGGTCTCGGGCATCGAGTCCGTGCCGTACAGCTCGCGCATGCGCGGGTTCACGAACCGCCACCCGAGCGTGGTGTCCGCGATCTCGGCCTCCCGGGACCACGCCGCCGTCGCCTTGGGCACGACGAACGGCGCGCGGCTCATGCTCTCCACGCCCCCGGCGAGCACCAGGTCCGCGTCGCCGGCGCGGATCGCCCGCGCTGCGGTCCCGACGGCGTCCAGGCCCGAGGCGCAGAGCCGGTTGACGGTCGCCCCGGGGACCCCCACGGGCAGCCCGGCCAGCAGCGCGGCCATCCGCGCGACGTTGCGGTTGTCCTCGCCGGCCTGGTTCGCGCAGCCGAGGACGACGTCGTCGACGGCCTCCCAGTCGACGGACGGGTGGCGGTCGACGAGCGTGCGCAGGACGTGCGCCGCGAGGTCGTCGGGCCGGACGGCCGCCAGCGCCCCGCCGTAGCGGCCGATCGGGGTCCGCACCCCCGCGACGAGGAACGCCTCGGTCATGACCCGTCCTCCTGGGGCAGCAGGGGCTTGCCGAGCGAGCGGCTGCGTCCGCGGTACTCGGCGATCACGGTGCCGTCGGCGCGTGACACCGTCACGTCGTACACGCCGCTGCGCCCGGACCGGACGCGCTCGGTCGCGTCGGCGGTCAGCTCGTCGCCGAGCACAGCGGGCACCACGAAGACGATGTCGAAGCCCGCCGCCACCGTGACGTCGTCGTCGGTGTTGCAGGCGAACGCGAACGCGCTGTCCGCGAGGACGGCGAGGTAACCGCCGTGGCACGCGCCGTGCCCGTTCACCATCTCCGCCGTGACCCGCATGGTCAGGCGTGCCGCTCCGGGCGCCACGTCGACGAGCTGCATGCCGAGGCGTCGGCTCGCGAGGTCCGCGTCCCACATCGCCTGCGCGCACCGGCGTGCCAGCGCCGCCCGCTCGGTCCCCGACTCAGAGGTCACGCAGCGACCTCCCCGTGCGCACGGCCTCCCGCAGGGCGGCGCTCACGCGGTACCGCGGGCCGGTCGGCGCCAGCGCGTCGAGCAGCGCCGCCACGCGCGCCGGCCCGATCGCGTCCCCCCACTCCAGCGGCCCCCGGGGGTGGCCCGCTCCGAGCCGCAGGGCCGTGTCGACGTCGGCGGCCGACGCGACCCCGCGCGCCACGACGTCGCACGCCTCGTCCACGAGGAGCGCGACCGTCCGCGCGACGAGCAGCCCCGGCACGTCGGGCAGCACGGTGACCTCCGACCCTGCCGCCCGCAGCACGGACACCGCCTGCTCCGGGGCGGAGGAGGCGCCGTCGTCGGACGAGGTCACCGCCCACCGCGGCGCGGTCGCGGCGTCGCCGACGAGGTCCAGCACGACCACCGCCCGCCCGAGCCGCGCGGCGTGCTCCGCGGCGCTGCGGCCGTCGGTCGGGACGACGACGCCGCCGTCCAGCTCGGCCCGGGGCTCACCCCCGGCTGCCGCGTCCTCCTCGACGACGACGACGCCGCCGCGGCGCGCCCGGTCCCACAGCGGCGCCCAGGGGCCCCAGTCCCCCCGGAGCCGGACCTGCGTCGGAGCCCTCCCGGCCCGGACGGGCGACGTCCCCGCCGGAGCGGCCACCCGCGTCTCCCCGTCGTGGGCGTAGAAGCCCGTCCCGGTCTTCCGGCCCAGCCGCCCGTCCGCGACCAGCGCGGCCTGCACCGCGACCGGCTCGAAGCGCGGGTCGTGACCCGTCTGCTCCCACACCGACCGGGTCGTCGCGAGGTTGACGTCCTGCCCGATGAGGTCCGTGAGCTCCAGCGGGCCCAGGGGGAAGCCGCCGCCCTCGCGCAGCACGGCGTCGATCGTGGCCGCGTCGACGCCCTGCTCCAGCAGCCGCATGGCCTCGCCGTAGAAGGGTCGGGCCACGCGGTTCACGACGAACCCGGGGGAGGAGCGCACCTGGACCGGGGTCTTGCCCCACGCCGTCATCAGCTCCGCCGCCTCGGCGACCACCGCCGGGTCCGTCGCCTCCCCGGCGACCACCTCGACGAGCCGCATGACCGGCGCCGGGTTGAAGAAGTGCAGCCCGAGGACGCGGCCGGGACGGTGCAGGCCGGCCGCGACGTCGGTGACCGACAGCGACGAGGTGTTCGTCGCCAGGACGCCGTCGCCGGCGACGACGGCCTCGAGGGCCGCCATGAGGTCGCGCTTGGCGGCGAGCACCTCCGCGACGGCCTCCACCACCAGCGCGCACGGCCCCAGGTCCGCCACCGACGACGCCGCGGTGAGCCGGTCCCGCGCCGCGCCCGCCACCCCGGCTTGCAGGCGACCGCGGCCCACGAGCCGGTCGAGCGCCGCCCCGACCTGCTCGACGGCGGCGTCGGCCCGCCCCGGCGCGGTGTCGAGGAGCAGGACCGGGTGCCCGGCCAGCGCGGCGACCTGCGCGATTCCGGCGCCCATGGTCCCCGCGCCGACCACCCCGACGACGGCCGGCGCCGCCAGCCGGCTCACAGCTCCGCCAGGTCCAGCAGGTGCGGCAGCGGGCGCTCGACGGCGTCGGCGACGAACCGCAGGAACCCGCCCGCCGTGCCGCCGTCGCACACCCGGTGGTCGAAGACGAGGGAGAGCTGGGTGATGCTGCGGACGACGACCGCGCCGTCGACGACCCAGGGACGCGGCATGATCCGGCCCAGGCCGAGGATCGCGACCTCCGGGTGGTTGATGATCGCGGCGCTGCCGTCGACGCCGAGCACGCCGTAGTTGTTGAGCGTGAACGACCCGCCGGTGAGGTCGGTCGCGCTCGCCCTGCCCTCCCTGGCAGCGGTCGTCAGACGGCGGATCTCCTCGTCCAGGGCCTTGGTGCGCATCTGGTGGGCCCCGCGGACGACCGGCACCACGAGGCCCCGGTCGGTCTGCGCCGCGATGCCGAGGTTGACCCCGGCGAGGTGCACGATCTCGCCGCCGTCGGTGTCGACGCGGGCGTTGAGGGCCGGGTAGCGCTCGAGCCCGGCGACGACGAACCGGGCGACCAGCGCCAGGACGCTCGGCGCGGGCCGGTCCGGCGACGCCAGCCCGGCCCGGAGCTCCAGGAGCGTGGTCGCGTCGACGTCGACCCACGTGGTCGCCTCGGGGATCTCCTGCCGGCTGCGGCTCAGCGCCGTGGCGATCGCCCGGCGCACCCCGGTCAGCGGCACGCGCTCGCGGACCGCGAGCCCGGTGCGCTCGTCCGTCGCCGCGCCGGCGGCGCCCGCGTCGGACGCCGTGATCGCCTGCTCGACGTCGCGCCGCACGACCAGGCCTCCCGGCCCGGTCCCGCGCACGGTCGTGAGGTCCACCCCGGCGTCCCGCGCCATCGTCCGGACCAGCGGCGAGCTCACGGCCACCGTGGTCGGCGTCGGCGCGACGCCCACGGCAGGGCTCACGG
>NZ_AXCW01000033.1 GCF_000603945.1 Actinotalea ferrariae CF5-4 | reverse complement strand
CGCGGCCCCCGCGCCTGCCGCACGACGTCGGCGCAGGTCGAGCAGGCCGTGCAGCCCCACGGCGAACCCGGCCGCGGCTAGGCCCGCGCCCCAGGCAAGGCCGTCGGGGTGCCGGAGGTGCTCGGCACCGAGGGCGACGGCGACAAGCCCGGCGCCGGCGCGGGCGAGCGCCAGCACCCCGACGGCGACGTGCGGCAGTCCCGGTCCCCGTCCCGTGGCCTGCAGCCCGGGACCCCGTCGGACGGCGTCGGAAGGAGCCCGGCGCACGTCGACGAGAGGGCCCCGGCGCGCGCCCTCGCGGTCCGAGCTCGCGGTCCCCGGTGCCGCCGGCACCCCGACGGCGAGCCCGATCGCGGTGCTCACGGCGTCAGCGGGCGGCGGCGACGTGCTCGCCCGCGCGCTCGCGGTCCCCGGCGAGGCCCACCCCGAGCAGGAGGAGCGCGCTCGCCATGTGCAGGACGTTGTCGGCGCCGTTCAGGGCGAGGATGTTGGCGCCGGACCCGATGAGGAAGAGGCCGGCCAGCCCGACGAGCAGGTAGACGGCCCCGACCACGGTGTTGACGACCGTGGCGGCGTCCGCCGAGCGGAGGGCGGAGGCCAGCAGGGCCGCGCCGATGGCGAGGTGGACGACGTTGTGCAGCGGGTTCACCTCGAAGAAGACGAGCGTGGCGCCGTCGGTCGCGGCGAGGTCGACGCCGGTGGTGACGACGAAGCCCGCCGCGCCGACGAGCAGGTACACGACGCCGAAGACGCCGGCGACGAGGCGGTTGGGGGAACGGTTCACGAGGGCACCTCCGGTGCGGGGGCGGGCCGGTCCCGCCGTCGTGGGGGGTTCGGCGCAGCCCGCGAGGAGGATGGGACGGGCACCGGGTGAAAGCCGCGCGCCCCGCACGACGGCGAGCCGCGCGCCCCGCACCTGGCCGGCACCCGGCCCCGACCGCTCCGCCCGCTGAGCCCCGCCCGCTGAGCCCCGCCCGCTGAGCCCCACCCGTCGGGATTTGGCCCCAGCGCGCCGGTCGCGTACGCTCGTCGAGCCCAAGACCGCAGGTCGTCGGCTGCCCGCATGCGGGTGTCGACCGAAGCTCCGCTCACGAGCGGGGGCCGGCGCAGGTGATGTGACTTCGACCGGTCGTGCCGTGCGCCCGTCCGGTTGTGAGCCCCGCGCCTGCGCGGGGCTCTTCTCGTTTCCGGGGCCGGCCGTCCGACGACACTGCGGGACCACCACCGGAAGGATTGCCATGGCGAGGCCGGACAAGGCAGCCGCGGTCGCTGAGCTCACCCAGCAGTTCCGTGAGTCCAACGCCGTCGTGCTGACCGAGTACCGCGGGCTCACCGTGAAGCAGCTCAAGCAGCTGCGTCGCGCGCTCAGCGGCAACGCAACCTACGCCGTGGTGAAGAACACGCTGTCCGCCATCGCGGCCAAGCAGGCGGGCGTCGAGGGTCTCGACGCCCAGCTCGCCGGCCCCTCGGCCGTCGCCTTCGTGACCGGTGACCCGGTCGAGGCGGCCAAGGGTCTGCGTGACTTCGCCAAGGCGAACCCTCAGCTCGTGATCAAGGGCGGTGTCCTCGACGGGCGCGCCCTCGCGGCCGAGGACATCACCAAGCTCGCGGACCTCGAGTCCCGCGAGGTGCTGCTGGCCAAGATGGCCGGCGCGATGAAGGGCAAGCTCTACCAGGCTGCCTACATGTTCACGGCGCCCACGGCCCAGGCCGCGCGCGTCATCGATGCCCTGCGTGAGAAGCGGGCGACCGAGGAGCAGGCGGCCTGACGTCCCGGGCCGCGCGCCCGGGTGACGACCTGCACCCCGACACACCACACCCCACCTGCTCCGCAGAGCAGGGCAACCAGGAAGGACACGCCACCATGGCGAAGCTCACCACCGAGGAGCTGCTCGACGCGTTCAAGGAGCTCACCCTCATCGAGCTCTCCGAGTTCGTGAAGGCCTTCGAGGAGACCTTCGAGGTCACCGCTGCTGCTCCGGTCGCCGTCGCGGCCGCCGCCGGCCCCGCCGCCGCCGCCGAGGAGGTCGAGGAGAAGACGGACTTCGACGTCGTCCTCGAGGCCGCCGGTGACAAGAAGATCCAGGTCATCAAGGAGGTGCGCGCCCTCACGAGCCTCGGCCTGAAGGAGGCCAAGGACCTCGTCGACGGCGCCCCCAAGCCCGTCCTGGAGGGTGTCAACAAGGAGACCGCGGACAAGGCCAAGGCTGCCCTCGAGGGCGCCGGCGCCACGGTCACGCTCAAGTGACCCTGCGTCCCTGACGCCTGGCGCGCCGGCTCCGGCGGGCGCTCCGACCACGACGAGGCCCGCACCCCTCAGGGGTGCGGGCCTCGTCGTGTGCTCGCGACGGTCCGGTCACGATGTGGCGTGGGGGCTTGACGGCGGGGTTGGACAATGGTCTGCTGTCCGGCTACGCTAGCGCTTTGCGCTGGCTTGTGCCTGCCTCCCCTCAACCCGCTCCTCGGTCCCGAGCTGTGCCCGGTGGCCGATCCGCCGTCGCGGGCTGGTTGACGAGGGTAGGACACGGTCCCGCGCGCGTGCACACGATCCGCAGGGAAGGACCCCTCTTGGCTGCCTCGCGCACCCCTTCTGCTCCGTCCGCCGACGCTATCGCGAACCGCACCGCATCTCGTCGCATCTCCTTCGCCACGATCCACGAGCCGCTGGAGGTCCCCGACCTCCTCGGTCTGCAGACCGAGAACTTCGACTGGCTCCTGGGCAACGAGGCGTGGAAGCAGCGCGTCGCTGCCGCCCTCGAGGCCGGACGCCAGGACGTGCCGGAGACGTCGGGTCTGGAGGAGATCTTCGAGGAGATCTCCCCGATCGAGGACTTCGGCGGCAGCATGTCGCTGTCGTTCCGCGACCACCGCTTCGAGCCGCCGAAGTACACGGCGGAGGAGTGCAAGGAGAAGGACTTCACCTACGCGGCGCCGCTCTTCGTCACCGCGGAGTTCGTCAACTACACGACCGGCGAGATCAAGAGCCAGACGGTCTTCATGGGTGAGTTCCCCCTCATGACCGAGCGCGGCACCTTCATCATCAACGGCACGGAGCGCGTGGTCGTCTCCCAGCTCGTGCGGTCGCCGGGCGTGTACTTCGAGCGCACCGCCGACAAGACGTCGGACAAGGACATCTTCACCTCCAAGATCATCCCGTCGCGCGGCGCGTGGCTGGAGTTCGAGATCGACAAGCGCGACGCCGTCGGCGTGCGCGTGGACCGCAAGCGCAAGCAGTCGGTCACGGTCTTCCTCAAGGCCCTGGGCATGCCCGAGGCGGAGATCCGCGAGGAGTTCGCGCAGTTCCCGGCCGTCCTGGAGACGCTGGAGAAGGACCACGTGAACACCGAGGAGGAGGCCCTCCTCGACATCTACCGCAAGATCCGCCCGGGCGAGCCGCCGACCGTCGAGGCGGGCCGCGCGCTCCTGGAGAACTTCTACTTCAACCCCAAGCGCTACGACCTGGCGAAGGTCGGCCGCTACAAGGTGAACAAGAAGCTCGGGATCGACGTGCCGCTCAGCGACTCGGTCCTGTCGGTCAAGGACGTCGTCGCGACCATCAAGTACATGGCGGCGCTGCACGCCGAGGTCGCCACGATCGACGGCCGCCGCAACGGCGAGCCGGTCGAGGTGCGCGTCGAGACGGACGACATCGACCACTTCGGCAACCGTCGCATCCGCGCGGTCGGCGAGCTCATCCAGAACCAGGTCCGCACGGGCCTGTCGCGGATGGAGCGCGTCGTGCGCGAGCGCATGACGACGCAGGACGTCGAGGCGATCACGCCGCAGACCCTGATCAACATCCGCCCCGTGGTGGCGTCGATCAAGGAGTTCTTCGGCACGTCGCAGCTGTCGCAGTTCATGGACCAGAACAACCCGCTCGCCGGCCTGACGCACAAGCGGCGCCTGTCGGCCCTGGGCCCGGGTGGTCTGTCCCGTGACCGTGCCGGCATGGAGGTCCGTGACGTCCACCCGTCGCACTACGGCCGCATGTGCCCGATCGAGACCCCTGAGGGCCCGAACATCGGCCTCATCGGCTCGCTCGCGACGTACGGCCGGATCAACGCGTTCGGCTTCGTCGAGACCCCGTACCGCAAGGTGGAGAACGGCCGCGTCACGGACGAGGTCAACTACCTCACCGCCGACGACGAGGACCGCTTCGTCATCGCCCAGGCCAACGCGGCGCTGTCGGAGGACGGCCACTTCGCCGAGGACCGCGTGCTCGTGCGCGTCAAGGGCGGCGAGGTCGAGATCGTCCCGGGCGACATGGTCGACTACATGGACGTCTCGCCGCGCCAGATGGTCTCGGTCGCGACCGCGATGATCCCGTTCCTCGAGCACGACGACGCCAACCGCGCGCTCATGGGCGCCAACATGCAGCGCCAGGCCGTGCCGCTGGTGCGCTCGGAGGCCCCGCTGGTCGGCACGGGCATGGAGCGCCGTGCCGCCGTCGACGCCGGCGACGTGATCGTGGCCACCAAGCCCGGTGTCGTCACCGAGGTGTCCGCGGAGCTCATCACCGTGGCGAACGACGACGCGACGACCTCGACCTACCGGGTCGCGAAGTTCCGTCGCTCGAACCAGGGCACGTCCTACAACCAGCGCGTGCTGGTCGACGAGGGCGCCCGCGTCGAGGTCGGCTCCGTGCTGGCCGACGGCCCTGCGACGGACGAGGGCGAGCTCGCGCTCGGCCGCAACCTCCTCGTGGCGTTCATGTCGTGGGAGGGCCACAACTACGAGGACGCGATCATCCTCAGCCAGCGGCTGGTCCAGGACGACGTCCTCTCCTCGATCCACATCGAGGAGCACGAGGTCGACGCGCGCGACACCAAGCTCGGCCCCGAGGAGATCACGCGGGACATCCCGAACGTCTCCGAGGAGGTCCTCGCGGACCTCGACGAGCGCGGCATCATCCGCATCGGTGCCGAGGTCGCGGCCGGCGACGTGCTCGTCGGCAAGGTCACCCCGAAGGGCGAGACCGAGCTGACCCCGGAGGAGCGCCTGCTCCGTGCGATCTTCGGCGAGAAGGCCCGCGAGGTCCGCGACACGTCGCTCAAGGTGCCCCACGGCGAGTCCGGCACGGTCATCGAGGTGCGCACGTTCAGCCGGGAGGACGGCGACGAGCTGCCCGCCGGCGTGAACGAGCTCGTCCGCGTGTACATCGCCGCCCGCCGCAAGATCACCGACGGCGACAAGCTCGCCGGTCGTCACGGCAACAAGGGCGTCATCTCCAAGATCCTGCCCGTCGAGGACATGCCGTTCCTCCCGGACGGCACCGCGGTGGACATCGTCCTCAACCCGCTCGGCGTGCCCGGCCGCATGAACGTCGGCCAGGTCCTCGAGACCCACCTCGGGTGGGTCGCCAAGCAGGGCTGGGACGTCAAGAACGCCGAGGACGGCGGCGCGCAGTGGCTCGCCCGCGTCCCGGAGGTCGCCGAGCGCAGCCTGCCCGGCACCCCGGTCGCGACGCCGGTCTTCGACGGCGTGCCGGAGGAGGTCCTCACCGGCCTGCTCGGCAGCACCCATCCGAACCGCGACGGCGACCGCATGGTCGACTCGACCGGCAAGGCGCGCCTGTTCGACGGGCGCTCGGGGGAGCCGTTCCCGGACCCGGTGGCCGTCGGCTACATGTACATCCTGAAGCTGCACCACCTGGTGGACGACAAGATCCACGCCCGCTCCACCGGCCCCTACTCGATGATCACCCAGCAGCCGCTCGGTGGTAAGGCGCAGTTCGGCGGCCAGCGGTTCGGCGAGATGGAGGTGTGGGCGCTCGAGGCGTACGGCGCCGCGTACACCCTCCAGGAGCTCCTCACGATCAAGTCCGACGACGTGCCCGGTCGCGTCAAGGTCTACGAGGCCATCGTCAAGGGCGAGAACATCCCCGACTCGGGCATCCCGGAGTCGTTCAAGGTCCTCCTCAAGGAGATGCAGTCGCTCTGCCTGAACGTCGAGGTGCTGTCGTCCGACGGTGTCTCGATCGACATGAAGGAGAACGACGACGAGGTGTACCGCGCGGCGGAGGAGCTGGGCATCGACCTGTCCCGCCGCCCGAACGCCTCGAGCATCGAGGAGATCTGACCTCGCCTGCCACGGGGTCCTGACGGGCCCCGTGGCAGGTCACCGGCACTCACCGGCCACTCACGGTGAATACGGACTGTGAAGGAAAGAAGGAACCTTGCTCGACGTCAACGTCTTCGACGAGCTGCGCATCGGCCTGGCGACCGCGGAGGACATCCGCACGTGGTCCCACGGCGAGGTCAAGAAGCCCGAGACCATCAACTACCGGACCCTCAAGCCGGAGAAGGACGGGCTCTTCTGCGAGAAGATCTTCGGTCCGACCCGGGACTGGGAGTGCTACTGCGGCAAGTACAAGCGCGTGCGCTTCAAGGGCATCATCTGCGAGCGCTGCGGCGTCGAGGTGACGCGCTCGAAGGTGCGCCGTGAGCGCATGGGCCACATCGAGCTCGCCGCGCCGGTCACCCACATCTGGTTCTTCAAGGGTGTCCCGTCGCGTCTGGGCTACCTCCTCGACCTGGCGCCGAAGGACCTCGAGAAGGTCATCTACTTCGCCGCCTACATGATCACCGAGGTGGACGTGCAGGGCCGGCAGGAGGACCTGCCGAACCTCCAGAACGAGATCGACCTGGAGAAGAAGGAGATCGCCACCCGCCGCGACGTCGACATCGACAAGCGCGCGCAGCGGCTCGAGGAGGACCTCGCCCAGCTCGAGGCCGAGGGTGCCAAGGCCGACGCGCGCCGCAAGGTGCGCGACTCCGCCGAGCGCGAGATGGCGCAGATCCGCAAGCGCGCGGACGCCGAGATCGAGCGCCTCGAGCAGGTCTGGGACCGCTTCAAGAACCTCAAGGTCGCGGACCTCGAGGGCGACGAGATGCTGTACCGCCAGCTCGGCGACCGGTACGGCAACTACTTCAAGGGCGCGATGGGCGCGGCGGCGATCCAGAAGCGCCTGGAGGACTTCGACCTCCAGGCCGAGGCGGACTCGCTGCGCGACATCATCAAGAACGGCAAGGGGCAGCGGAAGACGCGCGCCCTGAAGCGCCTGAAGGTCGTCAACGCGTTCCTCACCACGAGCAACACGCCCCTGGGCATGGTGCTCGACGCGGTCCCGGTCATCCCGCCGGACCTGCGCCCGATGGTGCAGCTCGACGGTGGCCGGTTCGCGACGTCGGACCTGAACGACCTGTACCGCCGCGTCATCAACCGGAACAACCGCCTCAAGCGGCTGCTCGACCTCGGCGCGCCCGAGATCATCGTCAACAACGAGAAGCGGATGCTCCAGGAGGCCGTCGACGCGCTGTTCGACAACGGCCGCCGCGGGCGCCCGGTGACGGGCCCGGGCAACCGCCCGCTCAAGTCGATCTCGGACATGCTCAAGGGCAAGCAGGGCCGGTTCCGCCAGAACCTGCTCGGCAAGCGCGTCGACTACTCGGGCCGTTCGGTCATCGTCGTCGGCCCGGAGCTCAAGCTGCACCAGTGCGGCCTGCCCAAGCAGATGGCGCTGGAGCTGTTCAAGCCGTTCGTCATGAAGCGGCTCGTGGACCTCAACCACGCGCAGAACATCAAGAGCGCCAAGCGGATGGTCGAGCGGGCGCGCCCCCAGGTCTGGGACGTGCTCGAGGAGGTCATCACCGAGCACCCGGTGCTGCTGAACCGCGCACCGACGCTGCACCGTCTCGGCATCCAGGCGTTCGAGCCGAAGCTCGTCGAGGGCAAGGCGATCCACCTGCACCCGCTGGTGTGCGCCGCGTTCAACGCCGACTTCGACGGCGACCAGATGGCGGTGCACCTGCCGCTGTCGACCGAGGCGCAGGCCGAGGCCCGCATCCTCATGCTGTCGAGCAACAACATCCTCAAGCCGTCGGACGGCCGTCCGGTGACCATGCCCTCGCAGGACATGATCATCGGCCTGTTCCACCTGACGGCCGACAAGGAGGACGCGCACGGCGCCGGCCGGAAGTTCGTCTCGGTCTCCGAGGCGATGATGGCCTTCGACCAGGGCTCGCTGGACCTCAACGCCGTCGTCGGCATCCGGTTCACCGACCTCGTGCCGCCGACGGAGTTCGACGCGCCCGAGGGCTGGGACCCGGACCAGCCGATCGTGCTGGAGACGACCCTCGGCCGCGCCCTCTTCAACGAGCTGCTGCCGATCGACTACCCGTACGTCAACGGCGTGGTGGACAAGAAGAAGCTGTCCGCGATCGTCAACGACCTGGCCGAGCGGTACCCGAAGGTGGAGGTCGCCGCGAGCCTGGACGCGCTCAAGGAGTCCGGCTTCCACTGGGCCACGCGGTCCGGGGTCACGATCGCCATCTCCGACGTCGCGACGCCGCAGGACAAGCAGAAGATCCTCGACACCTACGAGGCGCGCGCCGCGAAGATCCAGACCCAGTACGACAAGGGCCTGATCACCGACGACGAGCGTCGCCAGGAGCTCATCGAGATCTGGACGCAGGCGACGGACGAGGTCGCGAGCGTCATGCGCGACAACTTCCCGGCGCACAACACGCTGAACAAGATGGTGTCGTCGGGTGCCCGAGGCAACTGGATGCAGGTCCGCCAGATCGCCGGCATGCGTGGCCTCGTGGCCAACCCGAAGGGCGAGATCATCCCGCGCCCGATCAAGTCGAACTACCGCGAGGGCCTGTCCGTCCTCGAGTACTTCATCGCGTCGCACGGCGCGCGGAAGGGCCTGGCGGACACCGCCCTGCGGACCGCCGACTCGGGGTACCTGACGCGTCGTCTGGTCGACGTCTCCCAGGACGTCATCATCCGTGAGCACGACTGCGGCACGGAGCGCGGGCTGACCCTGCCGATCGCGGAGACGCTGTCGGAGGGCACGCTCGTCCGGCACGAGAAGGTCGAGACCAGCGTCTACGCGCGTACCCTCGCCACGGACGTCGTCGGCAGCGACGGCACCGTGGTGGGCAACGCGGGCGACGACGCGGGCGACGTCCTCATCGAGCGCTTCCTCGAGGCGGGCGTCACGGAGGTCAAGGTCCGCTCGGTCCTGACCTGCGAGTCCAAGGTGGGCACGTGCGCCCTCTGCTACGGCCGCTCGCTGGCCACCGGCAAGATGGTCGACATCGGTGAGGCCGTCGGCATCATCTCGGCCCAGTCGATCGGTGAGCCCGGCACGCAGCTGACGATGCGGACGTTCCACACCGGTGGTGTGGCATCGGCCGACGACATCACCCAGGGTCTGCCGCGTGTCCAGGAGCTCTTCGAGGCCCGCACCCCCAAGGGTGAGGCGCCCATCGCGGAGCACACCGGCCGCATCGCCGTCGACGACACGGAGCGCCTGCGCAAGCTCGTGCTCACGCCCGACGACGGGTCGGAGGAGGTGGCGTACCCGGTCTCCAAGCGGTCACGCCTGCTGGTGTCCGACGGCGACCACGTCGAGGTCGGCACGCAGCTCGTCCAGGGTGCGGTGGACCCGAAGAAGGTCCTGCGCATCCTCGGCCCCCGCGCCACCCAGAAGCACCTGGTGGACGAGGTCCAGGAGACGTACCGCTCCCAGGGCGTGGACATCCACGACAAGCACATCGAGGTCATCGTGCGGCAGATGCTGCGGCGCGTGACCGTGCTCGACTCGGGTGAGACCGACCTGCTGCCCGGCGAGCTCGCCGAGCGGGGGCGCTTCGAGACGGCCAACCGCAAGGCGGTCGCCGAGGGGCGTCAGCCGGCCGCGGGCCGTCCGGAGCTCATGGGCATCACGAAGGCGTCGCTCGCGACCGACTCGTGGCTGTCGGCCGCCTCCTTCCAGGAGACGACCCGCGTCCTCACCGAGGCCGCGATGAGCGGTCGCAGCGACCCGCTGCTGGGCCTCAAGGAGAACGTCATCATCGGAAAGCTCATCCCCGCGGGGACGGGCATGCCGCTGTACGTCGACGTCACGGTGGAGCCGACCGAGGAGGCGAAGGCCGAGCTGTACCCGTCCTTCGGCTACGACGAGATCGACTTCCCGCCGCTCGGCATGGGCTCCGGCGAGGCCATCCCGCTCGAGGACATCGACTTCGGCGACCTGCGCTGAGCCGACCTTGACGACGGCGGCCGCCGACCCGTGCGAGCGGGCGGCGGCCGCCGTCGTCGGACCGGGAGGGGGCGGCAGGGGGCGTGGGCGTGCCCCGCGTCACTTTGACGCTCCGAGGAGCGTTGGGTAGCGTGGGCCCCTGTGCCCGCGCCGTCGGGCCCTCGCGCGTGCATCGCCGCTGAACCGCCCGTGCCCTCCGGGGCAGCCGGGGTCGGGGGAGGTGGGATGGCCGGTGGACCACCACGCGCTGAACCCCCGTCAGATCGGATCCGGCGGGCGGCGACGCGCTCAGGTGGCCCGACACGCCCGGACGCGGGGGTCGGTGCAGGACGAAAGACCAGGAGCCGCGGCAGCGCGGACCCGAGACCGGGAGCCCCCGGTCCGACCAGACGAGCAGTACCGAGAGACACGGAGACGTAGTGCCCACGATCCAGCAGCTCGTGCGCAAGGGAAGGTCGTCCAAGGCGAACTCTTCCAAGACGCCGGCCCTCAAGGGCAGCCCCCAGCGACGCGGTGTGTGCACGCGCGTCTACACCACGACCCCGAAGAAGCCGAACTCCGCGCTGCGCAAGGTCGCGCGTGTGAAGCTCTCGAGCCAGATCGAGGTCACGGCGTACATCCCCGGCGTCGGCCACAACCTGCAGGAGCACTCGATCGTGCTCGTCCGCGGCGGCCGTGTGAAGGACCTCCCCGGTGTCCGCTACAAGATCATTCGCGGTGCGCTCGACACCCAGGGCGTGAAGAACCGCAAGCAGGCTCGCAGCCGCTACGGCGCGAAGAAGGAGAAGAGCTGATGCCTCGCAAGGGCCCGGCCCCGAAGCGGCCGCTCATCGCCGACCCGGTCTACGGGTCTCCCGTCGTCACCCAGCTCATCAACAAGGTCCTGCTCGACGGCAAGAAGTCCGTCGCGGAGGCCATCGTCTACGGCGCCCTCGAGGGTGCGCGCGAGAAGACGGGCGGCGACCCCGTCGTCGTCCTCAAGCGCGCGCTGGAGAACGTCCGCCCGGCGCTGGAGGTCCGCTCCCGCCGTGTCGGTGGCGCGACCTACCAGGTCCCGGTCGAGGTCCGTCCGGTCCGCTCGACGACGCTGGCGCTGCGCTGGCTCGTGGACTACTCCCGCGCCCGTCGCGAGAAGACCATGACCGAGCGCCTCATGAACGAGATCCTCGACGCCAGCAACGGCCTGGGTGCCGCGGTCAAGCGTCGCGAGGACATGCACAAGATGGCCGAGTCGAACAAGGCGTTCGCGCACTACCGCTGGTGACCCCAGCGGGGCCCACGCCCCCTGACCCGTACCGAGAAGGGCTTACCCGTGGCACTTGACGTGCTGACCGACCTCAAGAAGGTCCGCAACATCGGCATCATGGCGCACATCGATGCCGGCAAGACGACGACCACCGAGCGGATCCTGTTCTACACCGGGGTCAACTACAAGATCGGTGAGACGCACGACGGTGCCTCGACGATGGACTGGATGGAGCAGGAGCAGGAGCGCGGCATCACGATCACGTCGGCCGCGACGACCTGCTACTGGGCCGGCAACCAGATCAACATCATCGACACGCCCGGTCACGTCGACTTCACCGTCGAGGTGGAGCGGTCGCTGCGCGTGCTCGACGGTGCGGTCGCCGTGTTCGACGGCAAGGAGGGTGTCGAGCCCCAGTCCGAGACGGTGTGGCGCCAGGCGGACAAGTACAACGTCCCCCGGATCTGCTTCGTCAACAAGATGGACAAGCTCGGTGCGGACTTCTACTTCACGGTCGACACGATCGTGAACCGCCTCAAGGCCAAGCCGCTGCCCCTGCAGATCCCGATCGGGTCGGAGAACGACTTCATCGGCGTCGTCGACCTCATCTACCGCCGCGCCCTGACGTGGCGCGGAGAGGTCCAGAAGGGCGAGGACTACACGATCGAGGAGATCCCCGCGGACCTCGTCGAGAAGGCCGAGGAGTACCGCCAGGCGCTCATCGAGGCCGTCGCCGAGGCGGACGAGGAGCTGCTCGAGAAGTACCTCGGCGGTGAGGAGCTCACCGAGGACGAGATCAAGCGGGGCATCCGCACGCTGACGATCGCCGGCGAGGCCTACCCGGTCCTGTGCGGCTCCGCGTTCAAGAACAAGGGCGTCCAGCCCATGCTCGACGCGGTCGTCGACTACCTGCCCACGCCGCTGGACGTCCCCGCCGTCACCGGCCACGCCGTCGGTGACGAGGAGACGGAGGTGCTCCGCCGCCCGTCCGCCGACGAGCCGTTCTCGGCCCTGGCGTTCAAGGTCGCGGCGCACCCGTTCTTCGGCAAGCTCACCTACGTCCGGGTCTACTCCGGCAAGGTCCCCTCCGGTGCCCAGGTCGTGAACTCGACCAAGGGCAAGAAGGAGCGCATCGGGAAGCTCTTCCAGATGCACGCCAACAAGGAGAACCCGGTCGAGGAGGCCACGGCGGGCCACATCTACGCCTTCATCGGGCTCAAGGACGTCACCACCGGTGACACCCTGTGCGACCCGGCGAAGCAGGTGGTCCTCGAGTCGATGACCTTCCCTGAGCCGGTCATCGACGTGGCGATCGAGCCGAAGACGAAGGGCGACCAGGAGAAGCTGTCCCTGGCCATCCAGAAGCTCGCCGAGGAGGACCCGACGTTCCGCGTCCGCCTGGACGAGGAGTCCGGCCAGACCGTCATCGGCGGCATGGGCGAGCTCCACCTCGACATCCTCGTCGACCGCATGCGGCGCGAGTTCAAGGTCGAGGCGAACGTCGGCAAGCCGCAGGTGGCCTACCGCGAGACGATCAAGCGCAAGGTCGAGAAGATCGACTACGTGCACAAGAAGCAGACCGGTGGCTCGGGCCAGTACGCCAAGGTCCAGATGACGTTCGAGCCGCTCGACCGCGAGGCCGGCGAGCTGTACGAGTTCGTCAACGCGGTCACCGGTGGTCGCGTCCCGCGCGAGTACATCCCGAGCGTGGACGCGGGCATCCAGTCGGCGATGGAGCTCGGCGTGCTCGCCGGCTTCCCGCTGGTCGGCGTCAAGGCGACCCTCCTGGACGGTGCGGCGCACGACGTCGACTCGTCCGAGATGGCGTTCAAGATCGCGGGCTCGATGATCCTCAAGGAGGCCGCGCGGAAGGCGGACCCCGTCCTCCTCGAGCCGATCATGGCCGTGGAGGTCCGGACGCCCGAGGACTACATGGGTGACGTCATCGGCGACATCAACTCTCGTCGCGGCATGATCCAGTCCATGGAGGACGCGACGGGGGTCAAGGTCATCCGCGCACTCGTCCCGCTGTCGGAGATGTTCGGGTACGTCGGCGACCTGCGTTCCAAGACGCAGGGCCGTGCGGTGTACTCCATGCAGTTCGACAGCTATGCCGAGGTTCCTCGGAACGTCGCCGAGGAGATCATCAAGAAGACCCGGGGCGAGTAGTCCCACAGGTCGAACCGTCAGTACAACCATCAACCTGTAGCGACCGCAACGCCCCGCAGGAGTCATCCGGCACCTGCACCGTTCGGCACAACTACCCAGTCCGAGGAGGACACCAGTGGCGAAGGCCAAGTTCGAGCGGACCAAGCCGCACGTCAACATCGGGACCATCGGTCACGTCGACCACGGCAAGACGACGCTGACCGCTGCCATCTCGAAGGTGCTGCACGACAAGTACCCGACCCTGAACCCCTTCACGCCGTTCGACGAGATCGACAAGGCGCCGGAGGAGAAGCAGCGCGGTATCACGATCAACATCGCGCACGTCGAGTACCAGACGGAGAAGCGCCACTACGCGCACGTCGACGCGCCGGGTCACGCCGACTACATCAAGAACATGATCACCGGTGCCGCCCAGATGGACGGCGCGATCCTGGTGGTCGCCGCGACGGACGGCCCGATGGCCCAGACGCGTGAGCACGTCCTGCTCGCCCGTCAGGTCGGCGTGCCCTACCTGCTCGTGGCGCTCAACAAGTCCGACATGGTCGACGACGAGGAGATCCTCGAGCTCGTCGAGATGGAGGTCCGCGAGCTGCTGTCCGCCCAGGGCTTCGACGGCGACAACGCTCCCGTCGTCCGCGTCTCCGGGCTCAAGGCGCTCGAGGGCGACCCGAAGTGGGTCGAGTCGGTCCAGGAGCTCCTCGACGCCGTCGACGAGTCGGTCCCGGAGCCCGTCCGTGACATGGACAAGCCGTTCCTCATGCCGATCGAGGACGTCTTCACCATCACCGGTCGTGGCACCGTCGTCACCGGCAAGGTCGACCGCGGCAAGCTCGCGATCAACTCCGAGGTCGAGATCGTCGGTATCCGCCCGCCGCAGAAGACGACGGTCACCGGCATCGAGATGTTCCACAAGCAGATGGACGAGGCGTGGGCCGGCGAGAACTGCGGCCTCCTGCTCCGTGGCATCAAGCGTGAGGACGTCGAGCGTGGCCAGGTCGTCGTGAAGCCGGGTTCGATCACGCCGCACACCAACTTCGAGGCCCAGGTCTACATCCTGGCCAAGGACGAGGGTGGGCGTCACAACCCGTTCTACTCGAACTACCGTCCGCAGTTCTACTTCCGGACCACGGACGTCACCGGCGTCATCACGCTGCCCGAGGGCACCGAGATGGTCATGCCCGGCGACAACACCGAGATGTCGGTCGAGCTGATCCAGCCGATCGCCATGGAGGAGGGCCTCGGCTTCGCCATCCGCGAGGGTGGCCGGACCGTCGGCTCGGGCAAGGTCACCAAGATCGTCAAGTGACGCCGACGAGGGCCCGGACCCCTGGGGGTCCGGGCCCTCGCCATGTCGCCCGACAGATCCGCAGAGGCGCTGAGACAGGCCTGGAGCCGGCCTCGGCGTCCGCGGGCGGGGGAGGCGCCCGGGTACCGGGCGGCTCTCCGCGAGGACGCGCGGGCGGGGTGCTGGGACCTGACGGCTACCACGCGCTGCTCGGCCGGGCCGAGCGACACGCGATTGGTCATCCGCGGATTCCTCTGGCACACTGTTCAGGTTGCCCGGCGCCGTTGCGTCCGAACGCGGCCGCCGGTGGGATCCTCGATCTTGCCCGGTGCCAGATCGCGGCCGGACCGGTGTGCGCGGCAGCCATGTACGACAGACGTTGAGGGATCCCACGGCCTCCGGCCGGCGTGGTCCCGACAGCAACCAACGACCTCGTGCCTTTCGGGTGCGCAGCGCAAGAGTGTGTCGCATCACGCGACACGCCCGAGTGCGGGGGTCGGACAGCTAGCGGTTCGAGAGAGAGAGTCAGACGACGCCATGGCGGGACAGAAGATCCGCATCCGGCTCAAGTCCTACGACCACGAGGTCATCGACAGCTCGGCGCGCAAGATCGTCGACACGGTGACGCGCGCTGGTGCGACGGTCGTGGGTCCGGTGCCGCTGCCGACGGAGAAGAACGTCTTCTGCGTCATCCGGTCGCCTCACAAGTACAAGGACAGCCGCGAGCACTTCGAGATGCGCACCCACAAGCGCCTCATCGACATCATCGATCCCACGCCGAAGGCGGTCGACTCGCTCATGCGTCTCGACCTGCCCGCGGACGTGAACATCGAGATCAAGCTCTGAGGCTCAGGAGATCACGATGACCACGCTTCCCCAGAACGCCAAGCCGATCACGGCCGTGCTGGGCACCAAGCTCGGCATGACCCAGGTGTGGGACGAGGCCGGGCGCCTCGTGCCCGTCACCGTCGTGCAGGTCGGCACCAACGTGGTGACCCAGGTCCGCTCCGAGGAGTCGGACGGCTACGCGGCGGTCCAGCTGGCCTTCGGCCAGATCGACCCGCGCAAGGTCACCCAGCCGCTGAAGGGCCACTTCGAGAAGGCCGGCGTGACCCCGCGTCGCCACCTCACGGAGATCCGCACCCCGGACGCCGGCCAGTACGTGCTCGGCCAGGAGATCACCGCCGAGGCCTTCACCGCCGGCCAGCTCATCGACGTCGTCGGCACCACCAAGGGCAAGGGCACCGCTGGTGTCATGAAGCGCCACGGGTTCCACGGCGTCGGCGCCTCGCACGGTGCCCACCGCAACCACCGCAAGCCCGGCTCGATCGGTGGCGCCTCGACGCCGTCGCGCGTGTTCAAGGGCCTGAAGATGGCGGGCCGGATGGGTCACGTCCGCCAGACCACCCAGAACCTGACCGTGCACGCGGTCGACGCCGAGAAGGGCCTGGTGCTCGTCAAGGGCGCCGTCCCCGGCCCCAAGGGCGGCGTCGTGCTCGTGCGCTCCGCCGTGAAGGGAGCGTGAGTCCCCGATGACGACGCAGACCGTCGACGTCCTGGACCCCCAGGGCAAGAAGGCCGGCACGGCCGAGCTGCCCGCCGAGGTGTTCGACGTCCAGACGAACGTCCCGCTGATCCACCAGGTCGTCGTGGCGCAGCTCGCCGCAGCCCGGCAGGGCACGCACAAGACGAAGTCCCGCGGTGAGGTCTCCGGTGGAGGGCGCAAGCCCTACAAGCAGAAGGGCACCGGTCGCGCCCGCCAGGGCTCGACGCGTGCGCCGCAGTTCGCCGGCGGTGGCACCGTGCACGGCCCCGTGCCGCGCGACTACAGCCAGCGGACGCCGAAGAAGATGAAGGCGGCCGCCCTGCGCGGTGCGCTCTCGGACCGGGCGCGCGCGGGTCGCGTGCACGTGGTCGAGAACTTCCTCGGTGCGGACGCGCTGCCGTCGACCAAGACCGCCGCCGTCACGCTCGCCGCCCTGTCCCCGCGCCGCCACGTCCTCGTGGTGCTCGAGCGCGGCGACGAGGGCTCGTGGAAGTCCCTGCGCAACCTCGAGCAGGTCCACCTGCTCACCGCCGACCAGCTCAACACCTATGACGTGCTGGTCTCGGACGACGTCGTCTTCACGCGCGGCGCCCTCGAGGCGTTCCTCGCGCGTCCGGCGGGTCGCTCGGCCAAGGCCGTCGCGACCGAGTCCGAGGCGTCCGAGCTCGCCACGGAGGAGACCAAGTGACCACCGTGAACAAGGACCCGCGCGACATCCTCCTGTCGCCGGTCGTCTCCGAGAAGAGCTACGGGCTGCTCGACGAGGGCAAGTACACGTTCCTCGTGGACCCCCGTGCGAACAAGACCGAGATCAAGATCGCCGTGGAGCAGGTCTTCGGCGTCAAGGTCGAGTCGGTCAACACGGCGAACCGCAAGGGCAAGAGCCGTCGCACGAAGTTCGGGCTCGGCAAGCGCAAGGACACCAAGCGCGCGATCGTGACGCTGCGCGAGGGCACCATCGACATCTTCGGCGGACCGGTCGGCTGACGCCGGACCGACGAGACGTAAGGGAAAACCTTCCATGGGAATCCGTAAGTACAAGCCGACGACGCCGGGCCGCCGCGGCAGCAGCGTCGCCGACTTCGTCGAGATCACGCGCTCCGAGCCGGAGAAGTCGCTGGTCCGTCCGCTGCACAAGACCGGTGGCCGCAACTCCACCGGTCGCGTGACCACGCGGCACCAGGGCGGTGGCCACAAGCGCGCCTATCGCGTGATCGACTTCCGTCGTCACGACAAGGACGGCGTGCCGGCCAAGGTGGCTCACATCGAGTACGACCCGAACCGCACCGCGCGCATCGCGCTGCTGCACTACGCGGACGGCGAGAAGCGCTACATCATCGCGCCGAACAAGCTGTCGCAGGGCGACGTCGTCGAGAACGGTGCGGCCGCCGACATCAAGCCCGGCAACAACCTGCCGCTGCGCAACATCCCCACCGGTACGGTCATCCACGCCATCGAGCTCAAGCCCGGTGGCGGCGCGAAGATCGCCCGGTCCGCGGGGACGTCGGTGCAGCTGGTGGCCAAGGACGGGCCGTACGCGCAGCTGCGCATGCCCTCCGGCGAGATCCGCAACGTCGACCTGCGCTGCCGCGCCACGGTCGGCGAGGTCGGCAACGCCGAGCAGTCGAACATCAACTGGGGCAAGGCCGGCCGCATGCGCTGGAAGGGCAAGCGCCCGACGGTCCGCGGTGTCGCCATGAACCCGATCGACCACCCGCACGGTGGTGGTGAGGGCAAGACCTCCGGTGGTCGTCACCCCGTCAGCCCGTGGGGCCAGCCGGAGGGCCGCACGCGCCGTCCGAACAAGCCCAGCGACAAGCTGATCGTCCGTCGCCGTCGTACCGGCAAGAAGCGCTGAGGAGCCTGACCGATGCCACGTAGCCTCAAGAAGGGCCCCTTCGTCGACGACCACCTCCAGAAGAAGGTGGACGTGCAGAACGAGAAGGGGACCAAGACGGTCATCAAGACCTGGTCCCGCCGGTCGATGATCACCCCCGACTTCCTCGGGCACACGTTCGCCGTGCACGACGGTCGCAAGCACGTCCCGGTCTTCGTGACCGAGTCGATGGTCGGCCACAAGCTCGGCGAGTTCGCCCCCACGCGGACCTTCCGCGGCCACGAGAAGGACGACCGGAAGGGCCGTCGCCGCTGACCCTCGGGTCCAGCAGGTGACGTCCCCACCAGTCGCATGACGACACAAGAAGGCAGGACAGCAATGGAAGCCAAGGCGCAGGCGCGGTTCGTCCGTGTCACGCCCCAGAAGGCCCGGCGCGTCGTGGACCTCATCCGTGGCAAGCAGGCCGAGGAGGCCGTCGCGACGCTGAAGTTCGCGCCGCAGGCCGCGGGGGAGACCGTCCTCAAGGTGGTCGAGAGCGCGATCGCCAACGCCCGCGTCAAGGCCGACCGCGCGAACCAGGCGTTCGACGCCTCGTCGCTGGTCGTCCAGGCGGCCTACGTCGACGAGGGTCCGACGCTCAAGCGGTTCCGGCCGCGCGCCCAGGGGCGTGCGTCGCGGATCCTCAAGCGCACGAGCCACATCACCGTGGTCGTCGCCCCGGTCGAGAAGAAGGAGAGGACCCGATAGTGGGACAGAAGGTCAACCCGCACGGGTACCGCCTCGGCATCACCACGGACCACCGGTCGCGCTGGTTCGCCGACAGCACCAAGCCGGGGCAGCGGTACCGCGACTACGTCCGCGAGGACGTCCAGATCCGCAAGCTCATGTCGACGGGCCTCGAGCGCGCCGGCATCGCCAAGGTGGAGATCGAGCGCACCCGCGACCGCGTCCGCGTGGACATCCACACGGCGCGTCCGGGCATCGTCATCGGCCGCCGCGGCGCCGAGGCCGACCGCATCCGCGGCGAGCTCGAGAAGCTCACCGGCAAGCAGGTCCAGCTGAACATCCTCGAGGTGAAGAACGCCGAGATGGAGGCGCAG
Organism: Actinotalea ferrariae CF5-4; assembly: GCF_000603945.1. Lineage (GTDB taxonomy): Bacteria > Actinomycetota > Actinomycetes > Actinomycetales > Cellulomonadaceae > Actinotalea > Actinotalea ferrariae. The sequence continues at coordinate 12,409 of NZ_AXCW01000033.1, read as the reverse complement.
CTGGTCGCGCAGGGCATCGCCGAGCAGCTCGCGAGCCGCGTCTCGTTCCGCCGCGCCATGCGCAAGGGCATGCAGTCCGCCCTCCGCGCCGGCGCCAAGGGCATCCGGGTGCAGTGCGCCGGGCGTCTCGGCGGTGCGGAGATGAGCCGCAGCGAGTTCTACCGCGAGGGTCGCGTGCCGCTGCACACCCTGCGGGCGAACATCGACTTCGGCACCTTCGAGGCCCGGACGACGTTCGGTCAGATCGGCGTCAAGGTCTGGATCTACAAGGGCGACATGACCGAGAAGGAGTACGCCCGCGAGCAGGCCACCGCCGGCCCGCGCGCTCCCCGCGGTGGTCCCCGGACCGACCGTGGTGACCGTCCGGCGCGCGCTGGTCGTCGTCCCGAGCGCACCGACGCCCCGGCCGAGGCCCCCGCGGCCCCCGCCGGCGAGTCGGCGCCTGAGACCGGAACGGAGGCCTGAGCATGCTGATCCCGCGGCGGCTCAAGCACCGCAAGCAGCACCACCCGTCGCGCTCCGGCGCGGCGAAGGGTGGCACCGCGATCTCCTTCGGCGAGTACGGCATCCAGGCTCTCGAGCCCGCCTACGTGACGAACCGGCAGATCGAGTCGGCGCGTATCGCCATGACGCGTCACATCAAGCGTGGCGGCAAGGTGTGGATCAACATCTACCCCGACCGTCCGCTGACCAAGAAGCCGGCCGAGACCCGCATGGGTTCCGGCAAGGGCTCGCCCGAGTGGTGGGTCGCGAACGTCAAGCCGGGCCGCATCATGTTCGAGCTCGCCGGTGTCCCGGAGCCGCTCGCACGCGAGGCCATGCGTCGCGCGATGCACAAGCTCCCGATGAAGTGCCGTTTCGTGGTGCGCGAGGGTGGTGGCATCTGATGGCTATCGGATCCAAGGAGCTGGCCCCGGCCGAGCTCGACGGCATGGACGACGAGGCACTCGTCGCCGAGCTGAAGAAGGCCAAGGAGGAGCTGTTCAACCTCCGCTTCCAGTCGGCGACCGGTCAGCTCGAGAGCCACGGCCGGCTGAAGGCCGTGCGCCGAGACATCGCGCGGATCTACACGGTCCTGCGTGAGCGCGAGCTGGGCATCCGTACGGCACCCGGCTCGAGCGCCGAGTGAGCGAGAGGGCAGACATGAGCACCGAGAACGCTGCGGCACCCGCCGCCGAGTCGTCGGCCGCCGACCACCGTCCGTACCGCAAGACGCGGCGTGGCTACGTGGTCAGCGACAAGATGCAGAAGACCGTCGTGGTCGAGGTCGAGGACCGGGTCAAGCACCCGCTCTACGGCAAGGTCCTGCGACGCACGAGCAAGGTCAAGGCGCACGACGAGGCCAGCACGGCCGGCATCGGCGACCTCGTCCTCATCATGGAGACCCGTCCGCTGTCGGCGACCAAGCGCTGGCGTGTGGTGGAGATCCTGGAGAAGGCGAAGTAAGAGGTCCCGTGCCCGCTCGGCCGCCGCGGTGCGGCCGGGCGGGACGCGCCCTCACCCCATATCCGTTCGGCCAGGCTCGCGCTGGCGAGAACCGGCTCGACGACAGGAGTTCACAGACATGATCCAGCAGGAGTCGCGACTGAAGGTCGCCGACAACACGGGAGCGAAGCAGATCCTCTGCATCCGTGTTCTCGGCGGATCCGGCCGTCGCTACGCCGGTATCGGCGACGTGATCGTCGCGACGGTCAAGGACGCCATTCCGGGCGGCAACGTCAAGAAGGGCGACGTCGTCAAGGCGGTCGTCGTGCGCACCACCAAGGAGCGCCGCCGGCCCGACGGCTCGTACATCAAGTTCGACGAGAACGCCGCGGTGATCCTCAAGAACGACGGGGAGCCCCGTGGGACGCGCATCTTCGGCCCGGTGGGTCGCGAGCTGCGCGACAAGAAGTTCATGAAGATCATCTCGCTGGCACCGGAGGTGCTCTGACCATGGCCAAGATCAAGAAGGGCGACCTCGTCGTCGTCATCGCGGGTCGCGACAAGGGCAAGCAGGGCCGTGTGCTCGAGGTGCTCAAGGAGAAGGACCGCGTCATCGTCGAGGGCGTGCAGCGCATGACGCACCACGTCAAGGCCGGCCAGACCAACCGGGGCACTCGTACCGGTGGGATCGAGACGCGCGAGGCCGCGATCCACGTCAGCAACGTCATGCTGGTGGACCCGGAGACCAAGAAGGGCACCCGCGTGGGCTTCCGTAGCGAGGAGATCGAGCGCGACGGTCGCACCCGCACGGTGCGCGTCCGCGTGGCGAAGCGCTCGGGTAAGGACATCTGAGATGAGCACTGAGACCGTCGAGACGCGGGCCGTCCCGCGTCTGAAGACCAAGTACGCCGAGGAGATCCTCCCCGGCCTCCGCGAGGAGTTCGGCCACGAGAACGTCAACCAGGTCGCGCGCCTCGTCAAGGTCGTCGTGAACATGGGTGTCGGCGAGGCCGCCAAGGACTCCAAGCTCATCGAGGGCGCGATCCGCGACCTGACCGCCATCACCGGTCAGAAGCCGCAGGTCACCAAGGCTCGCAAGTCCATCGCGCAGTTCAAGCTGCGCGAGGGCATGCCGATCGGCGCCCACGTCACCCTCCGGGGCGACCGCATGTGGGAGTTCACCGACCGGCTGATCTCGCTGGCCCTGCCGCGCATCCGCGACTTCCGTGGCCTGTCGCCGAAGCAGTTCGACGGCAACGGCAACTACACCTTCGGTCTGACCGAGCAGGTCATGTTCCACGAGGTCGACCCCGACAGGATCGACCGCAGCCGGGGCATGGACATCACGATCGTGACGACCGCGACCACGGACGACGAGGGCCGCTCGCTGCTCCGCCGTCTCGGCTTCCCCTTCAAGGAGAACTGACCATGGCGAAGACCGCCCTGATCCAGAAGGCGGCGCGGAAGCCCAAGTACGCGGTCCGCGCCTACACCCGGTGCCAGAAGTGCGGTCGCCCGCACTCCGTCTACCGCAAGTTCGGCCTCTGCCGCATCTGCCTGCGCCAGATGGCGCACCGCGGCGAGCTCCCCGGCGTCACCAAGAGCAGCTGGTAACCACTACGCCGCAGGTCCCCTTGCGCCGGTTCGGCGCGGGGATACCCCGGCGAGGAAGGGCACAAGCCCGATGACGATGACTGATCCGATCGCAGACATGCTGACCCGTCTGCGGAACGCGAACTCCGCGTACCACGACTCCGTGACGATGCCTTACTCGAAGCTCAAGGCGAACATCGCGGACATCCTCCAGGCGGAGGGCTACATCGCCGGCTGGACCGTCGGTGACGCCCCCGTGGGCAAGAACCTGACGATCCAGCTCAAGTTCGGCCCGAACCGCGAGCGCTCGCTCGCCGGCGTGCGCCGCGTGTCCAAGCCGGGCCTGCGCGTGTACGCGAAGTCGACCAACCTGCCCCGCGTGCTCGGTGGCCTCGGCGTGGCGATCCTGTCCACGTCGTCCGGCCTCCTGACCGACAAGCAGGCCGCCAAGAAGGGCGTGGGTGGGGAAGTCCTCGCCTACGTCTGGTAACCCAGAGACCGAGAGGAGAGAACCATGTCCCGAATCGGCAAGGTCCCCGTCCCGGTCCCGGCCGGCGTCGACGTCGCGATCGACGGCGCACGCGTGACGGTCCAGGGGCCCAAGGGCACCCTGAGCCACACCGTCGCCGCCCCGATCCAGGTCGTGCAGGAGGACGGCGCCCTCGTGGTGACCCGCCCCGACGACGAGCGCCAGTCGCGCTCGCTGCACGGCCTCACCCGGACGCTGCTCGCCAACCTGGTGACTGGCGTGACCGAGGGCTACACCAAGAAGCTCGAGATCGTCGGAACCGGCTACCGCGTGACCGCGAAGGGCGCGGACCTCGAGTTCGCGCTCGGGTTCAGCCACCCGGTGTCCGTCCCCGCCCCCGAGGGCATCACCTTCGCGGTGGAGACGCCGACGAAGTTCTCGGTGAGCGGCATCGACAAGCAGCAGGTCGGCGAGGTCGCCGCGAACATCCGCAAGATCCGCAAGCCCGAGCCGTACAAGGGCAAGGGTGTGCGGTACGCGGGCGAGGTCGTCCGCCGCAAGGCCGGAAAGGCTGGTAAGTAACCGTGGCTCTCACCATCCGTGGCAAGGGCAAGGCCGTCGCCCGCGCGCGCCGCCACCTCCGCCTGCGCAAGAAGGTCGTCGGCACCCCCGCACGGCCGCGTCTCGTCGTGTCGCGCTCCGCGCGGCACATGGTCGCCCAGGTCGTCGACGACAGCATCGGTCGCACGGTCGCGTCCGCGTCCACCCTCGAGGCGGACCTGCGGGCCTTCGACGGCGACAAGACCGCCAAGGCCCGCCGGATCGGCGAGCTCATCGCCGAGCGTGCGAAGGCCGTCGGCGTCGAGGCCGTCGTGTTCGACCGTGGGGGCAACAAGTACCACGGTCGTGTCGCGGCGGTCGCCGACGGCGCCCGCGAGGGCGGTCTCGCCCTGTGACCGCGACCCGAGTCCTGTCCGTACGGAAGCAGAGGAAGTTCTGATGGCTGCACCGCAGCGCACCAACACCGGCGCCGCCGGCGGCGGCGGCGGCGACCGACGCGAGCGTGGCGACAACCGTCGTGGCGACCGCCGCGGCGACGCCGCCGAGAAGAGTGCCTTCGTCGAGCGCGTGGTGACCATCAACCGCGTCTCCAAGGTCGTCAAGGGTGGTCGCCGCTTCAGCTTCACCGCGCTCGTCGTGGTAGGCGACGGCGACGGCACGGTCGGCGTCGGCTACGGCAAGGCGAAGGAGGTGCCCGCCGCGATCGCCAAGGGCGTCGAGGAGGCCAAGAAGAGCTTCTTCCGCGTCCCGCGCATCCAGGGCACGATCCCGCACCCCGTCACGGGTGAGGCGGCGGCGGGCGTGGTGTTCCTGCGCCCCGCGTCCCCGGGTACCGGCGTCATCGCCGGTGGTCCGGTGCGTGCCGTCCTCGAGTGCGCCGGCATCCACGACGTCCTCTCGAAGTCCATGGGCTCGTCCAACGCCATCAACATCGTCCACGCGACGGTGCAGGCGCTCCGCGAGCTCGAGGAGCCCGAGGCCGTCGCCGCCCGCCGTGGCCTGTCGCTGGAGCACGTCGCCCCGGCGGCCATGCTCCGGGCGCGTGCCGAGGGCATCGCCGCGAAGGCTGGTGCGTGATGGCCCGTCTCAAGGTGACCCAGACCAAGTCCGTCATCGGCGGCAAGCAGAACCAGCGTGACACGCTGCGGACCCTCGGCCTCAAGCGCATCGGCGACGTCGTCGTCAAGGAGGACCGTCCGGAGATCCGCGGCATGGTCACCACGGTGGCGCACCTCGTCACCGTCGAGGAGGTCGAGTGACCATGGCTGACAAGAAGACCGAGGCGACCGAGGCAGCGGAGACCGCTGCCGAGGCCCCCAAGAAGAAGGCCGCTCCGCGCAAGGCGGCGGGCACCACCAAGGCCGCCGCCAAGCCGGCCAAGGTGACCAACGCGACCGAGGGCGCCGGCGGCACCCTCAAGGTCCACCACCTGCGTCCGGCCCCGGGTGCCCACACCAAGAAGACCCGCGTGGGTCGTGGTGAGGCCTCCAAGGGCAAGACGGCCGGTCGTGGCACCAAGGGCACGAAGGCCCGCTACCAGGTGCCCGAGCGGTTCGAGGGCGGGCAGATGCCGCTGCACATGCGGCTGCCGAAGCTCCGCGGCTTCAAGAACCCGTTCCGCACGGAGTTCCAGGTCGTCAACATCGCCACGCTCGCCGCGCTGTACCCCAGCGGCGGCGACGTGACGGTCGAGGACCTCGTGGCCAAGGGCGCGGTCCGCAAGGGCCAGCCGGTCAAGGTCCTCGGCACCGGCGAGCTGGACGTCAAGCTCGCGGTGTCGGTGCAGGCGATCTCCGGTTCCGCCAAGGAGAAGATCCTCGCGGCCGGCGGTTCGGTGAACCAGGACTGACCTGACGCAGGGGCCGGGACGGCGCAGCGCCCCGGCCCCTGCGCCGTCCACGGCCCCTGCCTCGGCTAGGGTTCGGGGCGGCTCACCCGTCCCCGGCAGGTCGTCGGCGACGGGCACGACGACAGACCGCCGTCTCGACGGCGGAGCAGGAGGACAGGTGCTCAGCGCATTCGGCCGGGCGTTCCGGACCCCAGACCTGCGGCGCAAGCTGCTGTTCACGATGGCGATCATGGCCGTCTTCCGGGTGGGGTCCTTCATCCCGACCCCGGGCGTCGACTACGGCAACGTCCAGCAGTGCGTCGCCCAGGTCGCCAACAACGACCTGCTCGGCATCATCAACCTCTTCAGCGGCGGTGCGCTACTGCAGCTGTCGGTGTTCGCGCTGGGGATCATGCCGTACATCACGGCGAGCATCATCGTGCAGCTCCTGCGGGTGGTCATCCCGCGGTTCGAGGCCCTGCACAAGGAGGGTCAGCAGGGCCAGGCCCAGCTCACCCAGTACACCCGGTACCTGACCATCGGTCTGGCGATCCTGCAGTCGACCACGATCATCACGGTCGCCCGCAACGGCCTCCTGTTCCAGGGCTGCAGCGTCCCGGTGATCCCCAACGACGGCGTGATCACCATCGCTCTGATGATCATCACGATGACCGCGGGCACCACCCTCATCATGTGGCTCGGTGAGCGGATCACCGAGCGGGGCATCGGCAACGGCATGTCCCTGCTGATCTTCACGTCCATCGCCGCCACTTTCCCGTCGGCCCTCTGGTCGATCGCGGGCAGCGAGAACGGGATCGCGAAGTTCGCGGCGGTCCTGGTGGTGATCATCCTGGTGATCGGCCTGGTCGTCTTCGTCGAGCAGTCGCAGCGGCGCATCCCGGTGCAGTACGCGAAGCGGATGGTCGGCCGGCGGATGTACGGCGGCTCGAGCACGTACATCCCGATCAAGATCAACATGTCGGGAGTCATCCCGATCATCTTCGCGTCGTCCCTGCTCGCCATCCCGGGCCTCGTCGCCCAGTTCGGTGACCAGTCCGCGGGGTGGGTCATCTGGCTGACCAACAACGTGGTCGACCCGGCGAGCCCGATCAACATCGCGCTCTACATCCTGCTGATCATCTTCTTCGCGTACTTCTACACGGCCATCACGTTCAACCCGGACGAGGTCGCGGACAACATGAAGAAGTACGGCGGCTTCATCCCCGGCATCCGCGCCGGGCGGCCGACGGCGGAGTACCTGGACTACGTCATCACGCGGATCACGGCACCCGGGTCGGTCTACCTCGCGTTCGTCGCGATGGTGGTGCTGTTCGTCTTCATCCTGCTGGACATCAACACCCAGATCCCGCTGGGCGGCGCGTCGATCCTCATCGTCGTCGGTGTCGGCCTGGAGACGGTGAAGCAGATCAACTCCCAGCTCGAGCAGCGGCACTACGAAGGGTTCCTGCGGTGACCCGGGTCGTCCTCCTGGGACCTCCCGGCGCCGGCAAGGGCACCCAGGCCGCGCGGCTCGCCGAGGCGCTCGGCGTGCCGGCCATCTCGACCGGCGACATCTTCCGGGCCAACATCGCCGGCGGCACGGAGCTCGGTCGCACGGCGCAGGGCTACACGTCCCGGGGCGCGCTCGTCCCGGACGAGGTGACCAACGCGATGGTCGCGGCGCGCCTGGACGAGCCGGACGTGGCCGGGGGCTTCCTGCTGGACGGCTACCCCCGCAACGTCGCCCAGGTGTCCGAGCTGGACGCGATGCTCGCGCAGCGAGGGACGTCCCTGGACGTCGCGGTCGAGCTGACGGCCGACACCGAGGTCGTCGTGCAGCGTCTGCTGCACCGCGCGACCGTGGAGGGCCGTGAGGACGACACGGAGCCGGTCATCCGGCACCGCCTCGACGTCTACCGGGAGCAGACGGAGCCCATCGCGGCCCTCTACGCGACCCGCGGCCTGCTCGTGCGGGTCGACGGCCTCGGCGACGTGCCCGTGGTGACCCAGCGGCTCCTGGCCGCCCTGCGCGAGGCCGCCTGAGGCACCGTGTTCGGCCGCGAGAAGATCGAGTACAAGACCGCTGAGCAGGTCCGCGTCATGCGACGGGCGGGGCTCGTCGTCGCGGACGCGCACGCCGCCGTCCGTGCGGCGATCCGTCCCGGGATGACGACCGCGGACCTCGACGCGGTGGCCGCCGAGGTCATCGCGGACGCGGGTGCCCAGCCGTCGTTCCTGGGGTACCACGGCTACCCCGCGACGCTCTGCGTGTCCGTCAACGACGAGATCGTGCACGGCATCCCGGGCGACCGGCTGCTCGAGCCCGGTGACGTCGTCTCCGTCGACTGCGGCGCGATCGTCGACGGGTGGCACGGGGACGCCGCCTTCACGGTGGTGCTCCCCGAGTCCGACCCGGCCGACGTCGCACTCTCGGAGGCGACCGAGGCGGCCATGTGGGCCGGGATCGCCGCCCTGGCGACGGGGGAGCGGCTCGGCGCGGTCGGCGAGGCCGTCGAGGACGCGGTCGAGGCCTCCGGCACCGCCTACGGGATCGTGCAGGAGTACATCGGGCACGGGATCGGGTCCGCGATGCACCAGCCGCCCGACGTCCTCAACTACCGGACGCGGGAGAAGGGGCCGCGGCTGCGCCCGGGGATGTGCCTCGCGGTGGAGCCCATGCTCACGCGCGGGTCGCGCACGACCCAGGTCCTCGAGGACGACTGGACCGTGGTGACGGTGGACGGCTCCCGGGCTGCGCACTGGGAGCACACGGTGGCGATCGGGCCGGACGGGATCTGGGTGCTCACGGCACCGGACGGCGGGGCCGCCGGCCTGGCCCGGCACGGCGTGACGATCGCCCCCTGGGACTGATGCCCCCGTCCGGTCCTCGGCTCCGACGGGCCCCGCGGGCGTCCCGCCAGGGGGTCGGTCGCGTTCCTCGAGGATGGTTCGCCGGGCCCTGGCCGATGCCGTAGGATGGTCCGTCGGGTCCGTCTGCCTCGACGCATGTCAGGAGCGGGACCCGTGAGGCCGCCGTCGGCGGCCCTGGCCTCGGAGGCCGGCTGTCCCCGTCCGACCCCTTCGCGGGTGCCGGCGGGTCAGCGAGAGTCGTACACAACAGTTAGCGGAGGACATGGCAAAGAAGGACGGTGTCATCGAGATCGAGGGCTCCGTGGTCGAGGCGCTGCCGAACGCGATGTTCCGCGTGGAGCTCGCCAACGGCCACAAGGTCCTTGCCCACATCTCGGGCAAGATGCGACAGCACTACATCCGGATCCTCCCCGAGGACCGGGTCGTGGTCGAGCTGAGCCCGTACGACCTGTCCCGCGGCCGGATCGTCTACCGCTACAAGTAGTCCGTCCCGATCACCCGATCACCCGAGCGAACTGCCGCCCGTCGCACGCACGTGCGCGCGTGCGGCGGCGGAGGAACGAGCATGAAGGTCAAGCCCAGCGTCAAGAAGATCTGCGACAAGTGCAAGGTGATCCGCCGGCACGGTCGCGTCATGGTGATCTGCGACAACCTGCGCCACAAGCAGCGCCAGGGCTGACCGGCCGACCCACGGGTCGGCCGCGAGGCAGCAGCACCACCGGGCAGCAGCACCGCCCGGGTCGTCCCCGGCCCTCGGGCCGGCCAGCGCACACCCAGCACGGACCGCCACGGCGGCCGCGCAACCCCCGGCCCGGAGGCCGGGGCCCGCAGCAGCGGGAGGGGCGTGCGGAAGACCTCCGGCGCAGTACAGGAGTACGGAACATGGCACGTCTCGTCGGCGTCGACCTCCCCCGCGACAAGCGGCTCGAGGTGGCGCTCACCTACATCTACGGCGTCGGGCGCACGCGCGCGCAGCAGACGCTCGCGGCCACCGGCATCAGCCCGGACCTGCGGGTCCGCGACCTCGGGGACACCGAGCTCGTGGCGCTCCGCGACCACCTCGAGAACAGCTACAAGCTCGAGGGTGACCTCCGCCGTGAGGTCGCGGCCGACATCCGTCGCAAGGTCGAGATCGGCAGCTACGAGGGCCTGCGGCACCGCCGCGGACTGCCCGTGCGCGGTCAGCGGACCAAGACCAACGCTCGTACCCGCAAGGGCCCGAAGCGCACCGTCGCCGGCAAGAAGAAGGCCGGGCGCAAGTAGCCAGCAGTCCGGGGTGTGACGCCCGCGCAGCCCGACCGGGCCGCGCGCCGCACCACCGGTCCGACGACCTCAGACCAGGAGAGAGACCGCAATGCCTCCCAAGACCCGTACCTCCGGCTCGGCCCGCAAGCCCCGCCGCAAGGAGAAGAAGAACATCGCCGTGGGCCAGGCCCACATCAAGAGCACGTTCAACAACACGATCGTCTCGATCACGGACCCGTCCGGCGCCGTGATCGCCTGGGCGTCCTCCGGCCAGGTCGGCTTCAAGGGCTCGCGCAAGTCGACGCCCTTCGCCGCCCAGCTCGCCGCCGAGGCCGCCGCCCGTCGTGCGCAGGAGCACGGCATGAAGAAGGTCGACGTCTTCGTCAAGGGCCCCGGCTCGGGCCGCGAGACCGCGATCCGCTCCCTCCAGGCCACGGGCCTGGAGGTCGGCTCGATCCAGGACGTGACCCCCCAGGCGCACAACGGCTGCCGTCCGCCGAAGCGTCGCCGCGTCTGACCCCGTCGCGCCGGGTCGTGGGTGACCACGACCCGGCGCGCACACGTCCGGACGCGTCCGGACGGCCCCCGGTGCCTCGCACCGGGCGTCGTCGACGGACCGCGGCCGGGCGGCACGACCCTGCGGGTGGACAGAGACCCGGCAGGCAGCACCCGTGAAGCGTCATATGGCGGACGCTCACTGAGAGGAACCCCACCGTGCTCATCGCACAGCGCCCCACGCTGACCGAAGAGGTCGTCTCCGAGAACCGCTCGCGGTTCGTCATCGAGCCGCTCGAGCCTGGCTTCGGCTACACGCTCGGCAACTCCCTGCGTCGCACCCTCCTGTCGTCGATCCCCGGCGCGGCCGTCACGTCGATCCGGATCGACGGCGTCCTGCACGAGTTCAGCACCGTGACGGGCGCGAAGGAGGACGTCACCGAGATCATCCTGAACATCAAGGAGCTCGTCGTCTCCTCCGAGAACGACGAGCCGGTCGTCATGTACCTGCGCAAGCAGGGCCCCGGCACGGTCACCGCCGCGGACATCACGCCGCCGGCCGGTGTCCAGGTGCACAACCCGGACCTGCACATCGCGACGCTCAACGGCAAGGGCAAGCTCGAGATCGAGCTCACGGTCGAACGTGGCCGCGGGTACGTCTCGGCGCAGCAGAACAAGTCCTACGACGCCGAGATCGGCCGGATCCCGGTCGACTCGATCTACTCGCCGGTCCTCAAGGTGACCTACAAGGTCGAGGCGACGCGTGTCGAGCAGCGCACCGACTTCGACAAGCTCGTCGTCGACGTCGAGACCAAGCCGGCGATCGCGCCCCGGGACGCGCTCGCGTCCGCGGGCAAGACGCTGGTCGAGCTCTTCGGCCTGGCGCGGGAGCTCAACGTCGAGGCGGAGGGCATCGAGATCGGCCCGTCGCCGACCGACGCCGCACTCGCCGCCGACCTGGCGCTGCCGATCGAGGAGCTGCAGCTCACGATCCGGTCGTACAACTGCCTCAAGCGCGAGGGCATCCACTCGGTGGGCGAGCTGGTGGCCCGCTCCGAGGCGGACCTCCTGGACATCCGCAACTTCGGTGCCAAGTCGATCACCGAGGTCAAGGAGAAGCTCTCGGGCCTCGGCCTGTCCCTCAAGGACAGCCCGATCGACTTCGACCCGTCGAGCGCTGCCTACTACGACGACGACTACACCGAGGACGAGCTGTCCTGACGCCGTGGAGGACCGAGCCGTCCGCGGCGCGGTCCCGTTCGATGAACTGAGGAGTACAGAATGCCTACGCCCACCAAGGGTCCGCGGCTCGGTGGCGGCCCGGCGCACGAGCGCCGCATCCTCGCCAACCTGGCGACGAGCCTCTTCGAGCACCGTCGCATCACCACGACCGAGACGAAGGCCAAGCGGCTCCGCCCGCTGGCCGAGCGCCTCATCACCTTCGCCAAGCGGGGCGACCTCGCCGCGCGCCGCCGCGTCCTGACGGTCGTGCGCGACAAGGGCGTCGTCCACGCGCTCTTCACGGAGATTGCCCCCGCCATGGCGGAGCGCCAGGGCGGCTACACCCGCATCACGAAGATCGGCCCGCGGAAGGGCGACAACGCCCCCATGGCCGTGATCGAGCTCGTGCTCGAGCCCGTGAGCCCCAAGCAGGCCACGGTCCGTGAGGCGGAGAAGGCGACGAAGAAGGCCGCGGCGCCCGCTGCGGCGGCTCCGGTCGCCGAGCCGGTCGAGAGCGCCGAGTCCGCGGAGTCGGCCGAGAGTGCGGAGTCGGCCGAGAGCGCGGAGTCGGCGGAGTCCGCCGAGTCGGCGCCGAGCGCCGAGTCGGCCGAGGAGACGGCTGCCGACGACGCCGCCGACGAGGCCGCGGGCGAGGAGAAGGCCGACAAGGCCTGACCCTTCCCAGGAGCGTGCAGGAGGCC
>NZ_AXCW01000032.1 GCF_000603945.1 Actinotalea ferrariae CF5-4 | reverse complement strand
CGACGACGAGACCCACCGACCCCAGCGCGGCACCGGTGCGGGCGCGCTCGGCGGCGTTGAGCCGGGCGGCCTGCGCGGCGACGGCCCCCGCGACGGACTCCCCCGGCGTGCCGTCGTGCACCGCGCGGGCGTGCTGGACGCTCGCGCCCTCCGGGTTCGAGGTGAGCGCCAGGACGAAGAGCCCGCGGCCCGAGGCGAGCGCCGCGTCGACGGCGGGGGCGAGGGAGCCGAACCCGAGGTACGGGCTCACGGTCAGGGCGTCACCGGCGAGCGGCGAGCCGTCCCGCAGGTAGGCGTCCGCGTACCCGCCCATCGTCGACCCGATGTCGCCGCGCTTGGCGTCGACGACGAGCGCGGTCCCGGTCCCACGGGTCGCGGCGACGACCTCCTCCAGCACCGCGACGCCGGCCGACCCGTGGCGCTCGAAGAAGGCCGACTGCGGCTTCAGCGCCGCCACGGTCCCGGCCAGCGCCTCCACCACGGTGAGCGAGAAGCGGCGCAGGCCGGCGACGTCGTCCGCGAGGCCCCAGCGCTCCAGCAGCCCGGGGTGGGGGTCGATGCCGACGCACAGCGGGCCGTGGCGCTCCATGCCGGCGGCGAGGCGCGCCCCGAAGGACGCGGCGGCGCCGTCGGCCGCTGCGCCACCCGCTGCGCCACCTGCTGGGCCACCTGCTGCGCCGCCCGCCGCGCCGCCCGCCGTGCCGTCGGACGGGGCGGCGGTCACCGGGCCACCCGCGTGGCGTCGCGGAGCTCCAGGACGTGGTCCTGCAGGCTCCGCACCGCGAAGGGGCCCTCGAGCAGCGACTCGATGCCCTGCACGGCCGCGCCGAGCTGCTGCACGGTCGTCACGATCGGCTTGTCCGCGGACACGGCGGCCGTGCGGATCTCGTACCCGTCGGCGCGGGCACCCTGGCCGGACGGCGTGTTGACCACCATGTCCACCTCGCCCGCGACGATGAGGTCGACGATCGTCGGCTCCCCCTCGGGCCCGCGGCCCGCGGACTGCTTGCGGACCAGCCGCGAGGGGATGCCGTTGCGGCGCAGCACCGCCGCCGTCCCCTCCGTCGCGAGGATCTCGAAGCCGAGCTCGGCCAGGCGCTTGACCGGGAACGTGATCGACCGCTTGTCCCGGTCCGCGACCGAGATGAAGACCGTGCCGCTCGTGGGCAGCCCGCCGAACGCCGCCGCCTGCGACTTGGCGAAGGCGCGCGGGAAGTCGACGTCGAAGCCCATGACCTCGCCGGTCGACCGCATCTCCGGGCCGAGCACCGTGTCGACCATCGAGCCGGACGCCGTGCGGAACCGCCGGAACGGCAGCACGGCCTCCTTGACCGCGATGGGCGCGTCGAGACCGAGGTGGCTCCCGTCGCCCTCCGCGGGCAGCACACCGGCGGCGCGGAGCTCCGCGATGGAGTGCCCGACCATGAGCAGCGCGGCCGCCTTCGCCAGCGGCACCCCGGTCGCCTTGGAGACGAACGGCACGGTCCGGCTGGCGCGCGGGTTGGCCTCCAGGACGTAGAGGACGTCGGAGACGAGCGCGAACTGGATGTTGAGCAGGCCGCGCACGCCGACGCCCTCCGCGATGGCGCGCGTCGACTCGCGGATCCGCTCGAGCTCGGCCTCGGAGACGGTCACCGGCGGGAGCACGCACGCCGAGTCGCCGGAGTGGATCCCGGCCTCCTCGATGTGCTCCATGACGCCGCCCAGGTAGAGCTCGGTCCCGTCGTAGAGGGCGTCGACGTCGAGCTCGATCGCGTCGTCGAGGAACCGGTCGATGAGCAGCGGCGGGATCTCCCCCGTGCCGCCGTCGGTCGCGACCGCCGCGCCGAGCGCCCGCTCCACGTAGCCGGCGAGCTGGCCGTCGGAGTAGACGATCTCCATGCCGCGGCCGCCGAGCACGTAGGACGGCCGGACGAGGACGGGGTAGCCGATCCCGCGCGCCACCTCGGTCGCCTCGGCGAGGCTCCGGGCGGTGCCGAAGGCGGGTGCCGGCAGCCCGGCGTCGGTGAGGACGCGCCCGAAGACGCCGCGGTCCTCCGCGGCGTCGATGGCCGCCGGCGGGGTCCCGAGGATGGGCAGGCCGGCGGCCTCGAGGCGCTCGGCCAGCGCCAGGGGCGTCTGCCCGCCGAGCTGCACGATGATGCCCTTGACCGGCCCGACGGCGAGCTCGGCCTGATAGACCTCGAGGACGTCCTCGAAGGTCAGGGGCTCGAAGTAGAGGCGGTTCGAGGTGTCGTAGTCGGTCGAGACCGTCTCGGGGTTGCAGTTGATCATGATGGTCTCGTACTCGTCCCGCAGCGCCAGGGCGGCGTGCACGCACGAGTAGTCGAACTCGATCCCCTGCCCGATCCGGTTGGGCCCGGACCCCAGGATGATGACCGCCTCGCGGGTGCGCGGCTCGACCTCCGTCTCCTCGTCGTAGGAGGAGTAGTGGTACGGCGTCTGCGCCGCGAACTCCGCTGCGCACGTGTCCACGGTCTTGTAGACCGGCCGCACGCCGAGCGCCTGCCGGACCTCGCGGACCGTGCTCTCGGCGATGCCGCGCAGGGCGCCGATCTGCCGGTCGGACAGGCCGTGCCGCTTGGCGTGACGCAGGAGGTCCGGGGCGAGCTCGCCGGACTGCGCGACGTCGTCGGCGATGCTGTTGATGAGGACGACCTGGTCCAGGAACCAGGGGTCGATGCCCGTCGCGGCGTAGACCTCCTCGACGGTCGTGCCGCCGGCGGCCCCCACGGAGCGCAGCGCCTGCTGCACCTCGATGAGGCGACCCTCGGTGGGGATGCGGATCGCGGCCAGGAGCTCGGCCAGCCGCTCCCCCGTCGGCACCGGACCGTCCCAGTGGAACGTCGAGCCGGCCTTGTCGATCGACCGCATCGCCTTGCCCAGCGCCTCGGCGAAGTTGCGCCCCATCGCCATGGCCTCGCCGACCGACTTCATGGTCGTGGTGAGCAGCGGGTCCGCGGAGGGGAACTTCTCGAACGCGAAGCGGGGCACCTTGACCACGACGTAGTCCAGCGACGGCTCGAAGGACGCCGGCGTCGAGCCCGTGATGTCGTTGGGGATCTCGTCGAGCGTGTACCCGACGGCCAGCCGGGCGGCGATCTTCGCGATGGGGAAGCCCGTGGCCTTGGAGGCGAGCGCGGAGGACCGGGAGACCCGGGGGTTCATCTCGATGACGACGACGCGCCCCGTCTCGGGGTGCACCGCGAACTGGATGTTGCAGCCGCCGGTGTCGACGCCGACCTCGCGGATGACCGCGATGCCGATGTCCCGCAGCCGCTGGTACTCCCGGTCCGTCAGCGTCAGGGCGGGCGCGACGGTCACCGAGTCCCCGGTGTGCACGCCGACCGGGTCGACGTTCTCGATCGAGCAGACGACGACGACGTTGTCCGCGTTGTCGCGCATGAGCTCGAGCTCGTACTCCTTCCACCCGAGGATGGACTCCTCCAGGAGCACCTCGGTGGTCGGCGAGTAGTGCAGGCCGGCGCCCGCGATGCGGCGCAGCTCGGTCTCGTCGTACGCGATGCCCGACCCGAGGCCGCCCATGGTGAACGAGGGCCGCACCACGACGGGGTACCCGAGGTCCTCGGCGGCCGCGAGGACCTCGTCCATCGTGTGCGTGATGTGGCTCCGCGCGCTCTCGGCGCCCGCGCGCTCGACGACATGCTTGAAGGCCTGCCGGTCCTCCGCGAGGTGGATCGAGGCGGTGTTGACGCCGATCATCTCGACGCCGTACTTCTCCAGGACGCCGGCCTCGTCGAGCGCGATGGCCGTGTTGAGGGCCGTCTGACCGCCCAGCGTCGGGAGGATCGCGTCGGGGCGCTCCTTGGCGATGATCGCCTCGACCACCTCGGGCGTGATGGGCTCGATGTACGTCGCGTCCGCGAACTCCGGGTCGGTCATGATCGTCGCCGGGTTGGAGTTGACGAGGATCACGCGCAGGCCCTCGTCGCGCAGGACGCGGCAGGCCTGGGTGCCGGAGTAGTCGAACTCCGCGGCCTGCCCGATGACGATGGGGCCGGAGCCGACGACGAGGACGCTCGAGATGTCAGTGCGACGGGGCATCGGTGGTCTCCTTGGTGGCGTCGCCGGTGCTCGCGGACCCCTCGGCGGTGTCACCGACGGCGCGGTCGGGCACGGACCCGGTGGTCATGAGGTCGACGAAGCGGTCGAACAGGTAGTCGGCGTCGTGCGGGCCGGCGGCGGCCTCCGGGTGGTACTGCACGGAGAAGGCCGGCAGGTCCAGGCACTCCAGCCCCTCGACCACCTGGTCGTTGAGGGCCACGTGCGAGACGACGACGCGGCCGTAGCGGCCCTCGTCGTGCGGGGCCACGGACTCGCCGTCGGTCGGGGCGTCGACCGCGAAGCCGTGGTTGTGCGCGGTGATCTCCACCTTGCCCGTGCGGCGGTCCAGGACCGGCTGGTTCACCCCGCGGTGGCCGTACTGGAGCTTGTAGGTGCCGTACCCGAGCGCCCGGCCGAGCAGCTGGTTGCCGTAGCAGATCCCGAAGAAGGGGATCCGGCGGTCGAGGACGTCGCGCAGCAGCTCGACCTCGTGCACGGCCGCCGCGGGGTCGCCGGGGCCGTTGGAGAAGAACACGCCGTCCGGGGCCAGCGCGAGGACGTCCTGCGTCGTCGCGGTGGCGGGCAGGACGTGCGTCCGCACCCCGCGCTCGGCGAGCCGCTGCGGCGTCATGGACTTGATGCCCAGGTCGATCGCGACGACGGTCGCGACGGCGTCCGTGCCGCTCGCCGGGCCGCGCTTCGGCTCGACGACGTACGGCTCCGCGACGGTGACCTCACGGGCCAGGTCCGCCCCGGCCATGACCGGCGCCGCGGTCACCTCGTCGAGGAGGTCCTGCTCCACCTTCCGGCGGCCGGCGGCGTCCAGCAGCGCCTCGCCGGAGAAGATGCCCGCGCGCATGACGCCCCGCTCGCGCAGGTGCCGCGTCAGGGCGCGCGTGTCGAGGTCGCTGATCCCGACGACGCCCTCGCCGGCGAGGGCGTCGTCGAGCGTGCGCGTCGAGCGCCAGTTCGACGGCCGGATGGCGGGGTCGCGGACGACGAACCCGGCCACCCAGATGCGGGTGGACTCCGGGTCCTCCTCGTTCACCCCCGTGTTGCCGACGTGCGGGGCCGTCATGACGACGATCTGGCGGTGGTACGACGGGTCGGTCAGCGTCTCCTGGTAGCCGGTCATGCCGGTGTTGAAGACGATCTCCCCCACCGTGCTCCCGCGGGCACCGAAGGCGCGGCCGGTGAAGGTCCGGCCGTCCTCCAGCACCAGCACCGCGGTCTGCTCGCTCATCGGGGCTCCTCGCTCGAAGGGGTGGGGGCGGCGTCGTCACGCTCGGTCAGCAGGTGCTCGACGGTCTCGACGAGCAGGTCGGCCTCGGCCCGGTGCCGCAGGCGCAGGCCGGTGTCGAGCACCAGGTCGCCGTCGTCGTCCCGCAGCGTCCAGCGCAGGACGACCAGACCCTGCCCGCCGGGGTACTTGCCCACCTGCCCCGGCGAGCGGTGCACGTCCACGAGGTCGGCGGTGGGCAGGAAGAGGTCGCGCTCCCCGGTCCGCAGCAGCGTCACCCCGGCGTCGTGCACCTGCACGACCGCGGGTGAGCGCCGGCCGAGCGTGTGCCCCGGCACGCGGTCGAGCCAGTCCTGCGCGGTGGTCGTGGACACGTACGTGGCCTCCAGCGGCTCGGTCCGCGCGGTGCCGAGGGCGGCGGCGCCGGGCACGGCCGGGGGCGGCGGCACGGACGCGCTGGAGACGCGTTCCTTGGTCCGCATCGAGCGCACCATGACGGCGGCGATGACCAGGAACAGCACGAGGAGGATCGCGGCCGCGATCCAGGCGCGAGGGCTCATCGCGGGTCCGTCCCGTCCAGGTCGGTGTCGACGGGGGCGCCGTCCAGGACCGTCGGCCTGCCCCGCAGGAACGTGGCGACGACGCGCCCGGACAGCTCCCGGCCGCCGTAGGGCGTGTTGGTGCTCGCGCTCCGGAGCTGCCGAGGCTCGACCGTCCAGCGGGCCGCGGGGTCCACGAGCGTGAGGTTCGCGGGCTCGCCGACGGCGACCGGGCGCCCCTGCGGCGTCGGACCGGTGTCGACGCGGCCGATGCGCGCCGGGGCCGAGGACAGGACGCGCGCGACGTCGGCCCACGTCATCCGGCCGGTCTCCACCAGGGTGGTCGCGACGATCGGCAGGGCCGTCTCCAGCCCCGTCATGCCGAAGGCGGCGGCCGCCCACTCGCAGTCCTTGTCCTCGCGCGTGTGGGGCGCGTGGTCGGTGGCGACGATGTCGATCGTCCCGTCGGCGAGGGCCTCGCGCAGGGCCTCGACGTCCTCGGCGGTGCGCAGCGGCGGGTTGACCTTGTACAGCGGGTCGTAGGTGCGGGCCAGCTCGTCGGTGAGCAGCAGGTGGTGGGGCGTCACCTCGGCGGTCACGGCGATGCCGCGCGCCTTGGCCCAGCGGACGATCTCGACCGACCCGGCCGTGGACAGGTGGCACACGTGCAGGCGGGAGCCGACGTGCTCGGCCAGCAGCACGTCGCGCGCGATGATCGCCTCCTCGGCGACCGCCGGCCACCCGGCGAGGCCGACCTCGGCGGACACCGCTCCCTCGTGCATCTGGGCGCCCACCGTGAGCCGCGGCTCCTGCGCGTGCTGGGCGATGACGCCGTCGAACGCCTTGACGTACTCCAGCGCCCGGCGCATGAGGACCGGGTCGTGGACGCACTGCCCGTCGTCGGAGAAGACGCGCACCCGGGCCGCGGAGTGCGCCATCGCGCCCAGCTCCGCGAGCTGCGTGCCCGCCAGGCCGACGCTCACGGCGCCGACGGGGAAGACGTCCACCCAGCCCGCGTCGCGCCCCAGGCGCCACACCTGCTCCACGACGCCCGCGGTGTCCGCGACCGGGGAGGTGTTGGCCATCGCGTGGACGGCGGTGAACCCGCCGGCCGCCGCGGCCCGCGTCCCGGACCGGACGGTCTCCGCGTCCTCCCGCCCGGGCTCGCGCAGGTGCGTGTGCAGGTCGACGAGGCCGGGCAGCAGCACGAGACCGTCGGCGTCGACTGTCACCGTCCCGGCGTCGGCGCCGGACCGGGCGTCGGCACCGAGGGCGGCGACGCGTCCGTCGGCGAGGAGCACGTCGGTGGCGGCTCCGCCGAGCGGCGACGCCCCCCGCAGCAGGTGTGTGGTCATGACCAGCCCTCCCTCTCCCCCGCCAGCAGCAGGTACAGCACCGCCATCCGGACCGCCACGCCGTTCGAGACCTGCTCGACGATCACGGAGCGGTCGGAGTCCGCGGCGTCGGCCGAGATCTCCAGCCCCCGGTTCATGGGGCCCGGGTGCAGGACGATCGCGTGGTCCGGGAGCATCCGCAGCCGGCGCGCGTCCAGGCCGAACGTCCGGGTGTACTCCAGGGGGCTCGGGAAGAAGCTCGTGGCGCCCGACGCGGCACCGCCGCCGGCGCCCATCCTCTCCCGCTGGACGCGGAGCATCATGACCGCGTCCGGCTGCTGGTCGGTGATGACGCCGTCGAGGTCGTAGGACACCGCGCACGGCCACGCCTCCACCCCGACCGGCACGAGCGTCGGCGGCGCGACCAGCGTCACGCGGGCACCGAGCGTGTGCAGGAGCAGGACGTTGGAGCGCGCCACGCGGGAGTGCAGCACGTCCCCGACGATCGCGACGTGCGTGCCGGCCAGGTCCAGGCCGACGCCGTCGGGGTTGTCGCTGCCGCCGGCGAGGTGGCGGCGCAGCGTGAACGCGTCGAGCAGGGCCTGGGTCGGGTGCTGGTGCGTCCCGTCCCCGGCGTTGACGACCGCGGCGTCCACCCAGCCGGCGTGCGCGAGGCGGTGCGGCGCACCCGAGGCGTGGTGCCGGATGACGACGGCGTCCGCCCCCATGGCCTGGAGCGTCAGCGCGGTGTCCTTGAGGGACTCGCCCTTGGACACGCTCGAGCCCTTGGCCGAGAAGTTGATGACGTCCGCGGAGAGGCGCTTCGCTGCCGCCTCGAAGGAGATGCGGGTGCGCGTCGAGTCCTCGAAGAAGAGGTTGACCACGGTGCGCCCACGCAGGGTGGGCAGCTTCTTGATCTCGCGGGACTGGGTGGCGGCCATCTGCGCCGCGGTGTCCAGGACGGCGATGGCGCCGGCGTGGTCGAGGTCCGCCGCGCTGAGGAGGTGCCGCAGGCCGGTCATCGTGCCGCTCCCGCGATGACGACGGAGTCCACGCCGTCGGTCTCGGCCAGGCGCACCCGGACCGTCTCGACGAGCGACGTCGGCAGGTTCTTGCCCACGTAGTCGGCGCGGATCGGCAGCTCGCGGTGGCCGCGGTCCACGAGCACCGCGAGCTGGACGGCGCGCGGCCGGCCGAGGTCGTTGAGCGCGTCCAGCGCGGCCCGGACCGTGCGGCCGGAGAAGAGGACGTCGTCGACGAGCACGACGACCTGACCGTCGACGGAGCGGCCGGCGGGCAGCTCGGTCCGCCCGATGGTGCGGGTGGGGTGCCGGTGCAGGTCGTCCCGGTACATCGTCACGTCGAGGGAGCCGGCGAGCTGGTCCGGGTCGACCCCGGGCTCGACGTCGGCGATGCGCTCGGCGAGGCGGCGGGCCAGCGGGAGGCCGCGCGTCGGGATGCCCAGGAGCAGGAGGTCCTGCGCGCCCTTGGTGCGCTCGAGGATCTCGTGGGCGATCCGGGTCAGGGACCGGTGGACCTCCGCGGGGCCCAGCACCTCGGTGCCGACGGCGTCGTCGTCCGGGGCGGTGGGGTCACCCGGCCCCCCAGGGGGAGCCGGACTCGTCCGGCTGGTGGTCGGGTCGGTGGGCTCCGAGGGAGCTCCGGGCACGGCAGGGCCAGAGGACATCTGGCGACCTCCTTCCCCGCCTCACTGGACGGGCCTTAAAGGATGTCTGACGGTCGCGACCCTACTGCACCGGCTCCCCCGCGGGACCGGGGTGCCCGGCCGGTGGACGCCCGCCCGCCTCCCGCGAGGCGCGCCGGAACTGGGCCGGCGTCTGCCCGGTCAGCCGCCCGAACGTCCGCGTCAGGACGGCCTGGTCGTAGAAGCCGGTCGCGGTGGCCACGGCGGCGATCGGTGCGTCCGTCGTCGTCAGCAGCGTCGCGGCCCGGTCGACCCGCGCCCGCAGGACGTACCGACGCGGCGAGAGGGAGAACACCTTGCGCATCCGGCGGTCCAGGGCCGCGGGCGAGCAGCCGGCCGCCGCGGCCATCTCGGCGACCGTCACCGGCTCGCCGAGGCGCTCGTGGACGAGCGCGACCACGCGGGAGAGCGAGCTGAGCGCGACGTCGGCCGGGTCGGACGTCCGCAGGTCCTCCGACACGCTGACCAGGCCGACGACGACGTCGCCCGCGCGCACCGGCTCCTTGGAGGTGAGGTACCAGCCCGGTGAGCCGCCCGGGCGCAGGATCAGCTCGAGCTCGTCCCGCAGCGCCTGGCCCGTGCGCAGGACCTCCTCGTCCTGCGCGGCGTAGTGGGCGGCGAGGTGGTCCACGAACAGGTCCTCCGCCCGGCGGCCGACGACGGCGCGGCGCGAGGTCTCGTTGGTCCGGTCCACGAAGGCCTGGTTCACGGCGACGTACCGCCCGGTCGTGTCCTTGGCGCAGAACATCGTGCCCGTCAGGCCCTCCATGAGGCGGACGAGCTCCGGGGTGAGCGCGGCGAGCAGCCGTTCCGCCTCGGGCCACAGGGCCGGCCTGCCCCCGGCGCCGGCCCCGACCCCGGGCCAGGCACCGCCCGCGACACCGGCAGCACGCTGCGCGACCGGCTCGCCGCCGGGTGCGTCGTCGTCGGGTGGCCTCATCGCGCCGCGAGCCTACCGGCGCCCCGGACCCCCGATTTGACCCGGCGCACCGCGTGCGAGGTCGACTGCGTACAAGACGCCGGGCGGCGGCGGGGCGAGGATGCACGGATGACCGCCACCGTGACCGACCTCACCGACGCCGCCGTCCGTCTCGCGCACGAGTGGCTCGACGCGACCGCCGCCGGGGAGACCCCGGACGAGCGTCGCACGACCGGCCGCCTCGCCTCGCTCGTCGGCGACCCGGCGGGGCTGGAGCTGGCGCTGCGCTTCGTCGACCGGGTCGCCCGCCCGGAGGACGACCGCACCGCCGCGGCCGAGCTCGCGGCGCTCGCGCCCTACACGCGCGCGGCGGGCGGCTTCCTGGGGCCGGTCGACCGCGCGATGCTCGGTCTCGGCACCCTCGTCGCGCCGCTCCTGCCGGGCGTGGTGGTCCCCGCGGCGCGGCTCCGGCTGCGCCAGCTCGTCGGTCACCTCGTGGCGGACGCCGGTCCGGGCCTCGGCGACCACATCGCCCGCGTGGCCGCCGAGGGCTTCCGCCTCAACCTCAACCTGCTCGGCGAGGCCGTGCTCGGCGAGGACGAGGCGACGGCCCGGCTGCGCCGGGTGACGGCGCTCGTCGAGCGCCCCGACGT
This sequence comes from Actinotalea ferrariae CF5-4, assembly GCF_000603945.1. Taxonomy (GTDB): domain Bacteria; phylum Actinomycetota; class Actinomycetes; order Actinomycetales; family Cellulomonadaceae; genus Actinotalea; species Actinotalea ferrariae. Next base: position 21,721 of record NZ_AXCW01000032.1, on the reverse strand, counting down.
CGACTACGTCTCGGTCAAGGAGTCGTCGGTCGCGAGCCAGCTGTCGACGTGGGACACGGCGGGCTCGCGCGACCGGGTCGTCGAGCGGCTGCGTCCGCTCTACCTGACGGCCCGACGGCACGGCACGTTCCTCAACCTGGACATGGAGGAGTACCGCGACCTCCAGCTGACCGTCGCCGTCTTCGAGCAGCTCCTGGCGGACCCCGAGCTGGCCGACCAGGAGATGGGGATCGTCCTCCAGGCCTACCTGCCGGACGCGCACGACGCCCTGGAGGAGCTCACGGACCTCGCGCGCCGCCGGGTGGCGGCCGGGGGTGCCCGGATCAAGGTGCGGCTGGTCAAGGGCGCCAACCTCGCGATGGAGCAGGTCGAGGCGGAGCTGCACGGCTGGGCCCAGGCGCCCTACACCGGCAAGCCCGACGTCGACGCCTCCTACGTGCGCCTGCTGGACACCGCGCTCGACGCGTCCCGCACCGAGGCGGTCCGCATCGGCGTGGCCAGCCACAACGTCTTCCACCTCGCGCTCGCGCACCTGCTCGCCGGGGAGCGGGGCGTCAGCGAGGCCGTCGACGTCGAGATGCTCCAGGGCATGGCACCGGCGCAGGCCCGTGCCGTGCGGGACACGGTGAGCGCCGCCGGGGGCCAGGTCCTCCTCTACACGCCGGTCGTCGCCCGGGAGGACTTCGACGTCGCGATCTCCTACCTCGTCCGTCGCCTGGAGGAGAACGCCGCCGAGCAGAACTTCCTGCACGCGATGTTCGCCGCCGCGCCGGGCTCGCCGCACGGCATCGGCGCGCAGGAGCAGGCCTTCCTCGCCTCGGTGCGCGACGCCGCCACGGTGAGCACGCGGCGCCGTCGGACGCCGCGCCCGCCGGTCGACCTCGACGCGCCGGCGCCGGAGGGCTTCGAGAACGCCCCGGACACCGACCCCGCCGTGCTCGAGTCGCGGGCGTGGGCCCAGGAGGTGCTGACCCGCCGGGTCGAGGTGCCCGAGCCGGTCCGGATCCGCTCGACCGACGACGTCGACGCGGTCGTCGCCCGGGCGGTCGCGGTCCGTGAGCACTGGGCTGGCGTCACCCCGGCGCAGCGGGCGGCTCTCCTGCACCGCGCCGCCGTCCACCTCGAGGCGGCACGCAGCGACCTCGTCGCCACCGCCGTCCAGGAGGCGGGCAAGACCGTCCCCGAGGTCGACCCCGAGGTCAGCGAGGCGGTGGACTTCGCGCGCTACTACGCCGAGCGCGCCGTGGAGCTCGGTGACGGCGCGACCCCGCACGCGGTGTTCCGGCCCGACGGCGTGACCGTCGTGACGCCGCCGTGGAACTTCCCCGTCGCGATCCCCATCGGCTCGGTCCTGGCGGCGCTCGCAGCCGGGTCCCCCGTCGTGATCAAGCCCGCTCCCCCGACGCCGCGGTGCGCCGGGGTCGCCGTCGCGGCCGTGCACCGCGCCATGGACGAGCTGGGCGTGCCCCGGGACGTGCTGCAGGTCGTCGACTCGCCCGAGGGCGAGATCGGGCGGCACCTCGTCAGCCACCCGGACGTCGCACGCGTGCTGCTCACCGGGTCCATCGAGACGGCCAGGCTGTTCGGCGGCTGGCGGCCCGACCTGGACGTCATCGCCGAGACCTCGGGCAAGAACGCGCTGATCGTCACGCCCTCGGCGGACGTGGACCTCGCCGTCGCGGACGCCGTGCGGTCCGCCTTCGGCCACGCGGGCCAGAAGTGCTCCGCAGCGTCGCTGCTCGTCCTCGTCGGCGCCGCCGGACGGTCGCAGCGCCTGCACCGCCAGCTCGCCGACGCGGTCCGGTCCCTGCGGGTCGGCCCGCCGACCGACCTGTCGACGGTCGTCGGGCCGCTGACCGAGCCGGCGTCGGGCAAGCTCCTCGACGCCCTCACCGCGCTCGACGAGGGCGAGCGGTGGCTGGTGCAGCCCGAGCGGCTCGACGACGAGGGTCGCCTGTGGCGCCCCGGGGTCAAGCACGGCGTGCGGCCCGGCTCGCCGTTCCACCTCACCGAGTACTTCGGGCCCGTGCTGGGCGTCATGCGGGTCGAGACGCTCGACGAGGCGATCGACCTGCAGAACGCTGTGCCCTTCGGGCTCACCGGCGGCATCCACTCCCTCGACGAGCGCGAGATCGCCCACTGGCTCGAGCGGGTCGAGGTCGGCAACGCCTACGTCAACCGGCACATCACCGGGGCGATCGTGCAGCGGCAGCCGTTCGGCGGCTGGAAGGCCTCGTCGATCGGTCCCGGCGCGAAGGCGGGCGGACCGAACTACGTCGCCCAGCTCGGGCGCTGGCAGGACGCCCCCGACGTCCCGGCGGACGACGACGCCTGGCTCGCCGCCGCCCGGGCCGACGACGAGCGGGTGTGGACGCAGGAGCTGGGCGTCGAGCACGACGCCAGCGGGCTGCACGCCGAGGCGAACGTCCTGCGCTACCGGCCGGTCGACCACCTGACGGTGCGCGTCGGCGACGGTGCGCTCGGTCGCCACGTCACGCGCGTCCTGGCCGCTGCGGAGCGGGCCGGCGTCCCGGTCACGGTGAGCACGCGCGCCGCGGAGGACGACGCCGCGTTCGCGGCCCGGGTCCGGGCGGGCGAGGTCTCCGGCCGGGTGCGGGTCGTGGGCGAGGCGCCGGGGCTGCGGGAGGCGGCCGCGGAGCGCGTGGGCGAGGTCACGGTCCTGGACGCCCCGGTGGTCCTCAGCGGACGCCGGGAGCTCCTGACCGTGGTCCGGGAGCAGGCGGTGAGCCGCACGATGCACCGCTTCGGGCACGTGAGCCAGACCGTCGCGGATCGCCGGCCCACCGCCGTCTGACGGCGCCGCGACACGCCGGGGCACGTCGGCGGCCCGGGTCCCGGTCCCGGTCCGTTTTGACCGGATACTACGGATGTGACCGTTCTCACGGCCGTCCGGCTGGTCGACGGCGTCGTGCTGTCCGGGGACGAGGTCGCTGTCGCGCTGGTGGCCGTCGCCACCCTGGTCCTCGTGCCCGTGCTCCTCGTGCTCGCACTGCTCCACGACCGGCGCCGACTGCACCGCACACCGGAGCCCGACGTCGTCCCGCACTCCACACCGACCTGGGACGACCTCACCGGACTGCCCGGGCGGGTCGAGACGCAGGCGCACGTCGGGGCGGCGCACGCCCGGGCCCGGCAGGCGCTCGGCCGCATGGCGGTGGTCGTGGTCGACGTCCAGCGGCTGCACGAGGTGAACGGGCGCCACGGGCGCACCGGCGGTGACCTGCTGCTCCGGTCGGCCGCCGACCGCCTCGTCGCCGTCGCGGGGTCACGGGCCTTCGTGGCCCGGACCGGCGGGGACCAGTTCACCGTGGTGCTCGAGGAACCGGTCACGGACGCCGACCTGCTCGGCCTGGCACGGGACCTGGGGACCGCCGTGACCGGCCCGCACGGCGAGGAGCTGCGGTTCTGGGTGGGTGCGTCGGTGTGGTCGCCGGGCGAGCCCGCCGACGGCGAGCAGCTCCTCGCCGACGCTGAGCTCGCCCTGGCGCAGGCGCGCTGCGCGCGGCGTCCGGGTGAGGCGCCGTCGTCCGCGTTCTACGAGGCGCCGCTGCGCGACCGCGTCGAACGGCGTGAGCGGCTCCGGCGCGACCTGCTGAGCGCGGTCGACGACGGGGACATCGTCGCCGTCTTCCAGCCGGTGAGCGACACGACGACGCTCGACGTGGTGGGCCTCGAGGCCCTGGCGCGCTGGCACCGGTCCGGGCTGCTGCTCGAGCCGGCGCAGTGGTGGGACCTCGCGGACGAGGACCTGGTGGCACGGATCGGCCTGCTCGTCCTCCGGGCAGCGCGGGCCGTCACCGAGCGGTCCGGCCTCCCCGTCGCCGTCAACGTGGCGTCGACCCACCTCGAGCAGCCGGACTTCGTCGCGGCCGTCGAGGAGGCCTGGGGCGAGGGGTTGTGGGACCGGCTGACCCTGGAGATCACGGAGTCCGACGCCCTGGCGGACGTCGTGGCGGCCGAGCGGGCCCTGAGCCGGCTGGTCGCCCGCGGCGTGCGCGTCGCGATCGACGACTTCGGGACCGGGTACAACTCCCTCGCGCGGCTCGGGTCGCTGCCCCTGCACGTGCTCAAGGTGGACCGCTCGTTCGTGCAGCGCGTCGTCACGACGGAGGGCGCCGCGGTGGTCCAGGCCATCGTGTCCCTGGCGCGCGCCCACCGGCTCGACGTGGTCGCCGAGGGGGTCGAGGAGCCGGAGCAGCTCGCCGCGCTCTCGGCGATGGGCGTGCCGACGGTGCAGGGCTTCCTGCTCGGTCGCCCGTCCCGGACGGTGCCCCGTCGCGCCCATGCCGCGCCGCCCCTGGGCGGCCGGGCGCGCACCGCGCCGGGCCACCCGGCGCGCGACCCGGTGCTCAGTCCAGCAGCGTCGGCTTGAGCTGGACGACGCGGCCGAGGAGGCCGTTCACGAACGTCGGCGAGTCGTCGGTCGACAGGGACCGGGCCAGCTCGACGGCCTCGTCGACCGCGACCGCGTCCGGGACGTCGTCCCCCCACAGCACCTCGAAGACGCCGATGCGCAGGACCGCGCGGTCCACGGCCGGCATCCGGGCGATCGTCCAGCCCTGGGAGTAGGTCGTCAGGATCTCGTCGATCTGCTCGCCGTGGGCCACCACGCCCTCGACCAGGTCGACCGAGTACTGCGGCAGCGCCGCCTCCGTGCCGGGCTGGGCGATGCGGTCGCGCAGGACGTCGATCGGCGCGGTCCCCCGCTGGTCGGCCTCGAAGAGGACGTCGACGGCGCGCTTGCGCGCCTTGGTGCGTGCGCCCACGCGGTCAGTCGTTCACGCGGCCGAGGTAGGACCCGTCACGGGTGTCCACCTTGACCTTCGTGCCGGCCTCGAGGAACAGCGGGACCTGGATCTCCGCGCCGGTCTCGAGCGTGGCGGGCTTGGTGCCACCGGTGGAGCGGTCGCCCTGCAGGCCCGGCTCCGTGTACGTGATCTCCAGGACCACCGACGGCGGCAGCTCGACGTACAGCGGCGTGCCGTCGTGCGTGGCGACGATCGCGGTCTGGTTCTCCAGCATGTAGCTGGCGGCGTCGCCGACGACGGCCTCGCCCACGTGGAGCTGGTCGTACGTGCCGCTGTCCATGAAGACGAAGTCGTTGCCGTCCTTGTACAGGTACTGCATGTCGCGCTTGTCGACGTTCGCGGTCTCGACCTTGGTGCCGGCGTTGAACGTCTTGTCGACGACCTTCCCGGACAGGACGTTCTTCAGCTTGGTGCGGACGAAGGCCCCGCCCTTGCCGGGCTTCACGTGCTGGAACTCGACGACCGCCCAGAGCTGGCCGTCGAGGTTCAGCACGGTGCCGTTCTTGAGGTCGTTGGTCGTGGCCACAGCAGTCCTTCGGTCGGCGTCCGGGGAGCCACGCGGGGCCGCGGGAGCGGCGTGGGACCGTGCGGACGGTCCGAGCGCGTGGAGCGGCGACCAGTCTAGCGGGCCGGGCCGCCGGTCAGACGACCAGGGCGCGCGCGGCGGCGCCGAGCGCGGTGGCCCAGGCGAGCGAGGCGAGGGTCCCGATGACGAACCGCTCCGACAGGCCCGGGTGCTCGCGCAGCTCCGGGTACCGGCCGAGGCCCTTGACGGCGATGACGAACGCGATGCCCTCCGGGTAGCCGAGCGCGAGCGTGCCGGTGACGGCCAGGCGCTCGAGGATCCCGATCCACGTGCCGCCGCGCAGGACGGCCCGGTCGGGGTCGGCAGCGGCGGGGGGACGTGCCGCGTCCCGGGCGGTCGTCGGTTCCGTGTCCGGCTCAGCGTCCGGCTCACCGTCAGGTTCAGCGTCCGACGGCGCGTCCGGCGCAGGGTCCGACCCGGCGTCGCGGGAGCGGGCGGCCCAGCGCAGCACCGCGGCGGTCAGCGGCCAGCCGCCGAGCGCGCTGACGACGAGCGCGACCAGCCCGACGAGGACGGCGACGATGGTCTCGGTCATGCTCCGGCCCCCTGGTGGTGCGGTCCCTGGGCTCGGCGCAGGAGCCGGGCGGCCGCCGGGCGGGCGGCCTGCTCCTCGGCCCACAGCGCGGTGCGTAGGCGCTGGCTGACGGCCTGCTGGGTGATCCCCAGGTCCTCGGCGACGCGCTCCTGCGTGGCGGTCGCCCCGGCGGCGGTCAGGGCGTCGACCGCCTCCCAGCCACTGGTAGTCCTTCGCTCCCGGAGCACGCCGAGCAGGGTCAGCACCGCCTCGGCGTCGTCGGCCTCGTGCGGGACGGTGCCGTCGACGGCGAGCGGGACGGGCCGCCCCCGCGTCTTCGCCTTCTCCACGGCCGAGCGGGCGAGGACGAACGCCGGCCCGGAGCCGGCCCGGGCGTGCTCGGGCAGCGGCTGGTCGACGGGTCCGGCACCGATGCCGACGGACCACCCGCCCCACCGCAGGAGCAGCAGGGCGACGTCGACGGCGGCGTCGGCGTCCTCGAGGACGCACTGGACCTCGTCGCCGACGGTCCGCTCGAAGCCGCGCACGACGCCGGCTCGCCCCTCCTGCCAGGCCGCCAGCCGCGCGAGCAGGTCGTCGACGCGGTCTCCGACCCGTCGGCTGCCCTGCTGGTCAGCGGTGATCACGAACATGACACAAGGCTATGCCGTGGTGACGATCAGCACAAGGACATGAGGTTGTGATCAGCCCCGGAGTCGCACGGCAATCGCCTCGAGGCCCAGGCGGTAGGAGTCGAAGCCGAAGCCGGCGATCGTCCCGGTCGCGACGGGTCCCACGACGCTGACGTGTCGGAACTCCTCGCGGGCGGCGGGGTTGGACAGGTGCACCTCCACCAGGAGCAGGCCAGCCGTCGTGATCTGGGCCGCGGCGTCGCGCAGCGCGTAGGAGTAGTGCGTGAAGGCCGCGGGGTTGAGGACGACGTGCGCCCGGGCGTCCACCGCCTCGTGGATCCAGCCGATGATCTCGGCCTCGTCGTCGGTCTGGCGGACCTCGACCTCGAGGTCGAGCGCGGCGCCCCACCCGCTCGCGGCCCGCTCCAGGTCCGCGAGGGTGGCGGAGCCGTAGACCTCCGGCTCCCGGACGCCGAGGCGCCCGAGGTTCGGACCGTTCAGGACCAGGACGCGCGTCATGGCCGCAAGGCTAGGGCAGGCGGTCTCACAGGGACACGGGGGTCCGCGTCGTCGGCAGGTCGCGGCTGACCTCGGCGTACGCGGCGGCGAGCAAGGCCGGGTCGGGGCCCTCGAGCCGCGTGGGGCGGCCGACGTCCTCGAGGATGACGAAGCGCAGCAGGTCCCCGCGGGTCTTCTTGTCCCGCCGCATCGCGGTGAGCAGCTGCTCCCAGCGGTCCCCGCGGTACGTCACGGGCAGGCCGAGCGCGGTGAGGAGCGCGCGGTGCCGGTCGACGACGTCGTCGTCGAGGCGTCCGGCGAGGCGCGCGAGCTCCGCGACGAACACCATGCCGACGGAGACGGCGGCGCCGTGGCGCCACTGGTAGCGCTCCGTGAGCTCGATGGCGTGACCGAAGGTGTGGCCGTAGTTGAGGATCTCCCGCAGGCCCGCCTCCTTGAGGTCCTCCCCCACGACCCGTGCCTTGACCGCGATCGAGCGCTCGACGAGCTCCCGCAGCGTCCGCTGCGCCGCGTCGTCGAGGCGCTCGGCGGTGAGCGCGGCCGGGTCGGCCTCGATGAGCTCGAGGATGCGCGGGTCGGCGATGAACCCCGTCTTGACCACCTCGGCCAGGCCCGCTGTGCGGTCGTGCCGCGGCAGGGTGTCCAGGGAGGCGAGGTCGCACAGCACGCCGGCGGGCGGGTGGAAGGCACCGACGAGGTTCTTGCCCTCGGCCGTGTTGATCCCGGTCTTGCCGCCGACGGCGGCGTCGACCATGGCCAGGAGCGTCGTCGGGACCTGCACGACGCGGATCCCCCGCAGCCAGGTGGCCGCGACGAACCCGGCGAGGTCGGTGGTCGCGCCCCCGCCCAGGCCGATGATCGCGTCCGAGCGCGTGAACTCGGCCTGGCCGAGCACCTGCCAGCAGAACGCCGCGACCTGCGCCGTCTTCGCCTCCTCGGCCTCGGGCACCTCGGCGAGGTACGCCTCGTACCCCTGGGCGAGCAGGTCCTCCCGGACCGCCTCGGCGGAGGTCGCCAGGGCGCCGGGGTGGATCACGAGCACCCGCTTCACGCCCGTGCCGAGCAGGCGCGGGAGCTCACCCAGCAGGTGGTGCCCGACGACGACGTCGTACGGTCGCTCCCCCGCCACCGTGATGGTCGTCGGGGCACCGGTCGGCGAGGACGAGCTCGAGGCGGTCATGCGTCCTCCTGCACGGGGTTCTCGACGGCGGGCGTGGTGGTCGTGCCTGGCTCTGCGGAGGGTCCCAGTGCACCGGCGATCCGCTCGGCGACGTCCCGCGGGGGCACCCCGTCCGTCGACACGTGCAGGGTGGCGAGCCGCTCGTAGACGGGTCGGCGCGCGTTCATCAGCGACTGCCACTGGGCGCGCGGGTTGCCGAGCAGGAGCGGCCGGGAGGTGTTGAAGCCGACCCGCGGTGCGGCGTGGGTGAGGCTCACGTCCAGGAACGCGACGGTGCCCCCGGCCGCGCCGTAGGCCGCGAGGAGCTGCTGCGTGCCCGCGTCGAGGACCGCGCCGCCACCGAGCGCCAGCACGCCGTCGTGCTCGGCGAGGGCCTGCGCCACGGCCTCGCGCTCGAGCTCGCGGAACCGCGGCTCCCCGTCCTCGACGAAGATGTCCGAGATCGTCTTGCCGGCCGTGGCCTCGACGTCGGTGTCCGTGTCGCGCGCCACCACGGAGAGGCGGTCCGCGAGGAGCCGGGCGACGGTGCTCTTGCCGGACCCGGGCGGTCCGACGAGGACGACCGCGGGGCGGGTGCCGGGCGCGTGCGCGTCGCTGGTCGTGCCGGGCGCGCGCGCGCCGCTGGTCGTGCCCGGCGCGTCCGGGTCGCTCATCGCTGGAGCTCGGGGATCGCGTCGAGGTAGGCCTGGAGGTTCCGGGAGACCTCGGCGACGCTGTCGCCGCCGACCTTCTCCAGGAGGGCGTCGGCGAGGACGAGCGCGACCATCGCCTCCGCGACGACCGCCGCCGGCGGCACGGCGCACACGTCGGAGCGCTGGTGCTGTGCCGCGACCGGCTCGCCGCTGCTCGTGTCGATCGTGGCCAGCGCGCGCGGCACGGTGGAGATCGGCTTCATGGCCGCGCGGACCCGCAGGACCTCGCCGTTGGACATGCCGCCCTCGACGCCGCCGGCCCGGTTGCTCCGGCGGCGCACCCGTCCGGTCTGCGGGTCCCGCTCGATCTCGTCGTGGGCCGCGGAGCCGCGGCGCGTGGCGGTGCGGAAGCCGTCGCCGACCTCCGTGCCCTTGATGGCCTGGATGCCCATGAGGGCGGCGGAGAGGCGCGCGTCGAGGCGCCGGTCCCAGTGCGTGTAGCTGCCCAGGCCGCTCGGCACGCCGTAGGCGAGGACCTCGACGACGCCACCGAGGGTGTCGCCGTCCTTGTGGCACTGGTCGATCTCCTCGACCATCGCGGCCGACGTCGGGCCGTGGAAGCAGCGGACGGGGTCGGCGTCCAGGGCCGCGACGTCGTCGGGCGTGGGCAGGTCGGCGTCCTCGGGGACGCCGACCGGGCCGATCGCCACGACGTGGGAGACCAGGCGGATCCCGGCGGCCTGCTCCAGGAGGTGCGCGGCGACCGTGCCCAGCGCCACCCGGGTCGCCGTCTCGCGCGCGGAGGCGCGCTCCAGCACCGGGCGCGCGTCCTCGAAGCCGTACTTGCGCATGCCCACCAGGTCGGCGTGGCCGGGCCGCGGGCGGGTGAGCGGCCGGTTGCGTGCGACCTCGCGCACGTCGCCGGTGCCTGCGTCGACCTGGAGCCGCTCCGGGGGGACCGGGTCCGCCGACATGACGTCGACCCACTTGGGCCACTCGGTGTTGGCGATCTCGATCGCCACCGGTCCGCCCTGCGTGACGCCGTGGCGCAGCCCGCCGAGGATCCGCACCGCGTCCTGCTCGAACTTCATCCGGGCGCCGCGTCCGTGGCCGAGCCGGCGGCGCGCGAGGCGCTCCTGCACGTCCGCCGTCGTGACGTGGACACCGGCCGGGAGCCCCTCGAGGATCCCGACGAGGGCCTCACCGTGGGACTCACCTGCGGTCAGCCAGCGCAACATGGGCGTGATCCTCCCACGGGGCACGGACACGGCTGCGTCGTCGTCCGGGCGTCGGGATGCCGCGTCCCCCTCTCCCCCGAACGGCCTACTGGGTAGTAACGTCCGCAGAGCCTGCAGTGACGCAGGTCACCTTCGAGAGAGGACACCCACCCATGCGCTTCACCCGCGCAGCAGTGGCATTCGTCGCAGCCCTCGGCCTGGCCGCAGCCACGGCCGCGCCGGCGGCCGCGATCCGGTACGGCGAGCCGGACGACGGCGAGCACCCGTACGTCGGAATCATGATCGCCTACCAGGACGGGAAGCCGGCGTGGCGGTGCAGCGGGACGCTCGTCTCGCCCACGGTCTACCTCACCGCCGGGCACTGCACCTTCGGTGCGGACAGCGTGCGCGTGTGGTTCGTCGAGAACGCCCGGGCCGCCGGGACGGGCTACCCCACAACCGGCGGGACGACGGGCACGCCCTATGACCACCCCGACTACGACGACGCGGCCTTCTACCTCAACGACCTCGGCGTCGTTGTGCTCGACGAGGCGGTCGTCATGCCCGAGTACGCGTCCGTGGCGCCGCTCGGCTACTTCGACCCGCTGTTCGTGCGGCGTGGGCCGGTCAAGCAGCAGTTCACCGCCGTCGGCTACGGCCTGCAGCGCTCGATGCCCGAGCAGACCGGCCTGACCGAGGCGCGGCCCGTCCGCATGCAGGCGACCGTGAGCATCATCAACCAGGACGCGATGTTCGGGGAGAAGAAGGCCGGCAACTCGGTCATCTTCACGAACAACGCGGCGACGGGTGGCACGTGCAGCGGGGACTCCGGCGGCCCGGTCTTCATCGCGGGGACCAGCGTCATCGCGGCGGTGACGTCCTTCGGGGTGAACGCGCGGTGCGCCGGAACCGGTGGGGGCTACCGGGTCGACCAGGCGGACGACCTGGCATGGCTGGCCGAGTTCGGGATCGCGCCGCTCCCGGCGGGCTGACACCGACGCCCTCGGGCGGCAGGAGACAGGGCGGGCCCCGACCGGATCGGTCGGGGCCCGCCCTGCTGTGGTGCGTGCTGCTGTGCTGCGCTCTGCCCGAGGGAGTGCCACCGGGCCGGACGCTCAGTCCTCGACCGCGGCCTCCGTGCCCACCACCGGGATGAGCGGGTTCTTGCCGGGCACCGGTGCGGGCAGCGGGAGCGGCTCGGCGGGCTCGACGGGTGCGGGGGCGGCGGGGTCCTGCAGGACGTAGAGGTAGCCGTTCACCGTGAGCTCCAGGTCGCCGACCACCGTCGCGGGCCGGCCTGCGCTCGCGTCCGCAGCGGGCTGCGCCGTGCCGACGAAGTCGATCACGAGCATCAGGCGGGGGGTGGCTGCCTGTGCGTCGGCGAGAAAGGCCACGACGTCCTCGTACGTGCCGAGCGCCGTGATGGCGACCGGGATCGCGACGAACCCCGCTGGTGCGGTCGGTGCCTCCGGCTCAGCGGGTGCCGGCGACGCCGGCGCGTCCGGGGACGTGTCAGGCTCTGAGGGCTCGGCCGGCTCCGGGGGCTCTACCGTCGCAGACGCCGTTCCCGGGACTGCGGCGACCGGCACGACCGCCTGGCCGCTCTGGGTCGCGAGACCCAGGAGCGTGACCTGGCGCGCGGTGGCGATGTCCTGGAGCTGGCGGAAGTACCCGGAGAGGTCCGCCTCGGTCGGGATCTGGACCTGGAGCGCGGCGAGCTCGGCCTTGTAGGTGTCGAGCTCCGCGAACTGGGTCTTGAGGCGTGCGATCTTCGTGCGTTGGAGGTCGTTCGCCTGCTCGACGGACTCCGCCTGGGTCCGGGCCTGGGACGTCTCGTCGAGCACGGGCGCGATCGCGAGGAAGTAGCTCCCGGCCCCCAGGGCCGTCGCAAAAGCGATGGTGCCGAGCACCCATCCAGTGGCGCGGGGCGCCTTGGTACGGTCCGCCATGTCACTCCCCCTCCGTGGACGCGAAGCGCTGCGCGCGGGCCGCGTCCGAGACCTGCACCGTCCCGGTGATCAGGTAGTACGTGGTGCCGTCGATGCCCTCGACCGCCGCCGACACCAGCCAGGCGTCCGCCAGACCCGGGACCGAGTTCAGGGCGTCGATCAGGGCGGCGGCGTCCGGCACGGTGCTCGTCTGGCCCGTGAAGGTCAGCTGCGCCAGTGAGGGCGCCTCGAGCGGGCTCGCGGGTGGCGCCGCGGGAGCCATCGGTGTGGCACTCGACAGACCGATGGACTCGATGCTGACGTCGGCGGGAAGCACGGCGGTGATGGCGTCGAGGTACGGCTTCCAGCTCACCTCCGTCGACATCCCGAGCTCGCGGGCGGCTGTCGTGCTGTCGAGAGCCCCGAGCACGAGGGGCACCTCCGCGTACTGCTGCTCCTCGTCCTGAAGCCGCGCGGTCTCGGCCTGCGCCTGGGCGAGCGACTCCTGCGCCACGGACCGCTCCATGACGCTCCATACGAAGACGCCGGCGATCACGAGCACGAGGAGGCCGATCGAGATGAGGAGCCACCGCTTGACGACCTTGAGGCCGCGGGCGGCCCGGACCTCGGGCGGCAGCAGGTTGACCTGGGGCAGACCGCCGCCGACGGCGTCGCTGCGGCCCTTCCGCCGGGCGTCCTTGCCGCGCGACTGCGGGGGTGCGCTGAGTGTGGAGGTCATGCGGCAACTCCGTAGGCCAGGCCGATCGGCATCGCGACGAGGGACTCCGCACCGCTCAACGCCGCGCGGTTGACCTGCTTGTGCACCTTCACGGTCGAGAGCGGGTCCCCGAGGGTGACCGGCAGCCGGCTCGCGCTGGCCAGGTACTGGCCGAGCCCGGGCAGGTGCGAGCCGCCGCCGGTCAGCACGACGGTCTCGATGCCGGCGCCGGGGTGGTTGCCCTGGTAGTACACGAACGTGTTCCGGATGGCCTCCACGAGGGACCGCGTCGGTGTGGCGACCGCCTCCGCGGCCGCCTGACGGTCGGCCGGCACGGAGAGCCCGATCCCGACCTCCCGCTTGACCGACTCCGCCTCAGGTGCGGAGATGCCGAGCGCGCTGGCGACGGCCTCCGTGGCGTCGTGGCCGCCCGACGGCAGCGTCCGGACGAAGCGAGGCAGCCCCTGGGCGGCGACGACGACGTTGGTCACGCGTGCACCGATGTCGACGAGCGCGACGACCCGCTCCGCGAGCTCACCCCGCACCATCGCCCGCAGCAGAGCGAAGGCGTTGAGGTCGACCATGCTCGGCCGGAGGCCGGCGCCCTCGACCGCCAGGACGTTGGAGGTGACCGTGTCCCGCTGCGCCGCGACGAGCATCCCCTGGATGGCGCGCCCGTTGGGGCCCGTCGACTCCCCGATGGGGAAGTAGTCCAGCAGCGCCTCGTCCACCGACATGGGCAGCAGCTCCTGCACCTGGAACGGCAGGGACGCCTTCACCTGCGCGAGCGGCATCCAGGGCATCTCGAGCTCGCGGACGAGGACCCGCTGGTTCCCCACGCCGATGACGACGTCCCGGGTGCTGAACCGACCCTCTGCCCAGAGCTGCCGGAGCGCCGCGGACACGGTCGTCGAGTCGTGCACCTCGCCCCCCCGGACCGCCCCCAGGGGCAGCGGTACCTGGTGGTACCTGTGGAGGGTGGGGGTCTGCCGATGTGATCGGGCACCGCCACCGAACTCCAGCTCCGCCGCTCGGACGAAGGTGGTGCCGATGTCGAGCCCGACGACGCGGGTGGTGGCCACAGTCGGTCCTCTCTCGAACGTCTCACCGGCCTATCGGCATCCGGCGTCGCCTAGATGAGTGAATTGGCGGGTCATCTTCGCGGGCTGATCGGCCGGGACACGGGGACTGTGACTTCAGGTCAGCAGGCCGAGGTAGGCGCGCCAGAGCGGCTCGCCCACCGCGACGCCGACGGCGCCGCCGGCGACCATCCAGGGGCCGAACGGGATGCCCGTCCCCCGGCCGGCGCGTCGTAGCGCGAGGAGGCCGAGGGAATAGAGACCACCCAGCAGGAAGGCCGCGAAGCCGCCGACCACCAGCGAGCCCCAGCCGAGCCAGGCGAGTCCGACGCCGAGGAGCCCGGCGAGCTTGACGTCGCCGAAGCCCATCCCCCCGGGGTAGGCCACCGCCATCACGAAGTAGGCGGCGAAGAGGATCGCTCCCCCCGCGCCCGCCCGCGCGAGGTCGCCCCACTCCGCGGCCCCGGAGGGCGCAAGGGTGGCCACCACGAGGAGCCACACCACCACCGGGTAGGAGGGCAGCACGATCGCGTCCGGCAACCGGTGCACGTCGAGGTCGATGAGCACGAGCGCCACGCAGGCGCCGGTGAGCCACAGGTAGGCCGGGAGCTCCCACGTCGCGCCGAGACGCCAGGCCACGAGTGCGAACGCCGCGGCCGTGGCCGCCTCCACGAGGGGGTACCGCGCGGAGATCGGCGCCGAGCAGTCCCGGCATCGTCCACGCAGGAGCAACCACGACACGACGGGCACGTTGTCCCGGCGACGGATGGGGCGACTGCAGGCCGGGCACGCGCTCGGTGGCCGGACGACCGACTCGCCGCGGGGCACCCGCCAGACGACGACGTTGAGGAACGACCCGACGAGCAGGCCCAGGACGGCTGTGGTGATGACGTGCACGGACCGAAGTGTGGCGGATGTCGCCCGTCGAACCGGTCAGCCTCGTCCGTAGTCCAGCCAGAGCGCGGTCGTGATGATGCTGGAGAAGGGCGCCTCGGAGTTCGGGTCGAAGAAGACGGCCGGGTTCTTGACCTGCGAGGCCGTGATGAGGCCCCGTGACGGTGGCGTGGGGCACTGGTCCGCCGTGACGACGGAGCCCACGGCCCCCTGGCTCGACGTCTGCATCTCGATCTGGTCGCCGGCGATGAACATCCCGCTGATGATGTCGGGCGTGAGCCGCCCCGCCGAGAAGTTGGCCGTCGTCACGATGTCCGTGTCGGCGAGCATGAAGATGTTGCCGTAGGAGGGCGCCACGAGGTTGTAGTGGTCCCACGTGATGTTGCCGTACGTCTTCGCGGTGCAGCTGGTGCGGTCGGCAGCGGACGCGATGAGGGTCATCCTCGGGAACGTCGCGACGCCCGTGGACATGTTGATGTTCGCCTCGTGCGCGTAGTACGTCCCGTCCAGCGCGTTCCTCGTGGCGATCCACGTGCGGCTCGTGCTGTCCCACAGCCAGCCGCGGACCGCCGTGGAGGCGGTCGCCGTCCCGATCAACGTGGCGCTGGCGGAGCACGGCGTCGCCGGGTCGGCGTACTGCCGGACGTCCCCGTTGGGGCACAGGTCGTACCAGGACGCCCGGGCACCGAGCGGCGCGACCGCCCGGGTGCGGAACGCGTTGACGTCGGGGATGGCGATCGTGGCCTTGTTCTCGACGCTGGTCCCGGTGTTGCCGAAGAAACGGGTCGACGTGACGGACGACGTGCCCGTGGACGTGACCGGTCCGTACACCGTCGGGTTGCCGCTGCCGGTGATCGACCCGTTGGAGTGCACCGCGGCCTGCGCCCGCGCCGCCGCGTCGACCCCGTCCACCAGGGTGCTGGACGAGATGTCGAGGTCGCCGCCCGCGAGGATGGCGTGGCTCGGCCGGAACGGCATGAAGATGTACTCGCTCTTGACGACCCGCGTGCGCTCGGCCTCCGCGAACGAGGGCATCGCGGCGAGGGCGTAGACCTTGCCGTACTTGGGGGTGGCCGAGACAGGCTTCACCACGACGTACTGGCCGAGCTCGTCGGTGATCATGCAGTCCGTGCCGACGAGTGACTCGAGCACCGGGACGATCCAGGCCTGCTCCTCCTCTTCCGAGGCGAAGACCCCGTCGGGGTTCGACGCGGGGAAGGTGATCGGGGTGTCCTCGCACCACGGGTCCGGGTCGACCGCACTGGCCGGACCCGGGATGGGGTAGTCCAGCCCCATCTCGTCGTAGGCGATCTGCACCGAGGCCATGGCGCGGTCGATGCCCGTCTCCGCCAGGGCGAGGGAGGTCTCGAACCCGGTGCGGTTGCGGCTCTGCGCGATGCCGTTCACGGCGAGCGCCGTCGCGGCCATCGCGATGGTGAACACGAAGACGGAGACGCCGATGACGAGGATCAGGCCGAGGCCCGCCTCGCGGTCCCCGCGGAGCACGGTGCGGATGCGGTCACGCATGGTCATCCCTTGTTCCTGAGGCGCGCAGAGAACGCGGCCTCCCGGCGCTCGGTCCCCCGGTCGAGGATCGCGTCGTACTGCATGGTGAAGTTGACGATGTCGGCGTCGGCGGGCTGGATCTCGTTACCGGCCTCGTCGAAGTACTTGAAGAGGACGTCCACGATCAGGGAGGACGCCTGCACCTGGCGCGGGGACAGAGGGTCCGTGGGGTCGCCCTCGATCCGCCAGACGTCGTAGTGCTCGCCGTCGGCGTTGAGCTGGAGCTCCCACGTGACGCGCTCGTCCGCCTCCTGCGTGTAGCTCGAGTCGGCGTCGATCCACAGCGTGAGGCTCTTGAAGCAGAGGTCGGGATCGGCTGCGGTGGGCGTGCAGCTCACCGACCGGGCCTGACGGATGTCGCGGGCGACGCGGTCCAGAACCGTCTTGGCGTCGTTGAGGCCCGTGCTCTCGTCCTGGGTCTGGGTGAGCACGCGCACGGACTGCGAGACGGCCGTGACCACCAGCGTGGAGACGACGCCCAGCAGCAGCATCGTCACGAGCAGCTCGATGAGGGTGAGCCCGCTGTCGCGGCCGCTGTTCGGCCGCCCTACCCGACTCACTTCACCCTCGCGGTGAGCGTGGCGGCGAACTGCGCCGGCACGTCGTAGGCGAGGCGCACCTCGTCGGTCGTCGTGTGCGTGGCCACGAGGCGGACCCCCATCCATCCGTTGCGCTGCACGGTCCTGGTCCCGATGTCCGGCAGGGTGATCCAGACCTCCTGCCAGCCGGGGGTCGCCGCCACGACACAGGAGAGGGTGCCGAGATCGGCGGGTGCCGACGTCCATGGGGTGCGGCTGAGGCTCGCACCGGAGGAGGTCGCCCCGTAGAGCACCGCCTTGAGCGCGACCGGCCCGGTACCGGTGTGCCGCTGCACCCACACGCGGAGCACCGGCTGACCTTGGACGTCGGCCTTCCGGTTGTACTGGAGCGCCCAGTCCGCGTAGCGGGTGGGGTCGGCCAGCGCCAGGATCTGCGCGTCAGTCGCCGTCCCGGCCGGCACGGGCCGGAGGATCCGGCCCAGGGCTGCGCTGTCGAGGTCGGTCGAGTACGGCGACAGGACGGTCTCGTCGCCCGCCGCCGTGCCCATGTACATCTGGGACTGAAGGGCGCTGGCACCGACGCCGTTGTGCTGCAGCGTGTAGGCGAGCGCGCTGTACGCACCGCTGCCGACCGGCATGGTGGGCGTGGTCGCTGCGACGCACTGGGGAAGCGGGGTGTACGGACCCGGACCGGGCGGCGGCGGCGGCGTGATGACGCCGCTCTGCAGCGTCGCCACGGCCTGGACGCTCTTGCTGCCACCCGTCGCAAGGGGCTGGCCACGCGACGTCGCGGTCGCCACGATGGTCTGCGTGCCTAGCGTCGACGTCGCGGTCGTCTGCCGGACGAGGAACAACGTGACTGTGGACGCGGGGTCGAGCCGTCCGGTGTCGGTGACGACGGTGGTGTCGAGGGCGGGGTCGAAGGAGCCGTCGCCGTCGTCGTCGAGGTAGAACGCCCAGTTCGAGCCGCCGTTGTGCGCCAGGTCGAACGTGTCCGGCGCGCCCTGGTTGGTCACCGTGATCTCGAACGCGAAGGTGCCCCCGGGGTTGCGGGTCAGCGCCGGCTCGGCGAGGTCGACGCGGAACACGGGCAGTGGCAGGCCTCGCTGCACGAAGGCGACGAGCGTCGATGTGGACCTCGTGCGTTCGACCCCCCGGTTGAGCCAGGAGATCTCGACCGTCACGCGACGGAGGTTCTCGACCGGCTCTCCCAGCGCCTGGGTGACGAAGGTCCGCACCGTGTACTCGGTGTTGTTCGTCTCCAGGCCGAGGAGGGTCTTGCTGTCGTCGATGGCACCGCCGGACTCGACCACGAGCGGCTCGGGGACGCTCTCGACCCGCAGGCAGGTGCCGGCTCCGCACGACTCGAGGGGCGCGACGGCAGCGGGAGCAGCCGGATGCGCCAGCGCGCCGAAGTCGAGCGCGCGCGCATCTTCGAGCTCACGGGTCATGAAGTCGGTCGCCTGCTGGTTCTGGCGGCTGTAGAGCGAGGCCTGGACTGCGGCGATGAGGGACGTGGCGAGCGCGCCGAAGACAACGCCGGCGATGAGGAGGGCGACGACAGCCTCGATGAGGCCGAACCCTGCGTCCTCGCGTCGAACACGGTGCAGCAGCCGACTCATCGACGCCCCTTTCGTCCCGGTCAAGATGGTCCCGCACAGCCTGGTGGGGAGGGAAGGATGAAGTCCTTCCCTCCCCACCGGTCAATCAACGAGCAGCTGGTGGCTCCGCGGAATCACGGGCAGGCGTTGACCGTGGTCGGCTGCATGCCACCGAGCGCGCTGTCGTACACCCAGATCTCGCCCGACGCGGACGTCGCGCTCAGGCAGAAGGAGTCTGCGTTGGTGGCGCCACGCGTGACCGCAGTGATCGCGGGAGTAGCGCCGGTGTAGTTCGCCGCGGCGGAGTAGCGGAAGCCTTCCGCGCCGAGGTTGGCGGCGGCGACGACGCCGGCGAAGTAGGCCCCGGTCTCCGTCAGCACCGTCTCCTGGGCGGTCGCCGCGTTCTTCAGGTCGGACTGGACGGCGGCGTCCCAGCCCTTCTGGCGCTGGTTGAGGAAGACCGGGATGGCGATCGCGGCCAGGATGCCGATGATGATGATGACGACGAGGAGCTCGATGAGCGTGAAGCCCTTGTCCTTGTCGTTGAGAGCCTTGCTGACGCGAGCGATCATGGATCTGCCCTTCGATTGCGGTGTGAGTGCCGAGGTCCCCCCGGCCTGAGGTACTACATGTGGTTCATCGACCGACGACGCCTGGCACTGAGCGCTCCTGACGATCTACCTGCGGTTTTCACCCGGACGGCGCAGCCTCTCGCGCCGTCGGGCGTGCCGTCACTGGATGAGGTCGAAGACCTTGAAGATCGGCATGTACATCGCGATGATCATGCCGCCGACGATGACGCCGACGATGGCGATCATGAGCGGCTCGATCAACGAGGTCAGCGCCTCGGTGGTGGCCTCGACCTCCTGGTCGTAGAACTCCGAGATCTTGTGCAGCATCGTGTCGAGCGCGCCGGTGTCCTCGCCGACCGCCATCATCTGCACCACCATCGGCGGGAACACCGCGTGCTGCGCCAGAGGCCCGGCAAGGGACTGTCCCGTGCGCACGGACTCGCGGACGTCCCGGGCGGCCCGCTCGATGACGATGTTGCCGCTGGTCTCCCCCACGATGTCGAGCGACTGGAGGATGGGCACGCCCGCGTGGATCATCGTGCCGAAGTTCCGGGTGAACCGGGACATCGCGACCTTCTGGAAGAGCGGCCCGAAGACGGGCACTTTCAGCTTGAGCGGGTCGATCTTCTCCTTGACGGCGACGTCGTTCTTGTGGCGGCCCCACCAGAAGAAGAACGCGACGAGGGCGACGAGCGTCACCGGGGCGACGTACCGCATGGCCTCGGACAGGTAGACGAGGATCTGCGTGGGCAACGGCAGCGTGCCACCGAGCCCCTCGAACATGCCCTTGAACACCGGCACGATGAACAGCAGCATCGCCGTCGTCGCGAGGATCGCCATGACGAACACCATGACCGGGTAGGTCATCGCACTCTTGATCTTGCCGCGGAGCTTGACCTCCGCCTCGAAGTTCGACGCGACCGAGAGCAGGACCTCGTCGAGGAAGCCGCCGACCTCGCCCGCCTTGACCATGTTCACCATGAGCGGCGGGAACGTGTTCGGGTGCTTCCCCAACGACAGCGACAAGGAGGAGCCGGTCTCCACATCGGTGCGGACCTGAGCGACGATCTTCGCTAGCGCCTTGTTCTCCGTCTGCTCCGCGAGGATCGACAGGGACCGCAGCAGCGAGAGACCCGAGTTGATCATCGTGGCCATCTGCCGGGACATCACCGCGATGTCCTTGAGGCTGATCCGGTCGCTGAGGCCGGGGATGTTGATCTCCATTGAGAGCCCCGAGTTCGAGACCTCCTCGATGGAGACCGGTGCCATGCCCATGGTGCGCAGGCGCCCGGCCACGGCCGCCTGGTTGGGCGCCTCGACGCGACCCTTGACCAGCTTGCCGCTGCGGTCCCGGACCGCGTACTCGAACGTCTTCGTCGCGGTGGCCATCAGCCCATCCCTCCGAACTGCTGGTTCCCGTTGGCCAGGCTGACGGCGCCGAGCGGGTCTCCCCCGCTCATCGCGCCGAGCGAGGTGCCGCCGCCGCCGTCGCCGGCCCGGCCGGTCAGGCGGTTGAAGTCCGCCACGTGGTGGCACTTCTCGAGCCCCTGCTCGTACGTGATCTTGCCGTTCTTGACCAGCTCCGCGAGGTGCTGGTCCATCGTGTGCATGCCCATCTGGGCACCGGCCTGCATGGACGAGTAGATCTGGTGGGTCTTGCCCTCGCGGATGAGGTTCCGGATGGCCGGCGTGGCCAGGAGCACCTCGGTGGCCACGGCGCGGCCCGGACCGTCGGCGCGCTTGCAGAGCGTCTGGCAGACGATCCCCTGGAGCGAGGAGGCGAGCTGGGTGCGGACCTGCGCCTGCTGGAAGGACGGGAAGACGTCGATGATGCGGTCGATCGTCTGGGCCGCGTCCTGCGTGTGCAGGGTGGCGAAGACCAGGTGGCCGGTCTCCGCGGCGGTGAGAGCGACCGAGATCGTCTCCAGGTCGCGCATCTCCCCGACGAGGATGATGTCCGGGTCCTGCCGCAGCACGTGCTTCAGCGCGCTGGCGAACGAGTGGGTGTCCGCCCCCACCTCGCGCTGGTTGATGAGGGACTTCTTGTGCCGGTGCAGGAACTCGATCGGGTCCTCGACGGTCATGATGTGGTCCGGCCGCGTCCGGTTGGCCAGGTCGATGATCGACGCGAGGGTCGTCGACTTGCCCGACCCCGTCGGGCCGGTCACGAGCACCAGACCGCGCGGCATGTTGGCGAAGTTGGCCACGATGGGCGGGACGCCGAGCGCCTCGAGCGGCTTGATCTCGTAGGGGATGACGCGGAAGGCGGCCCCGAGGGAGTCGCGCTGCTGGTAGAGGTTCACGCGGAAGCGGGCGACGCCGCGCACCGCGTAGGCGAAGTCGAGCTCGAGGTTGGCCTCGAACGTCTCCCGCTGACGCTGGTTGATGATCCCGTAGAGCGTGCGCTGAATCGCGTCCGGCAGCATGCTCGGGAAGCCCTCCAGCGGGCGGAGCGCGCCGTCCAGGCGGACGTTCGGGGGCGCTCCGGCCGTCACGTGGAGGTCGGAGGCGCCGAGCTCGATCATCTTCTTGAGCGCCGTGTCCAGGTCGAGGTCGCCCTCCTGGGCCAGGACCACACCGAGCCGCGCGCTGCGCTCCTGGGCCGGCCGGGGGGCCGGCTCGGGCCGCTGCGGCTGACGGGACTCCGCCGCCGGGATGCCCGCAGCGCGCTGGGCCTGGCTCGGCGAGGACGGCGGCGGCATCGGGCGCTCGACG
>NZ_AXCW01000031.1 GCF_000603945.1 Actinotalea ferrariae CF5-4 | reverse complement strand
CTCAGACCGGTGGATCAGGGCTCAGTGGGCACCGATGGCCCGCGCCTCCGTGACCGCGGCCACGACGCCGTCGGTCCACGGCTCGCCGTGACCCGGCAGGACCGTGCCGACGGCGGTCTCTGCGAGCCGGTCGAGGGAGCGCAGGGCCAGCTCGGAGTCCGCGGTCGCGGCGCCCGCGATGATCTGCGGGCCGTCCAGCCCCGTGTAGGGGTCCAGGGTGACCAGCGCGTCCCCGCTGAGGACGACGTCACGGTCGGGCAGGTGCAGCGCCACGTGGCCGAACGTGTGACCCGGGGTGAGGACGACCACGGGTCGCCCTGGCAGGTCGAGCACGTCCCCGTCCGCGACCGGGAGGAGGTCCCGCACACCCCGGACCTTGAGCGCCCCGGCCCGGGCCATCGCCGCGAGGATCCGCAGCGACGCCGGGTGCCGGAACGGGTAGCCCGCGCGGAGGTTCTCGTGCGCGTAGCGGTACGGGTGCGCGGCGAGCGCGTGGTCGGCCTCGTGCGCCCAGATCGGGACGCCGAGCCGTTCCTGGAGCCGGACGGCGAACCCGACGTGGTCGAAGTGCGCGTGGGTGAGGACCAGGCCGGCCACGTCCTCCGGGCGGTGGCCCAGCTCCCGCAGGGCGAAGCCCATCAGGGGCCACATCCCCGGGAGCCCGGCGTCGACGAGCAGGACCCGACCGTCGTCGCCCGCCACGACGTAGCAGTTGACGTAGGCGTGCTCCAGACGGTGCACCCGGTCCGCCACCTCGGTGGTGAGCATCCGTCCTCCTCGTGTCGTCCCGGTCGCCCCGCCCACCGTAGGAGACGCCCGACCCGGATGCGCGGCCACACCCCGCTCAGGCGGTGCCCGGGAGCGGCGTGAGCAGGCCGCTGTCCAGGACGACGTCCGCGTCGAGCGCGACGTAGCCCCGGTCGGGGAACAGCACCGTGATCCGGCCCGGCTCCACCACGCTGACGGTCCCGCGCCCCCAGTCGGCGTGGTCGACGTCCTGACCCACGCGGACGCGGTCGTCGGCCACGTCGCGACTGGTTCCGGCGTCGCAGGTGTCGCACGTGCCGCACCGGTCGGGGTGCTCCTCGCCGAGGAGCTCCAGCAGGACGCGCCGACGGCAGTCGGTGGTCTCGGCGTAGGTCCGGACCAGCTCGACGCGGGACCGCTCCAACGCCGTGATCCGCTCGTGGTGCTCGTGCAGGGCGGCGAGCACCGTGGTCGGCGAGCGGTCGTCCGCGCGGCACCACGCGTCCCCGTCCCCCCGCGCCGCGCCGACGGCGGCCAGGAGACCGAGCACCCGGGCGGTGGTCCGGGCGCTCGTCCCGGCTCGGGCGCCGACCTCCGAGCGCGTGGGCGCGTGCTGCGCGCCCGTGGCGGGCAGCGCTCCCAGGACCCGGCGGAGCGTCGAGTCCCGTGGCGTGCCGCCGGCGCGCAGGTAGTGGTTCCGTCCGACGTCGCCGGCGTCGTGGACGAGGACCGCCACGGCCGCCGCACCGTCCCGGCCCGCCCGACCCACCTCCTGGTAGTACTCGTCGAGGGAGGGGGGCGCTCCGGCGTGCACGACGAACCGGACGTCGGCCCGGTCCACCCCCATGCCGAAGGCGCTGGTCGCCACGACGAGGTCGGCCGAGCCCGACAGGAACGCCCGTTCGGTGCGCCGGCGCTCGTCGGCGGGCAGGCCGGCGTGGTAGCCCAGGGCCGACGCGCCCGCGGCGCCGAGCGCGTGTACCAGGTCCTCGACCTGGCGTCGGGTCCGGGCGTAGACGATCCCGGCGCCGGCCGTCGACGTGGCGGCCTCGACGACCACGCGGTCGCGCTCCGCCTCACCGGCGACGGTCCGGGCGCCGAGCCAGATGTTCGGCCGGTCGGCGTCGTGGACGAGGACCCGCGCCCCGCACAGCCCCAGACCCTGGACGACCTCCTCCCGCACTCGCGGCGAGGCCGTCGCCGTCATCGCGAGCACGCGCGGGTCGCCGATCCGACGGCGGGCCCCGCCGAGGTGCCGGTAGTCGGGGCGGAAGTCGTGACCCCACTCGCTGACGCAGTGCGCCTCGTCGACGACGAGCAGCCCGGGCCCCGCCCGCGCGAGGTCCTCCAGCACGTCCTCCCGGGCGAGCTGCTCCGGTGCGAGCAGCACGACGTCCACGTCCCCCCGGCGCACCGCCTCGGCCACGGTGCGGCGTCGTCGGGCACCCAGGGCCGAGCTCACGGCCTCCGCGCGCAGCCCCGCGGCGCGCAGGGCCGTCACCTGGTCCCGCTGGAGGGCCAGGAGGGGCGACACGACCACCGTCGTCCTGCCGGCGAGCAGCGTGGCGATCGCGTACACCGCGGTCTTCCCGGCACCGGACCGGGCGACGAGCAGCGTGTCGTGCGTCTCCAGGCCGTCGAGGGCGTCGCGCTGGGCCTCGCGGAGGCGCGCGCCGGGCCCGAGCACCGTCTCGACGGCCTCGTCGAGGCCTGGTCGGTCCCGCCGCCCGAGCCGGGACGACGTCGACGCGGGCTGCGGCGCACTCACCATGCGTGCCGTTGTATCCCGCGCGGCGCGCTGCCGCCCGGCGGGCCGCGCGGCGCCGGTCAGCGGTGGTTCAGCTGCGCGCGGACATGGGGATCGCGAAGGCGGCGCAGGCCAGCACGAGGCCCACGGTGAACAGCGCACCGGACGCCTGGTCGAACCCGAAGGCCATGAGGGCGAACGCCCCGAGGAGCAGGAGCAGGCAGAGCGCGAACGTCAGCACGCCCGACGGCGCCGGCCGCTCGGTCGCCGGCTCGGTCCAGGTGTGCTCGCGATCGTCCACGGGGTCTCCTCGGCTGGGGGGCGTCGCGCTCACTGTCGCGGAGCGCGCGGGACGGTGCAAGTGCGTCTCGACGGTGCCTCAGCCGCGAGCGGCGGAGGCGCTCGGCGGCCCCGCCGACGGCGGGGACCCGAGCCGGGCCAGCACGGCGTCCGCGGCACGCCGCCCCGACACCAGGGCTCCCTGGATGGACGCGGTGTCCCGGTGGTCGCCGGCGACGAGGACGCCGTCGTCGAGGACCACGGGTCGTCGCCGCACGAGCGGGGGCAGCTGGGCGGGCAGCGCCTCGCGGATCCGGTGCACGACCACGGTCTCCCAGCCGGTCGTCGCCACCCCGTACACCCGGGCGAGCTGGTCGCGGACGGCGCGCTCCTGGGCCCCGTCGCCGGTCACGCCGAGCACCGTGCTCGCCACGAGGGTGCGGCCCGGCGGGGCCAGCTCCGCCGCGACGTCCGTCATGACGGCCGTGTTGACGACCGGTCCGCTCCGGTCGCCGTCGAGGTGGAGGACCGGCAGGGTCGCGGGGGAGCCCGAGCCGACCGGGGTCGTGTGCCAGTACGTCGTCAGGCCGCGCATCGGCGGCACGCGCACCCCTGCCAGCGACCCCGCCGTGGCCGGGTCGGTCGCGACGACGACGACGGCGGCCCGGTGCTCGACGCCGTCCCCGGTCCGGACCCGGTCCGGCCCCACCGCGACCACAGGGGTGCCGAGGCGGACGGAGCCGGCCGGCAGTCCGGCGGCGAGCTGGCGGGGCACCTCGCCCATGCCTCGGGCGGGCACGCCCGGCAGGCCGCGCGCGAACGTGCGGACGAGGAGGCGCGCGAAGGCCGTCGAGGTCTCGCCGCTGTCGTCCGCCAGGACGCCGGCGAGGAAGCCGTCCACGACGCCGGTGCGGAAGGTCCCGCGCACCCCGGCGCGGTCGAGGGAGGCGCCCAGCGGGCCGTCCTCCTGCGCCAGCAGGCGGTCCACGGGCCCGAGCGCGGGGAGCGCCCAGCGGAGGAACGCGAGCTTGCTGCGCAGGCTGCCCCCGGCCAGCACGTCGCCCGGCAGCGACGCCGGGAGACGCCGCGGGTCGCCGAGCAGGTGACGACGGCCTGCGTGCGCCACGACGACCCCTGGTCCGAAGGCGCGCAGGTCCAGCCCGGGGATGTCGAGGACGCGGGGCACCTCGGGGTAGGCCGGGTTGAGGAGCTGGAAGCCCCGGTCGCACCGGAAGCCGTCGACCACGTCGGTCCGGACGCGTCCACCCACGCCGTCCGACGCCTCCAGCACCAGGACGGGCACCCCGGCCGCGTGGAGACGTCGCGCGCACGCCAGCCCGGCCAGCCCCGCGCCGACGACGACCACGGGCGCGTCCAGCGGGGGCGCCGAGCTCTCCATGGCGACCAGCGTAGGCGGCGGGACCGGCGGCGCGGACCGCTGCCCGGGCACCCTGACGAGCGGCGTCGGTCCGCCGGAGCGGGTGATGTTTCTCAAGGCTGGGACCGGGGTGCCGATGAACGAGAGGTCAGTTTCGTCCGAACTGCCCCTTCAGGGCGCGCGACGCGCCCGTGAGTGCCCGAGGTGATCATGGCAGGCGCCGCCGAGTCCCCCGGGCGTGACGCCCGGGTCGGACGCGTCCTGCGCGCGGGCCCCTGGGTCGTCACCGGGACAGGGGTCGCGTCGAGCTTCGTGCTGGACGGGGCCGAGCAGGACGTCGCCCTCGTGATCACCCTGGCGGGCGTGTTCGGGCTGCTCCTGACACGGGTGGTCCTCACCGCGGTGCGGGAGCCCCATCGTCGGCTCTCGCTCCTGCTCCTGGGCGGCGGCGTGGCGCTCTGGGCCGCCGGCTCGGCCTGGGTCAGCGTCGGCCGCACGCTCAACGCGGTGACCTTCCCGGCACCGGGGGAGGTGCTCTGCGTCCTCGCCTACCTCGCCCTCGCGGCCTTCCTGCAGGTCGACGCCCCGCGGCGGATGGCGACCTCCACGGTGGCGTGGACGGAGGCCGCCGTCGTCTGCGGCGCGGCGGTCTGCCTCGCCGGGTTCGCGGTCCTCGCACCGCTGTCCGGGACCGGCGTCCGCGGGGGGTTCGCGCTGCTCCTGGCCGTGCTGTTCCCGCTCATCAACCTCGTGCTGTCCATCATGGTGATCGCGCAGATGGTGCTGCGGCAGCGGGACCGGTCCGTGCGCACCCTCATGCTCGCCCTGGGCTTCCTCGGGATCGCCGTGGCGGACAGCAGCCTGATCGGGAGCCTGTCCACCGAGACGTACACCGCGAGCGTGGCCCTCCAGGCGCTGTGGGGCGTGAGCTTCGCGGCGCTCGTCGCCGCCGGGTGCGTGCCGCCGGGCGCCCCGGAGGGCCGTCCGGACGCCCGCGAGAGCACGACGATCCTCGTCACCGCCTCGGGCCTCGCGCTCGTCGTGCTCGTGCTCGACCCGTGGGCGACGGTGGGCTGGGTCGTCCGCGTCGTGGCGCTGCTGACGCTCGTCGCGGCCGGCTTCCGCATGACGCTCGCCCTGCGCGAGGCGCGGGGCGCCGCCGAGGCGATGCGGCTGTCGCTCACCGACGAGCTGACCGGCCTGCCGAACCGGCGGTCCCTGCTGGCCGCGACGGACGCCGCGCTCGAGAGCGGCGACGACGTCGGCGTCCTGCTGCTGGACCTCGACGGCTTCAAGGACGTCAACGACAGCCTCGGGCACACGGCGGGCGACGAGATCCTCGTGACCCTCGCGCACCGGATGCGGCGGGCCCTCCCACCCAGCGTCCTCATCGCACGGCTCGGGGGGGACGAGTTCGCCGTCCTCGTGCCGCGCGGGGACGAGATCCTGCTGCTCGAGACGGCCCAGCGGCTGCGCACGGCGATCTCCGCGCCGGTGCGCGTGGAGAACCTCGACCTGGCGATCGACGCCTCGGTCGGCATCGCGCTGCACGGTCGGGGCCCCGCCGCGGCGACCGACCTCCTGCGCCGCGCTGACATCGCGATGTACGAGGCGAAGCACTCCCGGGTCGGCGCACTGCTCTTCGACCCGTCCCTGGACGGGCTGGCGCGGGATCGGCTGCGCCGTGGCGAGGAGCTGCGCCAGGCGCTGTCGGCCGGCCAGCTGGTCCTGCGCTACCAGCCGCAGGTCGACGCCCGCACCCGCCAGGTCGTCGGGTTCGAGGCCCTGGTCCGCTGGCAGCACCCCACCGAGGGGCTCCTCGGCCCCGCCTCCTTCCTGCCCGACGTCCGGCGCGTGGGCCTCATGCCCGCCCTCACGGAGACCGTGCTCCTCCGGGCCGTCGAGGACCTGCGCGGCTGGCTGGACGCCGGGCTCGACGTCCGCGTCGCGGTCAACTGGGCCCCGGAGGAGGTGGTGGCCGGTTCGCTGGTGCCCACCCTCGTGGCGGCCCTGACCAGCTCGGGCGTCCCGGCCGACCGCGTCACCGTGGAGGTCACGGAGGACTCGTTCCTCGCGGAGCCCGACCGCGCGCGGGCCGTCCTGCTCCAGCTCCGGGGGCACGGCGTCCAGCTCTCCATCGACGACTACGGCAGCGGGTTCTCCTCCCTGGCCTACCTCCGGGACCTCCCCGTGCAGGAGCTCAAGATGGACCGGTCGTTCGTCGCGCGCGTCCTGCAGGACGAGCGCAGCCGGCTCATCGTCCAGACCACCACGCAGATGGCGCGCGCGATGGACCTGCGGATGGTCGCCGAGGGCGTGGAGGACGCCGCCGTCGCCGCGGCGCTGCTTCCCCTCGGCGTCGACGTGCTGCAGGGGTACCACATCGCCCAGCCGATGGCGGCGGAGGAGGTGGCCCCGTGGATCGCCCGATGGAGGTCGCTGGTGGCGCTGCGCGGGATGCTCCCGGGCTCGCCCGACCGCTGAGGGAGACGGCCCGTCAGGCCATGATCGGCAGATCGGCCAGCTCGCCGGTCTGCCAACGCGCCAGGTCGGCGTCGGTGAAGCGGTCGTACCGGAAGTGGTCCAGCCCGGGCACCGCGATGCCGTCGAGCCCGTGGCCGAGCGTGACGAGCCGGTAGGCGTCCGGGAACTCCCGCCGCTGCTGGTCGAACATGTAGTTGCGCAGCACGTAGACGGGAGTGCTCGAGGGCGAGCCGAGGTAGGGCGCCGCCGAGGCTCCCGGCAGGGTCCGGGAGACGATGCCGACGGAGTCCAGCAGCCGCCGGACCCGCTCGTCGAGGACGGCGACGAAGCCGCTCATGCCGTTGGCCCGGCACACGTTGACGATGCCGTGGTACAGGGCGAGAGAGAGCCGCGCGGTGTCGGCGCTCTGCCGCCGGACCCCGATCGTCGCCACGTCCCAGAGCGTCTCCAGCTCGGCGCCCGCCGCCCGCGCGGACCGCGCGCCGTCGACGTTCCACGGCTCGCGCCCCACGTCGGTCAGCGTCTTGAGCCCCGACGCGCCCCCGGGCGCCACGAGGCGCGCGGCGGCGAGGACGTCGCCGTGCTCGTCGGCGATGCAGAGGAAGGCCGAGCTGTCCTCGTACGGTCCGTACTCCTCGGCCAGCTGCTCGCGCGAGTTGCCGTACCAACGCAGGAAGACCTCGGCCTCGCAGTCGCGGGCGCCGGCCAGGAGGTCGCCGGAGACGTCGAAGTGCATCGTCAGGGGTGCGGCCATCAGAACTCCTTGTGAACGATCTCCGTGGCCCCGAACCACTCCCGGGTCAGGTCCACGACGGCGGCGGCGGAGAACGGCTTGCAGGCGTAGACGTCGACGCTGAAGAACAGGCGCGGGACGTCCCACGCGTAGAAGTGCGCACCGGACGTCTCCCAGTGGATCCACCCGGCCCAGCCGTAGAGGGGGGACTGGTGGGTCACCGGCTCCAGGAGCGTGATCATGTCGATCGCCTTGGACAGCTCGGACAGGTAGTCCTTGATCGACTGCTCGCCGATGGGCTCGGTGCACAGGCCCTCGACGACGACGCGTTGACGGCAGATCTCCGGGGCCAGGTCTCGCACAACGTCTCCGTCCGGTTCGGTGGGGTCCGCGGAAAACGTCCCTTGACCGGCCAGTATGGGGCGGTGCGTCGATCACCCGGGTGAAAGTCATCCGAACGGCTCAGCGATGCCGCGGCCCTGTCGAAACCGGCTCCCCGGCCTGGGCGCGAGGCTCGACGAGGGTGGTCGGGGTTCCGTTATGGGCTCCGGGAGCCCGAAACGGAGCGCGACCTCAGCCGACCTTCTCCTCCTCGCGGACCGGCGTGAGGCGCCCGCTGCGCAGGTCCGCGACGTGGTTCCGCAGCTCCCGGCGGACGACCGGGAAGAGGAGGTAGAGGCCCAGGACGTTGATGAAGGCGCAGAGGAAGAGCATCCCGTCGGCGAGGCCGATGACGTCCCCGAGCGACAGGACGGTCCCCAGCACCGTGAAGGTGACGAAGACGTACTGGAAGATCCGCTCGTTGCGGCGGGTGCGGCCGAAGACTGTTCCCGCCGGTGAGCCCGAAGAAGAAGATCGAGATCGCGAAGACCGTGGTCAGGACCCGGGCCGGCACCCGGCCGAACCGGGCGAACGCGATGGGCAGGTAGCGGAAGGGCCCCCCGGTGACGGTCCCGTCCTCGTGCTCCTCCCGGTACTTCACCCCGAGGGTGCACTCGACGAACTTCGTCGCCATGCTCAGCAGGCCCGCGACGATCATCCAGAAGGTCGCCCCCGCGCCGCCGATGGTGACCGCGATCGCGACGCCGGCGATGTTGCCCAGCCCGACGGTGCCGGACACGGCCGAGGACAGCGCCTGGAAGTGCGTCACCTCACCCGGGTCGCTGTCCCGCGAGTAGCGGCCGCGGACGAGAGCCAGCGCGTGACCGAAGCCCCGGGCCTGGATCACCCCGAGCCCGACGGTGAAGACGATCGCGCCGGCGATGAGCCAGGCGATGAGGACGGGGAACGTCACACCCAGGACGGTGACCTGGGCGAAGATCACCGCACCCACCGCCTCCGCGATCGGGGCGAAGGCCCCGTTGATGCTCGCTTCGAGCTCCCGGACCCAGGACGCGGAGGACGACCCGCCGGCCGTCATGCTGATCATGACCATCCGCAAATCCCATACCTTCCAGGGTGGCCGCGGCAACAGATGGTCGGGGGAAGGGCAAGATGCGGGTGTTTCCACGTCCGCTTCAGGCAAAGCATTCCTGCAGGTCGCTTCCCGAAGACCATGGTCCGACGCCGACCTGTCACCTGCCTGCCCGGCGCCGTCCACATCCCAAGACGCCGAGAGCGAGCCGACCTCCACACCGGAGCGTCCGTCGAAGCCCGGACTGCTCAGAGCGTCCAGGGATAGCATGAGCACCTCAGCACCGCCGACGGGTCGTGAGGCCACGATGGTCAGCCGGACTTCGCACCACACGACGGCGGCTTCGCGGCGGGACATCGCAGTCGCCGCCTCGATGTCTGCCGTGGCGACCGCGCTCGTCTTCGTGCCGGAGTTCTTCCGTGACCCGGCCGGTGCGCAGACTGCTCCTGCGGTGACCCTCATCTGGCTCCT
Organism: Actinotalea ferrariae CF5-4; assembly: GCF_000603945.1. Taxonomy (GTDB): domain Bacteria; phylum Actinomycetota; class Actinomycetes; order Actinomycetales; family Cellulomonadaceae; genus Actinotalea; species Actinotalea ferrariae. Next base: position 12,700 of record NZ_AXCW01000031.1, on the reverse strand, counting down.
CGCCGTGCTGACGGCAGCGCCCGTGGTCGCCCACGTCGTCGCCCGGCGCAGACCTGCGGTCGGCGCCGGTGGGGCCCTGATCGTGGGCCTCCCGCAGCTGCCGCTCGTGGTCGCTCTCGCGATGCTGGACGTCTGGTTCGACGTCCGGAGCGGGTACCTGCTCGCCGGTTCGGGTGAGGAGGCGATGTCCTACGGGATCGGCTCGACGGTGGCGACCGTCGTCGGCAGCGTCCTGGCCGGGCTCGTCGCGGTGTCGAGCCGATGGGGTGCCCGGCGTGAGCCCCCGCCCCGCAGCACCGGTCTCTCCGCACCGCCCCACGACATGCCGGAAGGCCGCCCCGGATCTCTCCGGAACGGCCTCTGACCTGCGGTGCTGCTGGTGGGCGATACTGGGATCGAACCAGTGACCTCTTCCGTGTCAGGGAAGCGCGCTACCGCTGCGCCAATCGCCCATGGGCTCACGCCCGGTCTGCTGCGAGGTGGAGACGGGATTCGAACCCGTGTATACGGCTTTGCAGGCCGCTGCCTCGCCTCTCGGCCACTCCACCGTAGGCTCAAGCCTCGGTCGGGGTGACCCCGACACGGGAATGTCGCCTCCGAGCGGACGACGGGATTCGAACCCGCGACCCTCACCTTGGCAAGGTGATGCTCTACCAACTGAGCCACGTCCGCGCTGCACCGGCCGGGTCTCCCCGGCGCTGTGCGGCGTTGAGGACTCTAACGACTGGCGGGGCGAACGTCCAACTCGGTCCCGGTCCTGCGGGTCGGGCGCGGGCTCCGGACGTCGACGGACGGGCCACCGTCGCGGTGCTCCGTCGCTCGTCCCGGCCCCGGCCGACGTGCTGCGGCGCTCGGTCCGACGTCCCGCCGCTACCGTGGCCCGGTGCAGCAGCCGCCCGGTGCCCCGCAGGGGCGTGCGTGGTTCGCCGGCGTCGACGCCGCGGGAGCCGTCGAGTGCGTCGACCTCCTGCAGGACGACGCACCGCTGCGCCGAGGCGGCTTCTGGGCCGTCGTCGGCGACTTCGAGGGTCCGGTCCGGGCGTGGAGGTTCGAGCACGTCCGCCGCCGTCCCGACACGCCGGACCCGGGCGCCGTGGACCCGCACCGTGAGCCGGAGCGGACGTGGCACGGCCCCGCGTCGTCGTCGTGGACCTCGTCACTCGGTCCCGACGCCTACCGCCGACGCGTCGAGGACGTCCGCGAGGCGATCCGTCAGGGCGACGTCTACCAGGTCAACCTCTGCCGGGTGCTCAGCGCCCCGCTGCCTGCGACCGACGGGGGCGAGCCGGACGCGCAGGCCCTCTCCAGCGTCCTGGACCGGGGCAACCCGGCGCCGTACGCCGGCGGCGTCCACGTGCCGGCGCGGTCCGGGTTCGACCCCGTCTGGGTCGTGTCGGCCTCGCCGGAGCTGTTCCTGCGGGTCGCCGACGGCCACGTCTCCTCGGGCCCGATCAAGGGCACCGCCGTGACCGAGGCCGGGCTCACGGACAAGGACCGGGCCGAGAACATCATGATCGCGGACATGGTGCGCAACGACCTCCAGCGGGTCGGCGTCCCGGGCACCGTCGAGGTCACCGACCTGCTCGCGGTCGAGGCGCACCCCGGCCTCGTCCACCTCGTCACCACCGTCCGGGCCAGGATGCTGCCCGGGACGGGTTGGAGCGAGCTGCTCGCCGCGACCTACCCCCCGGCATCGGTGTCCGGGGCCCCCAAGAGCAGCGCCCTCGACCACATCCGGCGTGTCGAGCCGGTCCCGCGTGGGCCCTACTGCGGCACCATCGGGTGGATCGACGCGGACCGGGGGACCGCCGAGCTGGCCGTCGGCATCCGCGGGTTCTGGTGGCGGCCCGACGACGGCGGCCGGCTCGCCTTCGGGACCGGAGCCGGCATCACCTGGGGGAGCGACCCCGAGCAGGAGTGGCGCGAGACCGAGCTGAAGGCGCACCGGCTCATCGGCCTGGCCTCGGCGCCGTGAGCGCGCAGGGACCACATCGCGGTGCAGGACCGGACAGGAGGCAGGGCGTGGGCGGAGCAGGTGGCGCGGCCGGGGCCGGCGTCGGGGGAGCAGCGGGCGGCCTCGTCGTGTGGGCGGACGGTCGCGTGCTGGCGCCGGGGGAGCGGGTGCTCAGCCCGGTCGACCACGGTCTGACCGTCGGGGACGGGGTCTTCGAGACGTGCGGCGTCGTCGGCGGCCGGGCGTTCGCGCTGACCCGGCACCTCGACCGTCTGCGCGCCTCCGCGCGCGGCCTCGGTCTCGACGACCCCGACGAGGACCTCCTGCGGGACGCGGTGACCGAGGTCCTGCGGCAGGCGCCGGGTGCGGGGCGTCTGCGCATCACCGTGACGGCCGGCCTCGGACCGCTCGGGTCCGCCCGGACGCCCGGGGAGCCGCAGACCGTCGTCGTGGTCGCGGGGCCGGGCGGCGCGGTCCCCGCGCCCGCGCCGGCGCGGGCGGTTCGCGTGCCGTGGGTCCGCAACGAGCGGTCCCCGGTCGTCGGCCTCAAGACGACCTCCTACGCGGAGAACGTCGTCGCCCTGGCACGCGCGACCGCGCAGGGCGCCGACGAGGCGCTCCTGGCGAACACGGTGGGGGACCTGTGCGAGGGCACGGGCAGCAACGTGTTCGTCGAGGTGGGTGGGGAGCTGCTGACCCCGCCGCTGTCGAGCGGGTGCCTCGCGGGCATCACGCGCGCGCTCGTGCTCGAGTGGTCGACGGCGGCGGGCCTCCCGGTCCGCGAGGCTGCGCCGGGTGAGCTGCCCTGGTCGGTGCTCGACGACGTCGTCGGGCGGGGCAGCGGGCTGGTGCTCACCGGCTCGGTGCGCACGACCGTCCCCGTGGTGCGGCTCGACGCGACGCCGCTCGACATCTCGCCGCTCACGCAGCGCGTCGTCGACCTCTACGCGACGCGGGCGGCGGACGACGTCGACCCGTGACGCCGTCGGGTCAGGCGTCGAGGAGCGTGTCGATGAGCCGCGAGATCTCGTCCTCCATGACGGGACCCTCGGAGCCGAACGGCACCAGGGCGACCGTCGCCGCGACGAAGGACACGAACGGCTCGGCCGGACCGGCGAGGAGGGCGTCGCCCTCGACCCCGCTCAGGCCCACGAGCAGGTAGGCCGGGTCCTCGTCGCGCCAGATCCGCACGTCACCGGTGCCGGCGGGCGCCGCGGCGTCGGCCAGCAGGCCGTGCGCGACGAGCTCGCGGCCGATGAGCCAGGTCGAGGTGGAGCTGGCGCCGCGGAAGACGACGCGCACGGTGTACGGGTCCGCCGGGGCGAAGTGCAGCTCGGCGCTGACGGGCAGGACGCTGGCGTCCGGGAGCACCAGGTGCATCGGGACGACCTCGCGGACATCACGTGCGGGCTCGGTCATCGCCACCCCTCCGATCCGGCGAAGCCGCTCGTCGCGTCCCCGTCCCCCTCCCGCCCGGGGTCTCCCGTGCGGGACGTTCACCACGACCGGTACGGCCGAGGGCCGACGACCCGGTCGGCCTGCGTCCGTATCGTCCGTGTCGTTCCCAACCTCTCATCGGCAAGCCTAGGTGCCAGGTTCGGCAAACGGCCTGCGATTCGCTAGCATCATCTCCGCGCCACCGGGTGACCGACCGGCGTGCAGGGCGATTGGCTCAGTGGTAGAGCGCCTCGTTCACACCGAGGAGGTCACTGGTTCGAACCCAGTATCGCCCACCTGATCTTTCTGTGTGATCCCCCGATCGGACGGATGTTCCGGCTCCTCCGTCGGTCGAGGCTCCGTCGCAGGTCACCGACCCTGTTTGGGCCCTTGGTCCTGGGTGATCTTCGAGCGGGCATGCCCCGGCATCACCCGTCCGGCGCAGCGGCCGTGCGGCCGGACCCGCGCCGTGGCCCGCCTGCTGCCCCCGCCGTGCACCGTTCGCGGCCCGGTCACGACCCGCTCGTGCCCGGCTCGTGGCCTGATGCCGTGCCGGTGCCGGGCCGGCGCCGTGCACGAGGTGCCCGTGCGGTGCCGGTGCAGTGCCGGTGCGGTGCGGTGCGGTGCAGGCCGTGCCCATGACCCGTCGGTACGATCGACGCGCCGTCCAGACCGAGGAGCGCACGTGCCACAGATCACCCTGACCGCCGATGGTGTCGAGAAGACGCTGGAGGAGGGCACGACGGGCACGGAGCTCTACGCCGACCGCCGCGAGGTCGTCGTCCTGCGCGTCGACGGGGAGCTCGTCGACCTCGCCACCCCGCTCGCCGCGGGCGCCGTCGTCGAGGCCGTCACCATCGACTCGCCCGACGGCCTGGCCGTGCTGCGGCACTCCACCGCCCACGTGCTCGCCCAGGCCGTGCAGCAGCTGCACCCGCAGGCGCGGCTCGGCATCGGGCCGCCGGTCACCGACGGCTTCTACTACGACTTCGACGTGGACACGCCCTTCACGCCCGAGGACCTCAAGAGCCTCGAGAAGACCATGCAGCGGATCGTCAAGGAGGGCCAGACCTTCCGGCGCTGGGAGCTGTCGGACGACGACGCCCGCGGCGAGCTGGCCGCGGAGCCGTACAAGCTGGAGCTCATCGGCATCAAGGGCTCGGCGGGCCAGACGGAGGGTGCGGCGGTAGAGGTCGGCCAGGGTGGCCTGAGCATCTACCAGAACCTCCGCCGGGACGGCTCTGTCGCCTGGCAGGACCTGTGCCGCGGCCCGCACCTGCCCAGCACGCGGCTCATCGGCAACGGCTTCCAGCTGACGCGGACCGCCGCCGCCTACTGGCGCGGCTCGGAGAAGAACCCGCAGCTCCAGCGCGTGTACGGCACGGCGTGGCCGACCAAGGACGAGCTCAAGGCGTACCTGGACCGGATCGCGGAGGCGGAGCGCCGCGACCACCGCCGCCTGGGCACGGAGCTGGACCTCTTCTCCTTCCCGGACGAGATCGGCTCCGGCCTGGCCGTCTTCCACCCCCGCGGCGGCATCATCCGCCAGGAGATGGAGGACTACTCGCGCCGGCGCCACGTCGAGGCGGGGTACTCGTTCGTCTACAGCCCGCACATCACCAAGGAGCAGCTCTTCCGCACCTCGGGCCACCTGGACTGGTACGCCGACGGCATGTACCCGCCCATGCAGATGGACGAGGAGCGCGACGCCGACGGCACGCTGCGCAAGGCCGGGCAGAACTACTACCTCAAGCCGATGAACTGCCCCATGCACAACCTGATCTTCGGGTCGCGGGGGCGCAGCTACCGGGAGCTCCCGCTCCGGCTGTTCGAGTTCGGAACCGTCTACCGGTACGAGAAGTCCGGCGTCGTGCACGGCATGACCCGGGCCCGGGGCTTCACGCAGGACGACGCCCACATCTACTGCACGCCGGAGCAGATGAAGGACGAGCTGACGCGCCTGCTCACCTTCGTGCTGGAGCTCCTCAAGGACTACGGACTGGAGGACTTCTTCCTCGAGCTGTCGACCCGCAACCCCGACAAGTCGGTGGGGTCGGAGGAGGTCTGGGAGGAGGCCACCCGGACCCTGGAGGAGGTCGCCACGGCGTCGGGCCTGGACCTCGTCCCGGACCCGGGCGGTGCGGCGTTCTACGGCCCGAAGATCTCCGTCCAGGCCAAGGACGCGATCGGCCGGACCTGGCAGATGTCGACCATCCAGCTCGACTTCAACCTGCCCGAGCTCTTCGACCTGGAGTACACGGCGTCCGACGGCACCCGGCGCCGTCCGGTCATGATCCACCGGGCCCTCTTCGGCTCCATCGAGCGGTTCTTCGCCGTGCTCACCGAGCACTACGCCGGCGCCTTCCCGGCGTGGCTCGCACCGGTGCAGGTCGTGGCCGTGCCCGTCGCCGAGCCGTTCAACGACTACCTCACCGACGTCGTGACGCGCCTGCGTGCCGAGGGCATCCGTGCCGAGGTCGACCTCTCCGACGACCGCTTCGGCAAGAAGATCCGGACGGCGAGCACCCAGAAGGTGCCCTTCGTCCTCATCACCGGCGGGGAGGACGTGGCCGCCGGGGCGGTGTCCTTCCGCTACCGCGACGGCCGCCAGGACAACGGCGTGCCCGTCGACGAGGCGGTGCGCCGCGTCGTCGACGCGGTCCGCGCCCGCACGCAGGTCTGACCGTGACGGACCGGGGGAGCGACGAGGGGTCGGGCCTGCAGGACGGCGCGGACCTCGCCGGGGAGCCGGACGGCTACGGCCGTCTGTGGACGCCGCACCGCATGGTCTACCTGGGCGGTCAGGACAAGCCGTCCGACGCGGGACCGTCGGCGTGCCCGTTCTGCCGCGCCGCGGCGAGCGACGACGACGCCGAGTCGCTCGTCGTGCACCGCGGCGGGTCCTGCTACGTCGTGCTCAACCTCTACCCGTACAACTCCGGGCACCTCATGGTGCTGCCGTACCGGCACGTCGCCGACTACACGGACCTCACGGATGCCGAGGTGGCGGACCTCGCCGCGCTGACCCGGACCGCCATGCGGGTCCTGCGGGGCGTGATGGCGCCCCAGGGGTTCAACCTCGGGATGAACCAGGGGGCGGTCGCCGGCGCCGGGATCGCCGCGCACCTGCACCAGCACGTCGTGCCGCGGTGGGCGGGCGACAGCAACTTCCTGCCGATCGTCGGACGGACCAAGGCGATGCCGGAGCTCCTCGGGGACACCCGGGAGCGGCTCGTCGCGGCGTGGCCTACAGGGTCGGCAGCGCCGGCAGGGCCGACCGCGCCGACCGGGACGGACGCCTGATGCGCCGGCTGCGCCGCGTCGTCGCGCGGGTCGTGGACCCCGTGGCGGACGCACTGCTGCGTGCCGGGGTGTCCCCGGACGCCGTGACGGTCCTGGGCACGCTCGGTGTCGTCGTCGCCGCCCTGACGCTCTTCCCGCTCGGCCACCTGGTGCTCGGCACCCTCGTCATCACCGTGTTCGTGCTGTCTGACCTGCTCGACGGCACCATGGCCCGGCGGTCGGGGCGGACGAGCACGTGGGGCGCGTTCCTCGACTCGACCCTCGACCGCTTCGGGGACGGTGCGATCTTCACCGGGCTGGTCCTCTACCTCGCCGGGCGCGGCGAGGACCCGGTCGGTGCGGTGCTCGCGCTCGCCTGCCTCGTGCTCGGCTCGATCGTGCCCTACGCCCGCGCGCGGGCCGAGGGGCTCGGCATGCGGGCCGACGTCGGCATCGCGGAGCGGGCCGACCGGCTCGTCGTGGTCCTGACGACGACACTGGGCGTGGGCCTGGGCCTGCCCTCTGCGGTGCTCACGGTCGTGCTCGGGGTCCTCGCGCTGGCGAGCCTGGTCACGGTGGTGCAGCGCGTCGTGCACGTGCGGCGCCAGTTCCTGGCCGCGGGTGGAACGGCGGCGGCCCCGTGAGCCGCCGCCTGGCGACGCACCCGCTCCTGGTGGGCTGGCACGTCGCGTCACGGCTGCCGGAGCCCGTGGTTCGAGGCGTCATGCACGTCGCCGCCGACGTGGCCTGGGCACGCCGTGGGTCCGGGGTACGGCGGCTCGAGGGGAACCTCGCCCGGGTGCGCCCCGACGCGTCACCCCGGGAGCTGCGGCGGCTGAGCCGCGCCGGGATGCGGACGTACCTGCGCTACTACGCGGAGACGTTCCTGCTCGCGCGGCTGTCGTGGGAGCGCATCGACGCACGGGTGCGGGCCGAGGGCCTCGAGAACGTCCGTCCGGTGCTCCAGGACGGGTCGAGCCTGGTCCTGGCGCTGTCGCACCAGGGCAACTGGGACCTGGCCGGCGCCTGGGCGACGCGCGCGGTCGCGCCCGTCCTCACCGTCGCCGAGCGGCTGGAGCCGGCGGAGGTCTTCGAGGAGTTCCTGCGGCTCCGGGAGGGCGCCGGGGTGCGCATCCTGCCCCTGGACGACGGCGGGGAGGTGTTCCGGGACCTGGTCCGGGCGGTGCGCGGGGGCGGTCTGCTCGTGCCGCTGCTCGCGGACCGGGACCTCACCTCGCGCGGCATCGAGGTCGAGCTCTTCGGCGAGCGGGCCCGGGTCGCCGCCGGCCCGGCGGCCCTGGCGGTGACGACCGGCGCACCGCTGCTGCCCGTCACCGTGCAGCACGAGCGCCTGCGCGGCGCGCGACGGCGCGCGGCCGGCTGCCGCTGGGGCGTCGTCATCCACTTCCACCCTGCCGTGACGGTGCCGGAGGGGAGGGACCGGACGGAGCAGGTCGCGGCGCTGACCCAGCGCTGGGTCGACGTCGTCGCGGCAGGCATCGCGGCGGACCCGACCCACTGGCACATGCTGCAGCGGGTGTTCGTCGCCGACCTCGACCCGGCGCGCCGCGTGGCGCCGTCGGCCGTGGCACCGGACGCGGCGGGGGGCGGCGCATGATCGACCGACCGCTGCGGATCGGGATCGTCTGCCCGTACTCCTTCGACGTGCCCGGCGGCGTGCAGTTCCACGTCCGCGACCTCGCCCACGCCCTGGAGGAGCGGGGCCACACGGTCTCGATCCTGGCGCCCGCCGACGACGACACCCCCGTGCCCGTCCAGATGACCCCCGCGGGCCGGTCGGTGCCGGTCCGCTACAACGGCGCCGTCGCGCGCATGACGTTCGGCCCCGTGAGCGCGGCCCGGGTACGCCGCTGGCTCGCCGCCGGGGACTTCGACGTGCTGCACCTGCACGAGCCGGTCACGCCGAGCCTGGGGATGCTGGCCCTCTGGATCGCCGAGGGCCCCATCGTGGCGACGTTCCACACCGCGCTCATCCGCTCCCGGGCGCTGCAGATGGCCTACCCGGTGGTCCGGCCGAGCCTGGAGAAGATCTCGGCGCGGATCGCCGTCTCCGAGGACGCGCGCCGCACCCTGGTCGAGCACCTGGGCGGGGACGCCGTCGTCATCCCCAACGGGGTGTACGTCGACCCGTTCGAGCAGGCGACGCCGGACCCGCGGTGGACGGGCACGCCCGACGCACCGACGATCGCCTTCCTCGGCCGGCTCGACGAGCCGCGCAAGGGCCTGCCCGTCCTGACCTCGGCGATCCCGGCCGTGCTGGCAGCACTGCCCGGTGCGCGCTTCCTCGTCGCGGGCCGCGGTGACACGGGCGCGTCGGAGGCACGGGAGGCGCTCGGCGAGCACGCCCGCTCCGTGGAGTTCCTCGGGGGCATCACGGACGAGGAGAAGGCGGCGCTGCTGCGCTCCGTCGACGTGTACGTGGCGCCGCAGACGGGCGGGGAGAGCTTCGGCATCGTGCTGGTGGAGGCGATGAGCGCCGGGACGGCGGTGGTCGCGAGCGACCTCGGCGCGTTCCGGCGGGTGCTGGACGAGGGCCACGCGGGCGTCCTGTTCCGCACCGGGGACGGGGCGGACCTCGCGGCGACCCTGCTCCGGGTGCTCCGCGACCCCGGGATGCGCGAGCGCGTCGTCGCGCGCGGCTCAGAGGTGGTGCGTCGGTACGACTGGTCGACCGTCACGGAGCAGGTGCTCACCGTGTACGAGACCGTGCTCTCGGGCGTGGGCCCGAAGGTCCGCGTGGGCGAGGACCCGCGGTCCCGCCGCACCCGCTGGGCCGCCGGTCTGCGGGGGGAGCGATGACCTGGTCCGAGGTCGCGGTGGTGGTCGTCGCCGCGCTGCTGCTCCTGGTGTGGCTCGTGTGGCTGGCCGCGAACCGGCTCGACCGTCTGCACCGGAAGGTGGCGTCGTCGCGGCACGCCCTCGACCACCAGCTGGTGCGCCGCGCGTCGGCGGCCGCCGAGCTCGCCGCGGCCGGGGCGCTCGACCCCGCGAGCAGCGTCCTGCTGGCGGACGCCGCCTGGTCGGCCCTGACGGTCGGTGGCCGCGGGGACGTCGACCTCGTGCAGGACGTCGCGCACCTCGCGGACGATCCCTGCGGGCGCCTGCCCGGCGCGGCGGAGCGGGAGATGGCGGAGAGCGAGCTGTCGCTCACGCTGCGCACCGCCCTGGCGGACCCCGAGGAGGTCGCGGCGCTCGGGCAGGACGACCTGGCCGGAGAGATCGTGGAGGCCGTCGCCGCCTCGTGGTACCGCGTCCAGCTCGCGCGCCGCTTCCACAACGAGGCGGTCGCCCAGACCCAGCGCGTCCGCCGGAAGGTGCTGGTCCGCCTGCTGCGCCTGCACGGCAGGGCCGTCATGCCGCGGACCGTGGAGATCGACGACGGCTGGCCCGACGGCCTGCCCCGCCCGGGCAACGTCGGATGAGCGGGGTCGCACCGCCCGGTGCGTGGGTGCCGCTGCCGGCGCCGGTCGCGCCGCGGCGGGTCCGACCGGGCGCCGGGACGTTCCTGGCGGCCGTCGTCCTCGGCGTCCTCAGCCTCGTCGCCGTGGGCCTCGTGGGGTTCATGGTGGGCCCGCCCGCCTTTCCCGCCGCCACCGCGCTGGCGCTCCTGCCGCTCCTCGCCGTGCTGGGGACCGTGCTGTGGGTGGACCGCTGGGAGCCGGAGCCCTGGCCGGCCCTCGCGGTCGCCTTCGGGTGGGGTGCCTCGGTGTCGGTCCTCGTGGCGCTCGTGCTCAACTCCGGGGCCCAGACGGCGCTGCTCGTCGTCGGCCTGGACGACCTGCGCGCCGGGGCGGTGACCGCGACGTTCGTCGCCCCCCTCGTGGAGGAGGGGATCAAGGCGCTCGGCGTGCTCCTGCTCTTCCTCGGGTGGCGGCGCTGGTTCGACGGGCCGGTCGACGGCGTCGTCTACGCGGCGACCGTCGCGGCCGGGTTCGCGTTCGTGGAGAACATCCTCTACTTCGGCCAGGCCGTGGCGGAGTCGGCCGCGGGCGGTGACGGCGGGGAGGCGGTCGCGGTGGTCTTCGTCCTCCGCGCCGTCATGTCACCCTTCGCCCACGTGCTGTTCACCGCTGCCGTCGGCCTGGCCCTGGGCTGGGCGGCCCGACGCTCCGCGGGCGCCTGGGCCGGGGCCTTCGTCGTCGGGCTCGCCGTCGCCGTCGGGCTGCACGCGCTGTGGAACGGCGCCGCGACCCTGGGGACCGACGCCTCCTTCCTCTCCCTGTACGTCACGGTCCAGGTGCCGCTCTTCCTCGGTGTCGTCGGGCTGGTCACCTGGCTGCGCGGTCGGGAGGCCCGCCTCGTCCGGGCGCGCCTCGCCGAGTACGCCGCCGGCGGGTTGCTGGCGCCCCAGGAGCTGCGGATGCTCACCTCGCTCAGCGCCCGGCGGGCCTCACGGCGCTGGGCGCGGGCGCGCGGCGGGGCGGCTGCGGCCCGGTCCATGCGCGACTTCCAGTCCACCGCCTCGCGACTGGCCCACCACCGGCACCGGGTCATGACGGACCGCGCCCGGTGGTGGGCAGGACGGGGTGACGAGGCGGCTCTCCTGGCTGAGATGGACCTGCTCCGGCAGGATCTGCGCCGGCGGCTCGCCGTCTAGACTGGACGGGCCGCGACGAGCGCGGCGTCCACCCCCTGCGCACCCGCGCACGCGACGAGCAAGGACTGACGTGCCGACCGAGAACACCGAAAGCACCCAGAACGTCATCGGCACCGCGAAGGTGAAGCGCGGCATGGCCGAGATGCTCAAGGGTGGCGTGATCATGGACGTGGTCACCGCCGAGCAGGCGCGCATCGCGGAGGACGCGGGTGCCGTCGCGGTCATGGCCCTCGAGCGCGTGCCCGCCGACATCCGCGCCCAGGGCGGTGTCGCGCGCATGAGCGACCCGGACCTGATCGACCAGATCATCGCGTCCGTCTCCGTCCCCGTCATGGCGAAGGCCCGGATCGGCCACTTCGTCGAGGCCCAGGTGCTGCAGTCCCTCGGCGTCGACTACGTCGACGAGTCCGAGGTGCTGACGCCGGCGGACTACGCCCACCACATCGACAAGTGGCAGTTCACCGTGCCGTTCGTGTGCGGCGCGACGAACCTCGGCGAGGCGCTGCGCCGGATCACCGAGGGCGCGGCCATGATCCGCTCCAAGGGCGAGGCCGGCACCGGCGACGTGTCCAACGCGACGACGCACATGCGCACGCTGCGCCAGCAGATCAAGGCCCTCACCGCGCTCCCGGAGGACGAGCTCTTCGTCGCCGCCAAGGAGCTCCAGGCCCCGTACGAGCTGGTCAAGGAGGTCGCCACGACCGGCAAGCTGCCCGTGGTCCTCTTCACCGCCGGCGGCATCGCCACGCCCGCCGACGCCGCGATGATGATGCAGCTCGGCGCCGAGGGCGTCTTCGTCGGCTCCGGCATCTTCAAGTCCGGCAACCCGGCCGAGCGGGCCGCGGCCATCGTCAAGGCCACCACGTTCTACGACGACCCCGACGTCATCGCGAAGGTCTCCCGGGGCCTCGGCGAGGCCATGGTCGGGATCAACGTGGAGGAGGTGCCCCAGCCCCACCGCCTCGCCGAGCGCGGGTGGTGAGCGCGGGGGAGGACCTGCCGACGCAGCTCGGACCCGACTGGGTGGTCGGCGAGGACGGCGTGCCGTTCCGTCGCGGTGCCCGCGTGATCCTGCTGGACGAGCACGACCGGCTCCTGCTCGTGCGCGGGCACGACCTGGACCAGCCCGAGCGGTCGTGGTGGTTCACGGTGGGCGGGGGGATCGACCCGGGGGAGACGCCGCACGAGGCTGCGGCCCGCGAGCTCTTCGAGGAGACCGGGCTGCGGGTCGGCGCGGACGAGCTCGTCGGGCCGGTGCTGCGACGCAGCGCCGTCTTCGACTTCTGGCGCCGGACGGTCCGCCAGGACGAGGAGTTCTTCCTGGCCCGGGTCACGCGTCCGGACGAGGTGACCACGGCGGGCTGGACGGACGTCGAGCGCGGGTTCATGGACGAGGTCCGCTGGTGGGA
>NZ_AXCW01000030.1 GCF_000603945.1 Actinotalea ferrariae CF5-4 | reverse complement strand
CCTGGACGACCTCGAGGTCGTCCAGGAGGAGGTCTTCCCCGCGCCGCTGGCGAGCGTCGTCCGTGGCCTGCTCGGCGGGTGGGACGGCGTGACGCGGGTGCTGCCCGACCAGCCCTGAGCGACCGCCCACTCCGGGCGCCTCCTGCTCTCCCGCGGTGTGGGCGGCACGGCGACGAGCCACGCCTGCTCAGGTGACCGTCGGGCGCTCCCGGGGCGCGGTCTGCTCCCCGCGGTCCAGCACCGCGCGCATCTCCAGGACGGCGCGCAGGAGCTGCGCGTGCGTGAGGTAGGGCGCGGCGACCCCGAGGCGCGCCAGCCCCGGCTCCCGGTAGTCCCCGACGACGCCGCGGGCGATGAGGGCCTGGACGAGCCCGTAGGCCTCCGGGTGGGCCACGCTCACGTGGGAGCCCCGCCGGGCGTCCTCGCGCGGGGTCACCACCTCGACCTCCGGCACGAGCGCCTCCACCGCGTCGGCGAGGAAGCCGCTGAGGGAGAGGGAGCGGCCCCGCACCTCCTCGACGGGCAGGTCGTCGAAGAGGTCGAGCGCGGCGTCGAGCGCCAGCAGCGACAGGATCGGCGGCGTGCCGATCCGCGCCCGGCGCACACCCGCGGCGAAGCGGTGCTCGGGGTCCATGGCGAAGGGCTCGGCGTGCCCGTTCCAGCCCTGGACCGGGGGCCGGTACGCCGCCTGGTGGCGCTGCGCGACGTACGTGAACGCGGGCGCCCCCGGGCCGCCGCACAGGTACTTGTAGCCGCAGCCCACCGCGAGGTCCACCCCGCTCGCGTCCAGGCGGGCCGGGACGGCGCCGACGGTGTGGCTGAGGTCCCACAGCGCGAGCGCACCGGCGGCGTGGGCGGCCGCCGTGATCCCGGGCAGGTCCCACAGCTCGCCGGTGCGGAAGTCGGCGTGGGACAGGACGACGACGGCCACGTCGTCCCCGCGCCGCGCGAGGAGGTCCGGCACGTCGCGCGGCGACGCGTGCAGCACCTCCAGTCCGTGCTCCGCGGCAAGCCCGGCGACCACGTACAGGTCGGAGGGGAAGGAGGCCGGGTCCGTGACCACCGCCCGACGCCCGGGCCGCAGGCGCAGCGCGGCCCCGAGGGTCTGGTGCAGCGCGACCGTCGTGGAGTCCCCGACGACGACCTGTCCGGGTGCCGCTCCCAGGAGCGGCGCGATCCGGTCGCCGACCCGCGTCGGCGCGTCCCACCAGCCGTGGTCGTTCCAGGAGGCGATGAGGTCCGCGCCCCACTGCCGCCGCACCACGTCGGCAAGGACGGCGGGCACGTGGCGCTGGAGCGCGCCGAGGGAGTTCCCGTCGAGGTACACGACGCCGTCCGGCAGCGCGAAGCGGTCGCGGCGGTCCGTCGCCGCGTGGGTCTCGTCGAGGAGGCCGGCGCGCTCGGCCAGGGTCGCGACGACGTCGTCGGTGGGTGCCATGTCGGGAGGATAGGAGACGACGGGGACGTAGGATCGTCCGCCGTGAGCCAGCCCGAGCCCCCGCGTGCAGCGCGTCCCCCGGTCATCGGCGTCCTGGCCCTGCAGGGCGACGTCCGGGAGCACCGCGCCGCGCTGGAGGCCTCGGGGGCGCGGGCGGTCGCGGTGCGGCGCGAGCGGGAGCTCGCGGCGGTGGACGGTCTCGTCCTGCCGGGCGGCGAGTCGACCACGATCGAGAAGCTGCTGCGCACGTTCGAGCTCTACGAGCCCCTGCAGCAGGCCCTGCGGGCCGGGCTGCCCGCCTACGGCTCCTGCGCCGGCATGATCCTGCTGGCGGACCGGCTCGTGGGTGCCGCGCCCGGGCAGTCGACGGTGGGGGGCCTCGACGTGACCGTGCGCCGCAACGCCTTCGGCCGCCAGGTGGACTCCTTCGAGACGGACCTCGTCGTCCAGGGCGTCCCCGACAGCGCCGAGCGACCGGTCCACGCGGTGTTCATCCGCGCCCCCTGGGTGGAGGAGGCCGGCCCCGGCGTCCAGGTGCTCGCACGCGTCGCCGGCGGGGAGGCCGCCGGTAGGATCGTCGCGGTGCGCGAGCGCGACGTCATGGCCACCTCCTTCCACCCGGAGATCACGGGGGACCTGCGTCTGCATCGCCTGTTCGTCCAGATCGTCTCCGAGCGTGGTTGAGGGGTACGGGTATGTCGGGTCACTCCAAGTGGGCCACCACGAAGCACAAGAAGGCCGTCATCGACGCGCGGCGCAGCAAGCTGTTCGCCAAGCTCATCAAGAACGTCGAGGTGGCCGCCCGCGTCGGTGGGGGTGACCCGGCGGGCAACCCGACCCTCTTCGACGCCATCCAGAAGGCGAAGAAGTCCTCGGTCCCGAACGACAACATCGACCGCGCCGTCAAGCGCGGGTCCGGCCAGGAGGCGGGCGGCGCCGACTACCAGACGATCATGTACGAGGGCTACGGCCCGGGTGGCATCGCCGTGCTCGTCGAGTGCCTGACGGACAACCGCAACCGCGCCGCGTCCGACGTCCGGGTCGCGTTCACGCGCAACGGCGGTGCGATGGCGGACCCCGGGTCCGTGTCCTACCTGTTCTCGCGGCGCGGAGTCGTGGTCGTGCCGAAGTCCGACGGACTCACCGAGGACGACGTGCTGGCCGCGGTGCTCGACGCCGGGGCCGAGGAGGTCAACGACCTCGGCGAGGCGTTCGAGGTGATGAGCGAGGCGACGGACGTCGTCGCCGTCCGCACGGCGCTGCAGGCGGCCGGCATCGACTACGACTCGGCGGAGGCGCAGTTCGTCCCCGCCACCCAGGTCGAGGTCGACGTGGAGGGCGCACGGAAGATCCTCCGGCTCATCGAGGCGCTCGAGGACAGCGACGACGTGCAGGACGTCTTCGCGAACTTCGACGCCTCCGACGAGGTCATGGCCCAGCTGGAGGACGAGGACTGAGCCCGCCGGGCCCCTCGGACGGGCGCGTCGGCGGCCCGACGGAGTGCCCGGCTGGGAGACTGGGCCGGTGCGCGTGCTCGGAGTGGACCCCGGACTGACCCGGTGCGGTCTGGGGGTGGTCGAGTCCGCCCCCGGGCGCCGGGTGCGTCTGGTCGAGGTGGGCCTGGCCCGTTCCGACGTGGACGCCGACCCGGCCGAGCGGCTGCTGACGATCGGTACCGAGGTCGAGCGCTGGCTCGACCGGCACAGCCCCGACGGCGTCGCCGTCGAGCGGGTCTTCGCCCAGCACAACGTCCGGACCGTCATGGGCACCGCGCAGGTCTCCGGGGTGGTGATGGTCGCCGCCGCCCGGCGCGGCCTCCCCGTGGTGCTGCACACCCCCAGCGAGGTCAAGGCCGCCGTGACGGGCAACGGGCGTGCACCGAAGGCCCAGGTGCAGCTCATGGTCGCGCGGATCCTCGGCCTGGACGCCCTGCCGTCCCCGGCCGACGCGGCGGACGCGCTGGCCCTCGGGATCTGCCACCTGTGGCGGCCCGTGGCCGCGCCACGGCCGGCGCGCGTGCCGGACGCCGTCGGCGTTCCGGCCCGCAGCACGACGTCGGCGACGCCGGCCCAGCGCGCGTGGGCGCTCGCCGAGGCGGCCAGCCGACGCGGACGCTGACCACCACGGGAGGTCCGGTGCGCCGACACGGAAGTGCGTGCGACGCCTGCTACGGTGACCGCTCGTACAGGTGTTCGGGTGGACGTCCGGCGTGCGCGCCGGTCACCCCGACGCGCGCCACGGCACGGCCGGCGTCGCGGACGGGTCGAGGACAGGAGACAGGGTGATCGCGAGCATCCGGGGACGCGTCCTCGCCGTGCGGCTGGACGCCGTCGTCGTCGACGTGGGCGGGGTGGGCCTCCTGGCGCACGCCACCCCCACGACGCTCGCCGGCCTGCGGGTGGGGGAGGAGGCACGCCTCGCGTCGGCCCTGGTGGTCCGGGAGGACTCGCTGACGCTCTTCGGCTTCGCCGAGGACGACGAGCGCGACGTCTTCGAGACGCTCCAGACCGTGAGCGGTGTGGGCCCGCGCCTCGCCCTGGCGATGCTGGCGGTGCACACGCCCGACGCGCTGCGGCGCGCCGTCGCCGGCGAGGACCTCGCCGCGCTCCAGCGCGTCCCCGGCATCGGCCGCAAGGGTGCGCAGCGGATCGTGCTGGAGCTCACGGGCCGGCTCGGTGCGCCCGTGGGTGCCGAGGGCGCGGTCGCGGCCCCGCCGCCGCTCACCGACCAGCGGGCGCAGGTCGCCGAGGCCCTCGTCGGGCTGGGCTGGAACCTCAAGGCCGCGCAGGACGCGGTCGCCGCCGTGGTCCCGGTCGACCAGGACGTCGCGGCCCAGGACGTCGCGGCGGTGCTCCGCGGGGCGCTGCGGGTGCTCGGCGGTGGGCGTGCCTGAGGAGGCCGAGCGGCTCGTCTCGGGCGGCGCCGAGGACGTCGAGCGCGCCGCCGAGGCCGCGCTGCGGCCCAAGCGCCTCGACGAGTTCGTCGGCCAGCGGGTGGTCCGCGAGCAGCTCGGGCTCGTCCTCGAGGCGGCCCTCGCACGCGGGCGCGCCCCCGACCACGTCCTGCTGTCCGGACCGCCCGGGCTCGGGAAGACCACCCTGGCGATGATCATCGCAGCCGAGCTGGGCACGTCCGTCCGCGTCACGTCGGGCCCGGCCATCCAGCACGCCGGTGACCTCGCGGCGGTGCTCTCCTCGCTGGAGGAGAACGAGGTCCTCTTCCTCGACGAGATCCACCGCATCGCCCGCCCGGCCGAGGAGCTCCTGTACGTCGCCATGGAGGACTTCCGCGTCGACGTCGTCGTCGGGAAGGGGGCCGGGGCGAACGCGATCGGCCTCGCCCTGCCGCCGTTCACGGTGGTCGGGGCCACGACCCGCGCCGGCCTGCTGCCGGCCCCGCTGCGGGACCGGTTCGGGTTCACCGGGCACCTGGAGTTCTACGAGGACGAGGAGCTGGTCCGCGTGCTGGAGCGGTCCGCCGGGCTGCTCGGCGTGGACCTGCACCGCGCCGCGGCGAACGAGATCGCCCGGCGTTCGCGTGGGACGCCCCGGATCGCGAACCGGCTCCTGCGGCGCGTCCGGGACTGGGCGCAGGTCCGCGGGGACGGCACGCTGGACCGCGCGGCGGCACGGTCGGCCCTGGAGGTCTACGAGGTCGACGAGATCGGCCTGGACCGGCTGGACCGGGCCGTCCTCCACGCCCTGTGCGTGCGCTTCGGGGGAGGCCCCGTCGGGCTGACGACCCTGGCGGTCGCTGTCGGCGAGGAGCCGGAGACCGTCGAGACCGTGGCGGAGCCGTTCCTCGTGCGGGAGGGCCTCATGGGCCGCACGCCGCGAGGCCGTGTCGCCACGACGCGGACCTGGCAGCACCTGCACCTGCGCCCGCCACCGTCGGCGCCGACGCTCTTCGCCTGACCGGAACCGCACCGGGCCGCACGGGTGGACGGACCTGCGAACCTTCGGGGCGCGCCCGTCGTTAGACTCCGCGAGTCGCCCCCGACGAAAGAGAAGTCATGGAACTGCTGCTGCCCCTCGCCGTCGCCTTCGGCTTCCTCTGGCTCATGACCAGACGGACCCGGAAGATGCAGAAGGAGACGACGGCGTTCCGCGAGAACCTCGTGCCGGGGCAGGAGGTCATGACCGGGTCGGGCCTCTTCGGCACCGTCGTGGCCGCCGAGGGCGACGTCGTCACGATCGAGACGTCCCCCGGCGTCACGAGCCGGTGGCTGCGCGCTGCGATCGCCAAGCTCGTGGACCCGCCGGTCGAGGACGACGAGGTGGTGGACGACGCCACGACGGCCTACGTGACCGGTGACCGCGTCCCCGACGACGCGTCGAGCCTGACCGCCGACCCGCGGGACCCCGACGACGTCGACCGCCGCTGACGCCCGCCGCGCCACCGCCCCTCCAGGGAGACACCCATGACCGAGGACCAGCTCGCCGCGCGCGTGCGTGAGCTCATCCACGACGTGCCCGACTACCCGGAACCCGGGGTCGTGTTCAAGGACATCACGCCGCTCCTGGCGGACGGTCCGGTCTTCCGGGCGGTGGTGGACCGGATGGCCGCCGCGGCCCCCGGGCCGGTGGACCTCGTCGTCGGCATGGAGGCCCGCGGCTTCATCCTCGGCGCACCGGTCGCGGCCGCCCTGGGTGCGGGGTTCATCCCCGCGCGCAAGGCCGGCAAGCTCCCGCGGGAGACCGTCACCGGCGCGTACGACCTCGAGTACGGCAGCGCCGTCCTGGAGGTCCACGCGGACACCATCGGCCACGGAGCCCGCGTGCTCGTCGTCGACGACGTGCTGGCGACCGGCGGGACCGCGGCCGCCACCGTCGAGCTCATCGGTCGCACCGGCGGGGAGGTCGTCGGGCTCAGCTTCCTCATGGAGCTGACGTTCCTGCACGGACGCGAGAAGCTCGCGGGGCAGCGCCTCGACGTGGTCGTCGGCTTCTGAGACCCGGCGGCGCGCCACCGGCTCGCGCCCGGTCGGCGACTAGACTGGACCGTCTGACCGCGGCTGGGAGGTGACATGGCGACGACGCACGGCGAGCCCACGCCCGAGGCGCCCCGGACCGGGAAGCAGGCCTCGGGAGGCGGCGCGGTGTCCACCAGCAGCCCGCCCAGCGGCGGTGCACCGACCCCCGCGGTGACCACGCCCACGGTGGGGACCCCGACGGCGGCGACACCGGCGACGATCCGCCGCGCCTCCGACTTCGGTGGGATGCGGTCGCGGCTCGCGCGGCTCGGCACCCGGACGTCCACCGCCTCTCCCGCGCTCGAGCCGCTGCTCCTGGCGGTGCGGTCGAACCACCCGCGGGCCGACCTGTCGGTCCTCGAGCGCGCGTACGCGGTCGCCGAGCGCGCCCACCGCGGCCAGGTCCGCAAGTCCGGTGACCCCTACATCACGCACCCCGTCGCGGTCGCGACGATCCTCGCCGACCTGGGCATGACGCCGCCCACGCTGGCCGCCGCCCTCCTGCACGACACGGTCGAGGACACCGAGTACTCGCTGACCGACCTGCGGCGGGACTTCGGCGACGAGGTCGCGATGCTGGTCGACGGCGTGACGAAGCTCGACAAGGTCACCTACGGCGCGGCCGCCCAGGCGGAGACGGTGCGCAAGATGGTCGTGGCGATGTCGCGCGACATCCGCGTCCTGGTCATCAAGCTCGCCGACCGCCTCCACAACGCGCGCACGTGGAAGTTCGTCCCGGCCGCGTCCGCGGAGCGAAAGGCGCGCGAGACGCTCGAGATCTACGCACCCCTGGCGCACCGCCTGGGCATGAACACCATCAAGTGGGAGCTCGAGGACCTCAGCTTCGCCACGCTGTACCCCAAGGTCTACGAAGAGATCGTCCACCTCGTCGCCGAGCGCGCGCCCGCCCGCGACGAGTACCTCTCCGTCGTCCGGGACCAGGTGGTGGCGGACCTGCGGGGCGCCAAGATCAAGGCGACCGTCACCGGCCGGCCGAAGCACTACTACTCGATCTACCAGAAGATGATCGTGCGCGGCCGCGACTTCGCGGACATCTACGACCTCGTGGGCGTCCGCGTCCTGGTCGACTCGGTACGGGACTGCTACGGCGCCCTGGGCGCCCTGCACGCGCGGTGGAACCCGGTCCCGGGCCGGTTCAAGGACTACATCGCGATGCCGAAGTTCAACATGTACCAGTCGCTGCACACGACGGTCATCGGCCCGGGCGGCAAGCCCGTGGAGATCCAGATCCGCACGCACGACATGCACCGTCGGGCGGAGTACGGCGTCGCCGCGCACTGGAAGTACAAGGAGCACGCCAAGCAGCAGCAGGACCCGGCAGCCGTGGACGGCGCGGCCGACATGGCGTGGCTGCGCCAGCTCGTCGACTGGCAGCGTGAGACCGCGGACCCCGCCGAGTTCCTCGAGTCGCTGCGCTTCGAGATCGGTGGCGCCGAGGTCTTCGTGTTCACGCCCAAGGGGGAGGCCATCGCCCTGCCTGCGGGGTCGACGCCGGTCGACTTCGCGTACGCCGTGCACACCGAGGTCGGCCACCGCACGATGGGCGCCCGCGTCAACGGCCGCCTCGTGCCGCTCGACAGCGCGCTCGACAACGGTGACGTGGTGGAGGTCCTCACCTCCAAGTCCGAGACCGCCGGGCCCAGCCGGGACTGGATGACGTTCGTCAAGAGCCCCCGCGCGCGGAACAAGATCCGCCAGTGGTTCTCCAAGGAGCGCCGCGAGGAGGCGATCGAGCACGGCAAGGACGCGATCGCCAAGGCGATGCGCAAGCAGAACCTGCCGATCCAGCGCCTGCTCACGCACGACGCACTGGTCGTCCTCGCGAACGAGATGCGCTACGCCGACGTCTCGGCCCTGTACGCGGCCGTGGGGGAGGGCCAGGTCTCGGCGGCCACCGTCGTGCAGAAGCTCGTGCACGCGATGGGCGGGGAGCAGGGCAACGAGGAGGACGCGGCGGAGGTCGCCCGTCCCGGGGCCAGGACGTCACGGCGCCTGCGGGCCGGGGATGCGGGCGTCGTGGTCAAGGGCGTCAGCGACGTCTGGGCGAAGCTCGCGAAGTGCTGCACACCGGTCCCGGGCGACGACATCGTCGGCTTCATCACGCGCGGCTTCGGCGTCTCGGTGCACCGCTCGGACTGCGACAACGTCACGGCCCTGCGCGACCAGCCCGAGCGGATCGTCGAGGTCGAGTGGGACGTCGGCGCGAGCTCGCTCTTCCTCGTCCAGATCCAGGTCGAGGCGCTCGACCGGAGCCGGCTGCTCTCCGACGTCACCCGGGTGCTGTCGGACCACCACGTCAACATCCTGTCGGCGAGCGTCTCGACGTCGCGCGACCGCGTCGCGCTCTCCCGGTTCGTCTTCGAGATGGCCGAGCCCGCGCACCTGAGCTCGGTGCTGTCCGCCGTGCGCAAGGTCGACGGGGTCTACGACGTCTACCGGATCACCGGGACCCGCGCGGCGGAGGCCCCGAGCTTCCACTGACGCCGGGCGTCCTGCCCCGCGTGCGCCGACCGCCCGACACCGGTCGACCGCGGGACGCGGGCCGACCGCGGACGCCGGGCTCGGCGTGCCGGTCGCCGCGGGTCGAGGTCCGAAGACCGACCGACGACGACGGGCCGCCCCTCCGAGAAGGACGGCCCGTCGTGGGTGCCGCGGCGTGTCAGCCCCGTGCCTCCTGGGCAGCCCGCTCGACCTGCTCGAGCCACGAGCGCCGGGCGTCGAGGGCCGCCTGGGCCTCCGCGACCTTGCGGGCGTCGCCCGTGGCCTTGGCCGCGTCCAGGTCGGACTCGAGCGCCGCGATCGCCGCGTAGAGCTGGGCCGCGGCGCCCTCGGCGCGAGCCCGGGTCTCCGGGTTGGTGCGCCGCCACTGCGCCTGGTCCGCGTCCCGGACCGCCTGCTCCACCGCCCGGAGGCGCCCTTCCACCCGCTGGACGTCGGCGCGGGGCACCTTGCCGGCCCGCTCCCACCGCTCCTGGAGGTCCCGCAGCGCCGCCTTCGCCGCGCCGAGGTCCGTGACCGGGACCAGCTTCTCCGCCTCGGCGAGCAGCCCCAGCTTCACCTCGAGGTTGGCGGAGTACTCCTCGTCGGTCTGCCGCTGGGTGGCGTCCCGTGCCGCGAAGAACACGTCCTGCGCCGCGCGGAAGCGCGACCAGAGGGCGTCGTCGTCCTTGCGGCTGGCGCGACCCGCGTTCTTCCACCGGGTCATCAGGTCGCGGTACGCCGCGGAGGTCGCACCCCAGTCGGTGCTCGACGAGAGCCGCTCGGCCTCGGCGACGAGCGCCTCCTTCTCGGACTTCGCACCGGCGTTGCGCTTCTCCAGGTCGGAGAACCAGCGGCGGCGTTCCCGGTCGAACGCCGAGCGCGCGTGGCTGAAGCGCTTCCACAGCGCGTCCTCGGTGCCCCGGTCGAGCCGCGGGCCGTGGCGCTGGGAGTCCTTCCACCGGTCCAGGAGGACCCGCAGCTGCTCCCCGGCCGGGCGCCACTGCATGCGCTCCGGGTCGGTCGCGGCGATCTTCTCCGCGGCCTCCACGAGCGCGGTGCGCTCCGCCACCGCCGCCTCCCGCGCGGCGGCGCGCTCGGCCTCGGCCGCCGCGCGACGCTCGGCGGCGACCGCCCGCAGCGCCTCCAGACGCGCGCGGAGGGCCGACAGGTCGCCGACGGCGGCCGGCTCCGCGACCTCCGCGGCGAGGTTCGTCAGCGTCGAGTCGATCTCCTTGACGGACAGGTCCGTCGCGGCGAGGCGTGCCTCGAAGAGCACGACCTTGGCGTGGAGGTCGGCGTAGCGGCGGACGTAGAAGGCCAGCGCCTCCGTCGGGTCGGCGTCGGGGTACTGCCCGACGACCCGCTCGCCGGACTCCTCGCGGACCCACACCGTGCCGTCGTCGTCGACACGGCCCCACCGGGCGGCCTCCGCCGTCTCGGCGGCGGTGAGCGCGGGCGGCATCGGCGCGGTGGGCGCACTGGCCGTCGGGGCGACGGCCGCCGGGCTGGGGACGGCGGGACGGGCGAGCGGGCGGGG
>NZ_AXCW01000029.1 GCF_000603945.1 Actinotalea ferrariae CF5-4 | reverse complement strand
CCGGGGCCGACGGCCCGGGCGCCTCCGCGGCCTCCCCGGCGAGCACCGACGCGCCGCCGCGCGAGGAGCGCGTCCCGATCACGGGGGTGCGCCGGCACACCGCGGCGGCGATGGTGGCGAGCGCCTTCACCGCCCCGCACGCCACCGAGTTCCTCACCGTCGACGTCACCCCGACGTCCGACCTGCTCGCCCGGCTCGCCGCGGACCGCCGGTTCGCGGGTCACCGGGTGGGCGTCCTGGCATTCGTGGCCAAGGCCGTGACCGTCGCGCTGCGCCGCCACCCGACGCTCAACGCCCGGTGGGACGAGGAGGCCGGGGAGATCGTCCTGCACCGCTACGTCAACCTCGGCATCGCGGCCGCGACCCCGCGCGGGCTCGTCGTCCCGAACGTCAAGGACGCGGACCGGCTCGGCCTCGTGGAGCTGGCGGACGCGCTGCGCGACCTCGCCGCGCGCGCCCGGGAGGGCACCACCCCGCCGTCGGAGATGACCGGGGGGACGATCACGATCACCAACATCGGGGTGTTCGGCATCGACGCCGGCACGCCGATCCTCGTCCCCGGCGAGGCCGCGATCCTCGCCCTGGGCGCGGTGCGGCGGCGGCCCTGGGAGCACCACGGGGAGGTCGCCCTGCGCGACGTCCTGACCCTGAGCCTGTCGTTCGACCACCGGCTCGTGGACGGCGAGCAGGCCTCGCTGTTCCTGCGCGACGTGGGCGACGTGCTGGCCGACCCCGGACGGCTCGCCACCCTGGTGTGAGACGGACGGACGCTCGCCGCCCTCAGTCGTGACCGAGGGCGGCGAGCGCCATCGTCTCCAGGAGCGCCCTGACGCGTCCCCGGGGCACGCCCCGCGCGCCGTGGCCCTGCGCGCTGTACGGCGTGGAGTTGAGCAGGCCGAACATGGCCTGGGTGCGCAGCCGCAGCTCACCGACGGGCGCGTCCGGGTCCAGACGCGCCAGGACGGCGACCCACGCCTCGACGTAGGCCCGCTGCAGGCCGCGCACCGTCCGCCGGTCCGCCTCGGCCAGCGCGTCGAGGTCGCGGTCCTGGACGCGGATGACGTCGGGCTGGGCGAGCGCGAACGCCGTGTGGAACGCCACGAGGCCGCGCAGCGCCGCGGCGTCGTCGGGGGCCCGCGCCACCACGGCGTCGCCGCCGTCGCGCAGCCGGGCGCTCGCGCCCACGAGCAGCGCCGCCAGCACGGCCTGCTTGCTCGCGAAGTGCCGGTACACCGCCGGGCCGCTGATGCCGGCGGCGGCGCCGAGGTCCTCCATGGAGACACCGTCGAACCCGCTCCGGGCGAAGAGGCGGGCCGCCTCCGCCAGCAGCGTGGCGCGCCGGTCCGCCTTGGCGCGGCTGCGTGCGGTGGTGCGCGGTGCGGTGGGGCCCGGTGCGGTGGGGCCCGGTGCGTCGTCGCTCACGGCGCGTCCTCTCGCCTGGACAGGTGTCGTGGATCACACTAGCGTCCACTCAGTTAGTCATCACTAACCGAACGACGAGCTCGACGGAGAGCGACGGACCATGGAGACGCTGCGCAGCGCCGCGGACCGCGGTGGTGACCGGGCGGACGCCGAGGCGCACCGCGCCCTGGTCGCCGATCTCCGCGCGCGCCTGCGCACCGCGGCACTGGGGGGATCCCAGGCCGCCCGGGACCGGCACGTCGCCCGGGGCAAGCTTCTGCCGCGGGAGCGCGTCGACGCCCTGCTCGACGAGGGCAGCCCCTTCCTCGAGGTCGCACCGCTGGCCGCGAACGGCCTCTACGACGACGCGGCACCCGGCGCGGGGGTCGTGGCGGGCATCGGGCTCGTGCACGGCCGCCACGTCATGGTGCTGTCCAACGACGCGACCGTGAAGGGCGGCACCTACTACCCGCTCACGGTCAAGAAGCACCTGCGCGCGCAGGAGATCGCGGCCGAGAACCGGCTGCCGTGCGTCTACCTCGTCGACTCCGGCGGCGCGTTCCTGCCGATGCAGGACGAGGTGTTCCCCGACCGCGACCACTTCGGCCGGATCTTCTACAACCAGGCGCAGATGTCGGCCGCGGGGATCCCCCAGATCGCGTGCGTCATGGGCTCGTGCACGGCGGGCGGCGCGTACGTCCCCGCGATGAGCGACGAGACGGTCATCGTGCGCGACCAGGGCACGATCTTCCTCGGCGGTCCCCCGCTGGTGAAGGCCGCGATCGGCGAGGTGGTCACCGCCGAGGAGCTCGGTGGCGGCGCGCTGCACAGCCGCACGTCCGGCGTCACCGACCACCTGGCCGAGAACGACGCCCACGCCCTGCAGATCGTCCGCGACATCGTGGCCACGCTCCCCCGGCCGACCACCACGGCGTGGGACCTGGAGCCGCCCGAACCGCCCGTGGTGCCCGAGGACGAGCTCTACGGCGTCGTGCCCGCGGACGTCCAGACGCCGTACGACGTCCGCGAGGTCGTCGCCCGGCTGGTCGACGGGAGCCGGT
This sequence comes from Actinotalea ferrariae CF5-4, assembly GCF_000603945.1. Lineage (GTDB taxonomy): Bacteria > Actinomycetota > Actinomycetes > Actinomycetales > Cellulomonadaceae > Actinotalea > Actinotalea ferrariae. The sequence continues at coordinate 2,411 of NZ_AXCW01000029.1, read as the reverse complement.
TCCACGAGTTCAAGCGCGAGTACGGCACCACGCTGGTGACGGGGTTCGCCCGGCTGCACGGCCACCCGGTGGGGATCGTGGCGAACAACGGCGTCCTCTTCAGCGAGTCCGCCCTCAAGGGGGCCCACTTCATCGAGCTCTGCGACCAGCGCGGGATCCCGCTCGTCTTCCTCCAGAACATCTCCGGCTTCATGGTCGGCAGCGCGTACGAGGCGGGCGGCATCGCCAAGCACGGCGCCAAGATGGTCACCGCCGTGGCGACCACCCGGGTGCCGAAGCTCACCGTCGTCGTCGGCGGCTCCTTCGGCGCGGGGAACTACTCCATGTGCGGGCGCGCGTACGGGCCCCGGTTCCTGTGGACGTGGCCCAACGCGCGGATCTCCGTGATGGGCGGGCAGCAGGCGGCCTCGGTGCTGGCGACGGTCCGCCGCGACCAGCTCGAGGCCCGCGGCGAGGAGTGGTCCGCCGAGGACGAGGAGGCCTTCCGGGCACCCCTGCGCGAGCAGTACGAGACCCAGGGGAACCCGTACTACGCCACCGCCCGCCTCTGGGACGACGGCATCATCGACCCGGCCGACACCCGCCGCGTCCTGGGCATGGCCCTCGACGTCTGCGCGACCGTCCCGCTCCCCGAGCCCCGCTTCGGGCTCTTCCGGATGTGACGACCATGACGACGACGTCCCCCCGCCCCCCGGCCGGGCCCGCTGCGGACCCCGCCCGGCTCTTCTCCACCGTCCTCGTCGCGAACCGGGGCGAGATCGCGTGCCGGGTCATCCGCACCCTGCGGTCGCTCGGCATCCGCTCGGTCGCCGTGTACTCCGACGCCGACCGGGACGCCCGGCACGTCGGGCTCGCGGACGAGGCCGTCCGCCTCGGCCCGGCCGACGCCCGGCGCAGCTACCTCGACATCGAGGCGGTGCTCGCCGCCGCCCGGGCGACGGGTGCCGAGGCGATCCACCCCGGCTACGGGTTCCTCGCGGAGAACGCCGCCTTCGCGCGGGCCTGCGCCGACGCCGGGGTGGTGTTCGTCGGGCCCGGCGTGGCCGCGCTCGAGGTGATGGGCGACAAGATCCGCGCCAAGCGGCACGTCGCGCAGGCGGGCGTGCCCGTCCTGCCCGGCGTGAGCGAGGCGGGCCTCGACGACGACGCCCTGGTCGCGGCAGCGGCCGACGTCGGCTTCCCCCTGCTGGTCAAGCCGTCCGCCGGCGGCGGCGGCAAGGGCATGGAGGTCGTGGAACGCGCCGAGGACCTCCCCGAGGCGCTGCGGACGGCACGCCGCGTCGCGGCGGCGGCCTTCGGGGACGACACGCTGCTCCTGGAGCGGTACGTCCGCGCGCCCCGGCACATCGAGGTGCAGGTGCTCGCCGACACGCACGGCACCGTGGTGCACCTCGGCGAGCGGGAGTGCTCGCTGCAGCGGCGCCACCAGAAGGTGGTCGAGGAGGCGCCGTCGCCGCTGCTGGACGCGCCGACCCGCGCGCGGATGGGCGAGGTGGCCTGCGCGGCCGCCCGCAGCGTCGGCTACGTCGGTGCCGGCACGGTGGAGATGATCGTCCCGGCGGACGACCCGACCGCGTTCTTCTTCCTGGAGATGAACACCCGGCTCCAGGTGGAGCACCCGGTCACGGAGATGGTCACCGGGCTGGACCTCGTGGAGCAGCAGCTCCGGGTCGCGGCGGGCGAGCGGCTCGCCGTGCGCCAGGAGGACGTCCGGCTCACGGGCCACGCGATCGAGGCCCGGCTGTACGCCGAGGACCCCGCCCGCGGGTTCCTGCCCGGGACCGGTCGGGTGCTGGCGCTGGAGGAGCCGTCCGGCGAGGGGGTGCGGGTCGACAGCGCGCTGCTGCCCGGTCTGGTGGTCTCGGCCGACTACGACCCGATGCTCGCCAAGGTCGTCGCCTGGGGCGCCGACCGCGACCAGGCGCTGCACCGGCTCGACGCGGCGCTCTCCCGGACGGCCGTCCTCGGCGTGCCGACCAACACGGCGTTCCTGCGGACCCTGCTCGCGGACGCGGACGTCCGCGCCGGTCGGCTCGACACCGGGCTGGTCGAGCGTGTCCTCGCCCGGGGCGCGGCGGGCGACCGGGAGACCGGGGTGGACGGGAGCACCCCGCACGCGGACGCCGACAGCACCCGCCTGCCGCTGGACCGTGTCGCGGTCGTCGTCGCGGCGCTGGAGCACGAGCGCACCGCCCGTGCCGCCGGGACGTCCCCCGCCGCGGGTGCCGGCTCGCCGTGGCGGTCCGACGGCTGGCGCGCGGGCGACCCCGTCCCCGTCCGGTCGGCGTTCGCGCTGACGGACGGCACCGTCGTGGACGTCGCGGTCCACCCGGACGGCGACACGCCGTCGGGCGCCTCGAGCGTGACGGTCGACGACGGCGCCGTCGTGCGGGCCGGTCTGGCGCACCGCG
>NZ_AXCW01000028.1 GCF_000603945.1 Actinotalea ferrariae CF5-4 | reverse complement strand
CCGCGACGGCGCCGCCGCGACCCTCGAGCTCGACGGCGCCGTCCGGCACGTCCGGATCGCGACCGACGGCGCCACGACGTGGGTCGGCATGGACGGGGCCGCCGTCGCCGTGCGCCGGCTGGACCGCGCCGAGCGCCTCGCCGACCTGCTCGCCGCCGCGGCCCGCGAGGACGGTGGCACGGCCGCGCCGGAGATCCGCTCCCCCATGCCGGGGACCGTCGTCGCCGCGCACGTGGAGTCCGGCGACCACGTCACCGTCGGCCAGCCGCTGCTCACGGTGGAGGCCATGAAGATGGAGCACAGGCTTGCCGCGACGTCCGACGGCATCGTCACCCTCACGGCCCGACCGGCCGACCGGGTGGCGCTCGACCAGGTGGTGGCGACGATCGCCGCCCACCCCCACGAAGGGACTCAGGGATGAGCCACGACCTCGACCTCACGACCGAGCAGCAGCAGCTCGCCGACCAGGTGCGCGAGTTCGCCGACGAGGTCGTCGCGCCGGCCGCGTACGAGTACGACACCAAGCGCGAGCTGCCGTACGGGATCATCGCCGAGATGGGCCGGATGGGGCTGTTCGGCCTGCCTTTCTCCCCCGAGTACGGCGGCCAGGGCAAGACGTACGTGGAGCTGTGCCTCGCGGTCGAGCAGCTCGCGCGGGTGGACCAGTCGATCGCGGTGACGCTCGAGGCCGGCGTGGGGCTGGGCATCATGCCCATCTACCGGCGCGGCACCGAGGAGCAGAAGCAGCGCTGGGTGCCGCCGCTGGCCCGCGGCGAGGCGCTCGCCGGCTTCGGACTGACCGAGGCGGAGGCGGGCTCGGACGCCGCGGGCACGCGCACCACCGCCCACCTCGAGGACGGCCAGTGGGTGATCAACGGGACCAAGCAGTTCATCACGAACTCCGGGTCGAAGATCACCAGCCTGGTCACCGTGACCGCCGTGACCGGTGAGGAGACCCGCGTGGACGGCTCCGTCAAGAAGGAGCTCACCGCGATCCTCGTGCCCTCCGGCACGCCCGGATTCACCGTCGGTCCGGCGTACGACAAGGTCGGGTGGCACACCTCCGACACGCACCCCCTGACCTTCGAGGACGTCCGGGTGCCCGAGGCCAACATCCTCGGGGAGCGCGGGCGGGGGTTCGCCAACTTCATCCAGAGCCTCGACGAGGGCCGCGTGGCCTTCGCAGCGCTGTGCACAGGAGCGGCGCAGGGCTGCCTCGAGGAGGCGATCCGCTACGCCAAGAAGCGGCACGTGTTCGGCCGGGCCATCGGCGACAACCAGCACATCGCCTTCACCATCGCCCGGATGCAGGCACGCACGCACGCCGCCCGGCTCGCCACCTACGACGCCGCGCACCGGATCGTCGCCGGAAAGCCCTTCAAGATGCAGGCCAGCCTCGCCAAGATGATCAGCAGCGAGGCGGCGATGGCCAACGCGCACGACGCCGCGCAGATCTGGGGCGGCTACGGCTTCCTCAACGAGAACGCGGTCGCGCGGCACTACCGCGACGCCAAGGTGCTGGAGATCGGCGAGGGGACCACGGAGGTGCAGCTGATGATCATCGCGAGGGAGCTCGGCTTCGGGACCGCGGCATGAGCACCGACGACGCCCTGGTCTCACCCAGCCACACCTCCCCCGGCCACGGCACCGCCGCCGGGGAGGTGGTGGTGCAGCGCGGCCGGTACTACGAGGAGCTGGAGGTCGACGCCCGCTACGTGCACCGTCCGGGCCGCACGCTGACCGAGGCGGACAACGTCCTGTTCTCCACGCTGACGATGAACCACCAGGCCCTGCACCTGGACGCCGCGTGGTCCGCGACCCAGCCCTTCGGGCAGCGCCTGGTGAACTCGCTCCTGACGCTGTCCACGCTCGTCGGGCTGTCCGTCGCCCAGCTCTCCCAGGGCACGATCGTGGCGAACCTGGGCTTCACCGAGGTCATGTTCCCCCACCCGCTCTTCCACGGGGACACGCTCTACGCCGAGACGGTCGTGACGGCCAAGCGGCTGTCCCGGTCCCGGCCCGGGCAGGGCGTGGTGACGCTCGAGCACACCGGTCGCAACCAGGACGACGTCGTCGTCGTGACCGCGAGCCGCAACGTCCTCTTCCTGTGCCGGGAGCAGCCGTGACCCCTGCGACCACGGCGTGGACCCTGGGTCCGGCCCTGCTCTTCTGCCCGGCCGACCGGCCCGACCGCTTCGCGAAGGCCGCCGAGCGCGCCGACGCGGTGATCCTCGACCTCGAGGACGCGGTCGCACCCGAGGCGAAGGCGGCCGCGCGCGAGGCGCTCGCGGCCTCGACGCTGGACCCGGACCGCACGATCGTGAGGGTCGACGCGGTGGGCAGCCGGTGGTTCGACGACGACGTCGCCGCACTGGCCGCGACCGGGTACAGGACGGTCATGCTCGCCAAGGCGTCGTCGGCCGAGGACGTCGCCGCCGTGCGCCGGCGGGGCCCCTGGGACGTCGTGGCGCTCGTGGAGACGGCCGCGGGGGTCGTGGCGGCACCGTCGATCGCGGCGGCGGACGGTGTCGTCGCCCTGATGTGGGGCGCCGAGGACCTCGTCGCGTCGCTCGGCGGCACCTCCAGCCGGCACGACGGCGGGACGTACCGCGACGTCGCCCGGCTGGCCCGGGCGTCCATCCTGCTCGCGGCCGGCGCGCACGGCCGGGCGGCGATCGACGCCGTGCACCTGGACATCGGCGACGCCGACGGCCTCGCGGCCGAGGCGGCGGACGCGAGGGCGTCCGGGTTCGCGGCGACCGCGTGCATCCACCCGAGCCAGGTCGCCGTCGTCCGTGCCGCGTACCGGCCGACGGAGGCGGAGGTGGACCGCGCGCGTCGCCTGCTCGAGGCGGCCGCCGGCCTCGAGGGGGTCTTCCGGTGGGAGGGGCAGATGGTCGACGGGCCCGTCCTGCGTCACGCCGAGCGGGTCCTGCGGGACGCCGGTCAGGGCTGACCCGTCGGGGCGGCCGCGGCGGGGCGGTCAGTGCACGTGGCGGTGGTGCAGGTCCGGCACGTGCGGGTGGCTGTGCCGCACGGCGCCGTGCCCGTGCGGGTGCTGGTGCCGCCCGGTGAACCCGTCGGCGTGGACGTGGTCGTGGTGGCCGTCGTCGTGGGTGTGCTCGTGGTCGTGGACCGTGGCCTCGTGCCGGTGCTCGTGCGCGTGGTCGGAGCGCGAGACGAGCGCGACGCCCACGGCCGCCAGGAGCAGGGCGACCACCGTGGGCATCCGGACCGGCTCGCGGAGCACGGTCCACGCCACCACGGCGCCGAGGAAGGGTGCCGTCGCGAACACCACCTGCGCACGGGCGGCACCGAGGTCGCGAGCACCCGCCACCCAGAGGGTGATGGACAGCCCGTAGCCCAGCGCGCCGATGAGCAGCGCCGCCCCGACGACGCCCGCCGTCGGGGCCGGCGCCGCCGTCAGCCCGATGACCGTGTTCGCGGTCCCGGCGACCAGCCCCTTGGCGAAGGTGATGTGCACGGGGGCCAGCTCGTCGAGCTCCGCGGTGACGCTGTTGTCGATCGCCCAGCACACGCACGCCGCCGCGATGAGCAGGGCGCCGAGGCGCAGCCCGTCGGTCGCACCCGGGCCGGCCAGCACGAGGCTGGCCGCACCGACGAGGAGCGTCCCGGCCGCGACGCGCGGACCGATGTGCTCCCGGAACACGACCGAGGCCAGCACCACGGTGAAGACGAGCTCGAGGTTGAGCAGCAGCGAGGCGTTCGCGGCGGACGCGTGCTGCAGCCCGAGCGCGAGCAGCACCGGTCCCGCGGCCCCACCGACGACGACGGCGAGCGCGAGGCGGGGGGCGCCGCGCCGCAGCGCCGCGGGGTCGGGACGGCGGGACACCGCGCCGGGCAGGACCGCGAGCGCCGCACCCAGGTAGAGGAGACCGGCGAGCGTGAACGGGTTGACGTCCCTGGCCAGCTGGGCGGCGAAGGGCGTCGACGCGCCGAAGAGCAGCGCCGCGAGGCCGGCGCGCAGCACTCCCCTACGCATCGCGACCCTTCGCCGTCGACGGGGTGGCTGGTCGGCCGGTGCAGAGCATGGGACGACGGTAGGTGGTGCGAGCCCTCCGCCGGGCACGGGCGGCGCGAGTGTCACCGCCGCACGGCCGGGCCCGGCCGTCGTCTCCGTCCGGCCGGGCCCCGCGACGGGCCTCAGACGGCGGCGAGCTCGCCCGCGCGGATCAGCTCCATGGCGCGGGCCCAGCGGACCAGCTGGTCGAGCATCGGGGCCACGGCGGCGGCCGGCGCCGCGGTGGGCGCGAAGGTGGAGAAGTTCTCGAAGTCGGTGAACAGCGACAGCAGGACGGCGTTGCGGACGTGCGCGACCTGCATCTCCGACAGGATGCCGCGCAGGTGCTCGACCGCACGGGCCCCGCCGGCGGACCCGTAGGAGACGAAGCCGGCCGCCTTGTCGTTGAGCTCGGTGGACAGGTAGTCGAGGGCGTTCTTGAGGGCCCCGGTCACCGAGTGGTTGTACTCGGCGACGACGAACACGTACCCGTCGTACTCGGCCATCTTCGCGGCCCAGGCCTGCGACACCTCGGAGAACCCGCCCGGCGCGAACGCCGGTGACGTGCCCTCCGCCCAGACGGGCAGGTGGAAGTCGGCGATGTCGACGATCTCGAACTCGGCGTCGCTGCGCTCGTCCGTGAAGGACTTCACCCAGCGGGCGACGTCGAGGCTCTGACGCCCGGGGCGGATGCTGCCGGTCACGATGGCGATGCGGGTCATCTGGAGGTGTCCTCGTTCTCGGTGGGGCGAGCCGTCGCGGTGCGGACAGCGCACCCCGACAAACTAAATGAAGGTTCAACCATATTCCCTCCCGGCGCTCCCCGCGCGGCGAGCGCGGCCCCGTCACGACCTCCGCCGGTCGGACGCACCACCGTCGTGACGGATCTCAGCCGGTCCTCGACCTCAACTCCGGCCCCGCGCCCGCACATGAACCACGTAAGGAGAGCCGCAGGGCGCGGGGGGAGCCGGCGCGGCGCACGTTGCCAGGGAGGGCACATGCACAAGCAGGGGCGTCGCACCACGGTCCGTCCGAGCGGGACGGCGGGCTTCACGCTCGTCGAGCTGCTCGTCGTGCTCCTCATCCTGGGGGTGCTGGCCTCGATCGGCCTCCCGGCCTGGTTCGGTCACCGCGAACGCGCCGTCGACGCATCGCTCACCTCGGACCTCCGCGGCCTGGCGACGTCCGCGACGGCCTACGCGACCACGCACGGGCACTACCCGGCCACCATGACGGAGCTCGCCGCCGAGGAGGAGGTGGCCCTCTCACCGGGGAACAGCGTCGTGCTGTTCGGCAGCGCCGGGGGCTTCGTCATCTACGGCACCGCCCCCGGCACGGACACGGTGTGGGTCCTGTCCTCGGCGGAGGGCTCCGCGGCGCGGCGCGCGGAGGGCCTCGCCGCCCTGCCCCCGGCCGGACCGGCGGCCGGCACGTTCGGTGCCACCCAGCCGGACCTCAGCGGGCCCCTTCGACGGTCTGCCGCAGCCCGTGGTCGCCAGCGCCTGGGAGACCCAGCTCGCGCTCGACAGCGTGGACGACCCGCGTCTGGAGCAGTTCATGGTCAAGTACCAGCAGGGTGAGCAGACTCCCGAGCCTGGGGCGGCCTGTTCCGGTGGGGTCGACGCCTGACGAACCCCGCGACCAGGAGCACGACGCCGAGCACGGTGATGGCGAGCCCCGGCCACTCCCCCAGGCGGTCCGCCGGAGTGAGCGAGACCCGGAGCGGCAGCTCTGCGACCATCTGCTCGGCGGTGAACAGGCCCGTCGTGTCCAGCACGCCGCCGTCGGGACCGATCAGGGCACTGACCCCGACGGTGGACACCTGCACCACCGCCCGGCCGTGCTCGGCCGCGCGGAACCGGGACATCGCCAGCTGCTGGGTCGACTCCTGGGTCAGCCCGAACGACGCGTTGTTGGTGGGGATCACGATCAGCTCACCCCCGCTGAGCACGCCCTCCCGGATCAGGTCGTCGTAGGCCACCTCGAAGCAGATCGCGGTGGCGATCGGCACCGAGCGCCGCAGACGCTCGATGTCCACCTGGATCATGGCCTGTCCGGTGCCGGCCACCATGTCGGTGGTGATCCGGTCCACGACGGGGGTCAGCCGACGGAAGAACTCGCGGTAGGGCATGTACTCGCCGAACGGCACCGGCCGCTGCTTGGTGTACTGGACCGTCGGGTCAGCCCCGGAACCCGGCTCCCACAGGATGTAGTCGTTGTACCGGAGCCCGGGTGAGAACCGCTGGGTGCCCAGCAGGATCGGTGCGGCGACGGCACGTGCGGCGCCGTCCACCACGGCTGCGACGTCGGCGTCGGTACGGGGGTCGATGTCCGAGGCCGACTCGGGCCACAGCACGAGGTCCAGCTCACCGGGATCCACCTGCTCGAGCAGCGAACGCGTGCCCGCCGCGTGGTTCGCCACCACCTGACGCGCCTGGGACATCGCCTCGGCGCCCTGGGTGGGCACGTTGCCCTGCACCGCGCCGACCCGAAGGGTGCCCGACTCCGCGCCCGTGCTGAGCGGCACGAGCACCGGCAGGAGCACGACTGCCACGGCGACCAGCAGGGACAGACCCGCAGCACCTGCACGCCGCGTGGTCGCCCTCGTCACGAAGGCTGCCAGCAGGGCGCCGACCGCAACGACCGTGCCGGTGACCAGTGGCTCGCCACCCAGCGGCGCCAGGCGCAGGAGCGGGGAGTCGGTCTGGGAGAAGGCGAGGCTCCCCCAGGGGAAACCGCCGAAGGGCCACCTGCCCCGGAGCTGCTCGACGGCGACCCACAGGACCGCCGCCGCCACGACCTGCAACCACGCATGTCGGCGCACCCAGCCGCCGCGCCGCACCCACACCCAGGCTGCGCCGAAACCACCCAGGTAGAGCGCCTGGAACACCGAGAGCGCCACCCATCCGATCGGTTGGCCCACGGCCTCGTTCGCCCACCACACGTGTGGCGCGAAGAAGGCGAGGCCGTACAGCAGGCCCACCACGAAGCCCCAGCGCGCCGAGTCCCGCCGCAGCGCGAGCAGGAGCACGGCCACGCCGACCGAGGCCATCGGCCACCAGGACCGGCCAGGGAACGCCGTCTCGGTGACCAAACCGGCAGCGACGGCCAGCACCACCGACCACGACCGGCGCGGCAGGACCGGCCCGGCAGTACCGCGCACCGGCACCGGACCAGTCATGCTCGCCGTCCGGCGGCTGACGGACGCTGACGTCGTCATGAGACGGCCGTCACGACAGGCAGGAGAATGGTCATCGTTCCCAGTTCGTCGTAGTAGTAGTGGTCCCTACGAGGGCACGCGCGCGAGTCCGACCGGCTCGCGCCCTCACTCGGGACCCGAAGCGGACGGTCCAGCGCGTCGCGCGACGCCCAGGACGTAGTCCGATCCGATGAACGTCCTCCACCTCGGGCCCACGTCCAGTCCATGGCGAGACAGTTCCGCGAGGAGCTGGCCGGCGGCAAACCGGTCGTGCTCCGGGTGGTCGAACAACCGATCGTACGTGGGCCGGGCGAGTGCGGCTGACGTCACCTCGACGAAGTAGAAGCGTCCACCCGGCCGTAGCGTGCGGGCGACCTCGTCGAGCGCGGCGCGCCAGTCCTCGATGTGGTGCAGCACCGCGAAGTCGAAGGCTGCGTCGTACGACCCACCCTCCGCCCCGAGAGCCCCGCCGAGGTCCAGTGCGTCCCCGTGCACGATCCGCACCACGTTCGCGTGCCGGCGCAGACGGCGCCGTGCCCGGTCGACCATCCGAGGATCGGGGTCCACCGCGTCGACCGACGCAGCGCCCATCCGTTCGATGATGAGCTGTGTCCCGTAACCGGACCCGCAGCCGATCTCCAACGCCCGTCCGCCGTCGAGCCGCCCACCGAGGCGAATGAGCCAGCTCAGCTCGAAGAACCGCTGGAGCGCACGACGCGCCGTGCTGTTCACCGCTGCGCTCTCGAGCGCATTCATCAGCACCGCTCACCACCGCCTGACGGCGGCACGCCCATGCGCCTCAGGAGCGCTCACAGCGAGTGGTGTGACCATACCGACCATCATCGGCGACAACCACGGTGGTGTCGATCAAGACCTGGTGAAGACAGGTCACCATCGGCGACGTACCACGCACAACGACACAGAACCTTGACCGAACGTGCAGCCTGACCTCCATCGCCTCGCGGGAGGCTGGTCTGAAGGCCGAAGGGCGCATGTGAACCGTGGCGTGAGATGGAGTCCGGATGACCCTGAAGAGTATGTCGACGAAGCTGTACCTAGGGATCGGCGTCGCGGCGCTGCTGGCGTGGGCCGCCGGGGTACCGGGCCGAACCATCCTCTCCCTCGCTGTGGTCGGACTGATGATCGCGATGCATGCCGGCGGCCACGGCGGACATGGCGGCCACGGCGGGCATGGCGCCGGGCCGCGTGGTGACCAGGGGAATCGTGAGGATCGCGGCACGGCCGACCCCCACCTCGGGCACACCGGTGGAGCCAGGCTCGCCTCGCCCGTCGAGACGGCCGGCAAGGACACCGACCCCCGAGCCGGATCGGGCCCACGCGGGTGCCACTGACACCTCGACGCCGCTGCCGCTGAGGCGTCGACGACGCATCGCCGCGCGGTGCGGGATCCCCACTGGACCGTGACCGCCTTGGCCCCGGGGCTCGGGGCAGGGTTCGGTGCGGCATGATGTAGGGATACGGGTTCATCGTTCGGGAGGGTTAGTGATGGCGCGTCGTCCGGCCAAGCGGGGGTCCTCGGGCAAGCGGAAGCCGGCGGCGGGGTCCGGGAAGGGGTCCTCGTCGAACCGGGCCGCACCCGGGACGAAGCAGGCACCGGGGACCGCCCACCCCGCACCGGGGACCGGGCACTCGGCGCCGATCCGATTCCCCCTGGGGACCCAGGCACCACTGACCGGGGCGACCCAGGGGCGGGTGCCCCTGGCCCGGGTACCTCTGCCCACGGCCCGCCCCAAGGGGGCGGCCCGAGCCCCCGGCAGCACGACCACCAGCACCGTCACCCCCGACCGACGCCCGAAGGTGGCACCCGGGCCGGCCCCACTTCCGGCAGCGCAACCCACACCGTTGCTCGCCCGCGTCGGTGGCGCAGCCGGGACCACCAGCGCGCTGGAGTTCATCACCTCGCCCTTCTCGGCCGTGGCCGAGCTGCGCCCCCACGCCCTGGGCATCACCTACTGGTTCGACCCTCCCACCGCCACCGGCCCGCACGAGGTCAGGGTCCGGCTGACCGGGCGACGCCTCGACGTCGAAGGGACCCGCACCCCCGCCGACGACTTCGTCGCCATGGCCACCCTGCCCCAGGTACAGCCCGGCAGCAGACGCACCGCACTGACCCACCGCGTCGTGGACAAGGCACCAGGACGCTGGCACGTCACCGCCGAAGCCATCGCCACCCCCCACGGCGGCAAACCCTCCGACGCCGTGCGACTGCCCTCGGCCGAAGGCGTCGGGTCCACCACCTTCGCGCCGGTCGCGACCATGCGGGCACCCGGGGTGGTGCTCGGCGCCTGGCCCACCATGGTCGGCCTGGGCGTCGTCCTGGCCCTGATCCTGCAGAGCACCCTGGCCCGCGCCCACGGACTACCCACCACCAAGGTCCTGATCCTGGCCCTGATCGCCAGCATCCTGGGCGCCGCCGGTGCCAAGATCTACTACCGGCTCACCCACCTCAAGGAGTCCGGCGGGCGTGCCCTCGCCGGGCTGAGCGTCCAGGGCTTCGTCATCGTGGCGACCGTGACCTTCGTCCTCGGCGGAGCCCTGCAAGACCTGCCCATCGGCCACCTGCTCGACGCCACCGTGCCCGCCCTGCTCGTCGGCCAAGCAGTCGGCCGGCTCGGCTGCCTGTTCGGTGGGTGCTGCGCCGGCCTGCCCACCCGCTCCCGATGGGGCGTGTGGTCCTCCGACCGCCGCGTCGGAACCCGCCGCATCCCGGTCCAGCTGATGGAGTCCGCCGCCGCCGCCACCCTCGCCCTGCTCACCGCGATCATCGCCTGGCAGGTACCGACCTCCGCGGCCGGAGCCCTGTTCATCGCCGGCGTCGCCGCCTACATCGCCCTCCGCCAGATCCTGTTCCCCCTACGCGGGGTACCCCGCAGCACCCGCCACGGCCGCCACATCACCCTGGCCGCCGCACTCACGCTCCTGGCCGCTGCACTGGCCGCCCTCCTGCTCGGCTGAACCAACCCCACCGCCACCCACAGCGGCCCGCGCCGTGGAGCGGCGTCCTGGACGTCGGGGCGCGCCTAGAGTCCGACCAGGAGGAGCCACAGCCCGGCCCCGGCCCCGAGGAGCAGCGACCCGACGGCCGCGGCGTACGCAGTGCGTGCAGGTGCCGGCAGCACGTCGGCTGCAGGACCGGTGCCGGCCGGGCGGGCGGTCATCCGGACCGCCGGCCCGAACCAGCGCAGGTAGTAGAAGAGACTCGCCACGGTGTTGACCGCTGCCAGCACCATGAGCCACCCGAAAGAACCATCGGCGGCGGCCGCGAACACCGTCACCTTGCCGACGAAGACCGCGGTCGGCGGCGTGCCGACAAGCCCGAGCAGGACGACGACGAGACTCCCCACGAGCCATGGCCGCCGACGCGCCGCACGCGCCCAGTCGGTCAGGGTTCGTGCCTGCGGGAGTGCGGCAGCCGCGGCGAAAGCACCCACGTTCGTGACGGCGTACCCCGCCAGGTAGAGCGCCAGCGCGGGCTCGGCGAGGTCGGTCCGCGCGGCGACCGCCACGGCCATGAAGAGGTAGCCGACCTGGCTGACGGTCGAGTACGCCATCAGCCGCAGCACCTCGGTCTGCTGGAAGGCGGCGAGGTTGCCCCACGTCATGCTCAGCGCGGCGATGACGGCGACGACGAGCGCCACGTCGACGCCCGGCTCCGCCAACGGGCCCTCCAGCAACCTGAACGCCGCGGCGACGGCACCGAGCTTCGGCACGGTGGTGATGAACGCAGCCATGGCCGGCGTCGTGCCCGCGATGACGTCCGGGACCCAGAAGTGCATGGGTACCGCACCGGCCTTGAACCCGACGCCGGCCAGCAGGCCGATGGCCCCGACCGCGACCAGTGACGTCGGTGCCCCGGGCAGGCGATCCGTCAGCCCGGCGTAGCCTGAGCCACCCGTCGCCAGGACGAGGGTCGTCAACCCGACGAGCATGAGCACTCCCGCGAAGGCGCCCATGAGGTAGTACTTCAGCGTGGCCTCGGTCCCACGGCTGTCCTTGACGAAGCCGGCCAGTGCGTAGAGCGGCACGCTGGCCACGAGGTAGGCGGCGACCAGCATGAGCATGTCCCCGGCCGCAGCCAGCGCGACGGCGCCCGTGGCGCCGAGGAGCATCAGGACGTATGCCTCGGTCTCCCGCGGGTGACCGGCGAGCGACCTGGACGACAGGGCGAGCACGGCCGCCGTCGACAGTGCGACGGTGAGCCGGACGACGCCGGTGACCTCGTCGATCACCCACGTCCCGCCGTACACGGTCACGTCGTCGCCCAGCAGGGCCGGGACGGCCGCGGCGGCGCTGGCCAGCGCTGCGGTCAACGCCACCAGGCGCACGCGGCCCTGCCGGTGCTGCGGGGTCCACAGCCCCAGCAGCAGGCCGACCGCCGCCCCGAGGACGAGCAGGAGCTCGGGCAGGAGGTCCGTCGGACTGCCTGACATGGCACCCGTCCCGGTCATCGGGACACGAGCTCCACGACCGCTGCGGCCGCCGGCGCGATCACGTCCAGCAGGAACACCGGTGCGAGGCCGATGACCACCGACAGCACGAGCAGCGGGACGATCGAGGCGATCTCGTGCATCCTCAGGTCGGGGAAGGACGGCGGCGGTGGCGTCGTCGTCGTCGGCGTCGTCGTCTGGGCATCGGCGTCGTCCGGCGCCCCGTGGTCCATCGCCCCGTGGTCCATCGCCCCGTGATCCATCGCCCCGTGATCCATCGCCCCGTGATCCATCGCCCCGTGATCCATCGCCCCGTGGTCCATCGCCCCGTGCCCGGCGTGGGCAGCGGCCGGCGCACGCCGCGGAGCGGTGTCCGCCGTGACACCGAACTCGGAACCGGTGCTGCCGTCGTCGTCGGTCACCGGACCCGCGTCGGGCACGGCGAGCAGCGGCGGACCGGTGAGCAGGCGCTGCACCGCCAGGAGGAAGAGCCCGGCCGTCACCAGGATGCCGGTGACAGCGATGACGCCAGCTACCGGTGCGGCCTGGATCGTGCCGGTGAAGACCTGGAACTCGGCGATGAAGGACGAGAACCCGGGCAGGCCCAGGGAGCCGAACACCGCCACCGCCAGGGCAGCGGCGAACAGCGGCGCAGGTCGGGCGAGCCCACCCCAGCGGGAGAAGTCGTACGTCCCACCGCGCGACCAGAGCACGCCCGTGAGGAGGAACAACGCCCCGGTGAGCAGCCCGTGGCTCACCATCTGCACCAGCGCGCCGACAGTGGCGATCGTGCGGGCCTCCGGGTCGGCCCCGACCAGGCCGGCGACTCCCAGGCCGAGGATGACGTACCCCATGTGGTTCACCGACGTGTACGCGATCATCCGTTTGGCGTCGCGCTGGGCGAGCGCGACGAAGGCGCCCCACAGCACGCTGACCACGCCGACGACCACGGCCACCATCGCCCACCGCTGCCAGGCCGCCGGCAGCATCGGCATGGCGATCCGGACGAACCCGTAGGTCCCCAGCTTCAGCAGCACCCCCGCGAGGATCGCCGAGCCGGCTGCGGGCGCATCGGTGTGGGCGTCGGGCAGCCAGGTGTGGAACGGGAACAGCGGGGTCTTCACTGCCAGCCCGATCCCGATCGCGAGCAGCACGAGGCCGCAGAGCAGCGGGGAGTCGTCCAGCGGTGGCCGGGCAGCCAGCCGGACCATGTCGAACGTGCGCTCCTCCCCGCCCAGGAACAGCCCGATGAACCCCAGCAGCAGCGCGAGCGACCCGACGAACGTGTAGAGAAAGAACTTCAGCGCGCTGCGTCGGTTGTTGCCGTGCCCCCATCCGGCGATCACGAAGTACATGCCCACGATGGACAGGTCGAAGAAGACGAAGAACAGGATGAGGTCCAGCGCGGCGAACGTCCCCAGACACGTCGTCTGCAGGAACAGGAACACCGCGGCGAACCGCCGCGGCCGGTCCTGCTCGCGCTGCGACCAGATCGCGACGGCGAGGAAGAGCAGCGACGTCAGGGCGATCAGCGGCAGGGACAGCCCGTCCACCCCGACGTGGTAGGCCGCGTCGACGGTGGGGATCCACCGGACCTTCGTGTCGTACGCGAGGCCGTCGACGACCCCGGAGGTTCCCCGCCCCGGGTCGAAGCCGATCCACATCCAGATCACGAGGGCGAGATCGACCGCGGCGGCAGCGACCCACGACCAGGCGACCGCTCGCTGGGACAACCGGGGCAGCATCATGAGCACCGCCGCCACGACTACGGGGAGCAGGACGACGACGGTCAGCAGCATGGTCACCTCACCAGGAGCAGAAGGGCGAGCAGGAGACCCAGACCACTGAGGGTCTGGGCGTAGTACTGGTGCAGCTGCCCCGTCTGGGGACGGCGCATCACCCCACCGAGACGCCGCAGCGACCGGGCAAGGCGGTGGACCGCGGCATCGACCACCGCACCGTCGATCCTCCACAGGACGTCGGCGGAGCGTGCGGTCGCGGTGGCCACCGCATCGACGGCGCCGTCGATCACTGTCTCGTCGGTCCGCCGCACCGCCCGGGCGAGCCGCACCACTGACGCGGCCGCGCCGTCGACACCCCGGTCGATGACCCGGGCGTCGACGGCGTCGGCGGCCCGGGCCACGGCCAGCCACGGACGCGGGGTGAGCAGCAGCGGCAGTCCCGCCCAGCTCAGCAGCGGGGTTCGGCGCAGGGGCGCCAGCAGCTGCGGCCGGACCAGGACGACGGCGAGCACGACCACCGCGATCACCCCGGATGCCGCCAGCTCCCCCAGCCCGGGCGCCTCCTGGGCCCCGCCGGCGACGACGCCGGCGAAGCGCCCGGCGACGGCGGGCAGCCCCAGCACGGCGAGCCCGGCGGCGGCCAGGGTCAGCGTCCAGGCGACCGTGGTCGTCACCGGGGGGACCCGGCCGGCCGCGCGCGCCTCGTCGGTCGGCAACGGCGCGAGCACGACCGCGAGCACCCGGCCGGCGTAGACCGCGGACAGCGCGGCGGCGCTCAGCGCCACCAGCCGCAGCGCCGTCGACCCGGTGCCTGCCATCGCCCAGTCCTTGGTGACCCACAGCGACAGCGGCGGCACCCCCGCCAGCGCCAGGGCCGCCACGGTGGCCGCGGCACCGATTCCCCGGTTGCGCCGCGCGGCGCCGCGCAACCCGGTCAGCTTCTTGGTGCCCAGGGCGGTGAGCCACACCCCGGCGACGACGAAAAGGGCCGCCTTGACCGCGGCGTGGGCCACCCACTGCGCCGTGCCGCCGGCGACCGACCCGACGCCGGCGCCGAGCACGACGAACCCGATCTGCGCCCCGGTGCTGGCCGCGAGGAGCTGCTTGAGGTCCACCTGGGCCGCAGCGACCAGACCGAGCACCAGCGCCGTCAGCGCTCCGGCCCACGCCGCAGTCGTCGCCGCCCATCCGGTGGCCTCGAGCAAGGGCTGGACGCGCAGCAGCAGGTAGCCACCGGCGGCGACCATCGTCGCCGAGTGCAGCAGGGCACTGACCGCGCTCGGGCCTTGCATGGCCGCGGAGAGCCAGGCGGAGAAGGGCAGCTGCGCCGACTTGCCCAGAGCAGCCACCAGCACGCCGGCAGCCGCCACGTCACGCCAGCCACCGTCCGCCGTGGCGAGCCCGGAGAGCTCCAGCGACCCCGTGCCCGCGAACGAGGCCCCCGCGGCGATGTACAGCCCCAGGTCGCCCAGACGCGTGGTGAGGAACGCGGTGGTGCCGGCCGCCGCTTTGCCCGGGGTCGCCCACTGGAAACCGATCAGGGCGTACGACGTCGCGCCCATGATCTCCCAGCTCAGCAGCAGGGCCGGGATCGTCGTGGCGGTGACGGTCGCCAGCATCGCAGCGGTGAACAGCAGGAGGTAGCCGAAGAACCGCGCACGGGCATCGGTCCGTGGCAGGTCGGCGGTGGCGAAAACCACCACCGCCGCCGCGACCGCCGCCACCGTGACCACCAGCACGGCAGAGAGTCCGTCGACCGCGAGTGCGAGCTCACCGCCCGTCACACCCGGCAGGAACGGGGCCTGCGCCTGCGGCCGCCACACCGCGACCCCGGCCGCGAGCGTCAGGGTCGCCAGGGCCGTCGCCACCGCGAGCGGGCCGGCGAGCCGGTCTGCTCGTCGTCCGGTCACGAGCAGGACGACGCCGACCACCGCCGGCACGAGCACCAGCGCGGCCAGCGTGGCCGGGCCCGACGCCGGGCTCATCCGTTGAGCTCCGTGGCCATGTCGACCATGTCCACCTGCCGGGCCCGGTAGATCGCGATGGTCGCGGCGAAGCCCATGACCATCTCCACCGCCATGACCACCAGGGCCACCACGATCAGCACCTGGGCATCCGCGCGTGGCGCCAGGAAGTACCAGGCCGCGACGCCGCCCAGCAGGACGCCGTTGACCACCAGCTCGATGCCCATCATCACCATGACGATCGACTGCTGGGACAGCGCGCCGAACACCCCGGTCCCGACGAGCGCGGCGGCCACGGTGAGCAGGAGCTGAAGGAGCACCTCGTCGGTCATCGCGGCAGACCCCCGGGGACCGGGTCGGTCGGTCGTGACCGACGCAGGTCCGGCCCGAAGCGGTCGTAGCGGCCGCGGCCCGTCGCCAGCACGGTCCCGGACAGGATGGTGGCGAACAGCCCCACGCCCACGAGGATCATCACGAGCATGTACTGGCCCATGATCGCCTCACCGAGCTGGACGGTGGCGTCCGCCGGGGCGGTTCCCGACCGGGTGGGCCAGTCCACCAGCCAGACACCGGCCGCCAGCACGGCGAAGACGCCCAGACCCGCGCCGGCTGAGCCGCGGGCGTTGTGCACCATCGTCATGGGCATCAGCCCGGCCGGGTTCATCATGAACATGATCATGAAGACCGCCATCACGGCCATCTCCATCGTCATCATCAGTGCCGTGACCAGGGCGAGATAGGGCAGGTCGAGCACGAGCATGATGCCGGCGATCGCCAGGAAGGAGCCGAGGAGCGCGAAGGTCGCCCTGGCCATCGAGTCGACGACGAACACCGCGACCCCCAGGACCACCGCCACGATGCCGAGGCTCACACCCACGACCGCCACCACGTCGTTCATCGCTCCTCCGCCTCTCCGGTCGACCTCACCGGTACACCCCCGCCAGCGCGAGGACCGCGACCACCAGCGCCTGCACCAGGGCTGCCGGGACCAGCACCACCCATGAGACCTCGACGAACCGGTCCGGCCGCAGGACGGGCAGCCGTCGGCCGACCACGACGAGCAGCGTCACCAGCGTCACGGTCTTGACCACGAACCACCAGGTGGCGGGCAGCAGCGGTCCGGCTCCCCCGCCGAGGAACAGTGCGGTCGCCATCGCGGCCGTCGCACCGAGGAAGATTGCCCGACCGCCGTCGACCAGCAGCCGGTCCGGCCCGGAGAGCTCGGACAGGACCCCGCCCGCGACGTCGCTCCCCGCGGGAGCAGCGAACGGCCCCCAGAACGCGAACGCGGCGCCACCGGCCAGGAACACGACGAAGGCGAGCGGCATGGTCGCGACGAACCACAAGCCCGCCTGCGCAGCAACGACGTCGGTGGTACGCAACGACTGCGCTGCGATGCCCGTGGAGATGAGCGCGAACATCAACGGCAGCTCGTACCCGAGCCCCTGAGCGAGGAACCTGTACCCCCCGACCAGCGAGTGCACTGCGTTCGGCCCCCAGCCGACCAGCCACACCGCCGCCCACAGCAGCGCCTCGGCCGCGTTGAACCACACCAGGTCGGCGCTGGTCGACACCAGGGTCGAACCGTCGAACGGCACGACCGCCAGGGACAGCACCGCCAGGACGAACGCGGCCGACGAGCCGAGCCGCCAGAGCAGCCGGTCCGGGGCGAGCGTGGTGCGCCGCTGCTCGAGCACGGACCGCACCGCGGACCGCACCGGGTCCAACGCAGCGCCCGGCCGCCCGCCCGCCAGGACGACGCTGTCCACGGCGGCCACCAGCAGCCCGAGGGTGATCGCGGCCACGACCACCAGGCCGACGGCGGGCACCAGCCCCCATGCCTCGGCCGACGTGGCGCCGGCCGCCTCAGTCATGGGCCGACACCGCGCGCGCCGACGCCGGGTCGCGGTCCACGACGACGCTGGCGACGGTCAGTCGGGCCGCCGCAAGCTCCATGCCCTCCAGGACAGAGGCGAGCTCCGCCGGCGCAAGGGCCGGCAGCGGGTCGTCGACGTGCTCACCCCGGACGGCGGCACACCACCACCTGAACCGGTCGACGACGTCGTGAGCAGCCGGGGCCGGGCGCGCCTGGGGGGTGCTCGACGGAGTGCCCGCGGCCATGCCGCGAACCGACCAGGCCAGCGTGCGGGAGTGCCCGACGCGGCGGGCCAGCGCTGCTGCGGACCTGCGCGCCCGGTCCCGAACCTCCGGGATCGGCGAGCGCAGGCCGTCCCGGGCCACCCGCGCCTGCCGAGCCGCGGTGGGCCATCCCGCGACGAGCAGGAAGGAGGCCAGCCGGTCCAGGGCCAGCACGTCACCGGGAGGTTCTCCCGGATCGTCGTGCGGTGGGCGGTCGGGGTGGTCGGCCTGACGGCTCTGGTGGACCGGACCGCTGTGACCCCCGGGGGCGTCGACCCATGTCAGCGAGACGTCGGTGAGGACGTCGCCCTGCATCGAGGCGCTCAGGACCAGACCCGTGGGCCACCCCGCGAGCACCGGCCCCAACCGGACGGTGAGCTGGTCCAGCGTGAGTCCGTCGCGGTCCGGGGCGACCTGCGCCATCGGCAGACCGGCCACCTCGCCGCCGTGACCCCCGTGCCCGCCGTGACCGCCTTCGTGCCCGCCGCCGCCACCATGACCTTCGTGCCCGCCGTGACCACCGTCGTCCTCCCCGCCGCCACCGTCGTGACCCTCGTGCCCACCATCATGACCTTCGTGCCCGCCATCATGATCTTCGTGCCCGCCACCAGCGCCCGGGTGCGTCGGGGCGCCGGCATGCCCGGCGCCGAGGTGGCCCTCGGGGGTCACGCGGTCGTCCTCCTGCCAGGCGGACGGGAGCAGGAGCGACGCCGCCGCGGCATCGAGCTGGACCTCGACCGGGCCGGCCGCGAGGGTCGTGCGATGGCGTGGGAGCGGCACCTGGGACCAGAGCAGATCCACGGCAGCGCTCGTCTCCGGGCCCATCGGCGCGCACACGACGAGGAGGTCGGCCTCGGCCGGGGACCGGGCGATCCGCCACCCACGGCGGTCGATCGCAGCCTCGACATCCCACCGTGGCGTGGTGGTACCTGGTGCACCGACGAGCAGGACGCGCGGCCGTGCCCACGCCCACCGAACGAGCCGTGACCTCAGGCCCACCGCAGCGCCCCTTCGCGCCACACGTACACGACGCCGACCAGCAGGAGCAGCAGGAAGATGAACATCTCCACGACCGCGCCCGGGCCCAGCCCGGCGACGACGACGGACCAGGGGTACATGAAGATCATCTCCATGTCGAAGGCCAGGAAGAGCACCGTCACGGCGTACCAGCGCACGTGATGGCGGGACACGGCGTGCTGCGCCGGGACCGACCCCGACTCGAACGGCAGCGACCGTGCGGACCGTTCGGCCAGTGACCACGCCCGTCTGAGCCCGTACAGACCGGCGACCAGCGCCAGCGCGGCGGCGAGTAACGATGCTGCGGCAGCCACGCGCGCCCTCTCCTCCGCTCGCCGGCCCACCGGCCGATCACCGTACGGACGTCCCGTCGTCGCTGGCCAGGCTAGGCGTGAGCGTGCAGTCCGGCGACCGCAAGCCGTGCGGGGCGACCGCACACCCGGTGCCGTACTGCGGCGAGAAGGCTCGCGCGGGGACCCACGCTCCTAGATCGGCGGCCAGCCGACGCGGGCGTACACCGCCAAGAACTGGCTCATGAGCAGCGTCCAGCTGCCCGTGGCCATCGCCACACCGGTGCCGATCAGCAGGACCCCGCCGGCGAGCTCGATGCGGCGCGTGTTGCGGCTCAGCCAACGGGGCAGCCGCTTGCCACGAGCCATCCCCGCTGCCAGTGCCACGAACGGGATGCCCAGGCCGAGGCTGTAGACCACCAGGAGCGCCGCCCCCCGGACCACCGTCCCCGTGCCCGCCGCCGTCGCGAGGATCGCCGTCAGCACGGGGCCCACGCAGGGAGTCCACCCGAAGGCGAACGCGGCGCCCAGCGGCAGGGCGCCGGCGGGTCCGCGGTTGAACCGTGAGCTGTCGATCGCGAAGCGGCGCTGGAGCAGCGGCACGCTGATCACACCGACCATCGTCAGCCCCATGAACACGACGAAGGTCCCGCCGACGACGTTGATGATCTGCCTGTTCTGCACCAGCAGCAGTCCGAGCGCCGACGCGGTGATCCCGAGCACGGTGAAGACCAGGGTGAAGCCGAGCACGAAGAGAACGGAGCCGGTCAGGACCCGGCTGCGTGCGCGGGTGGCGACGGCTCCGCCCGCTGACGGTGTCGACTCGCGGAGCCCCGAGACGTAGGACACGTAGCCCGGCAGGATGGGCAGGCAGCACGGCGACGTGAACGAGATCACACCGGCGACCAGCGCCAAGGACATCAGGGCGTAGAGCTCCAAGCCTGCCATCCTCCAACGGGTTCGAACCGTACCGGCACACTACCGTTCGTGGTCAGGTCCGGGACCACGCCGGCTCTCGGACCGGCGGTGCCCTCACCTGGCCTCAGCCGCCGGGTTCCCGCTGCACGGGGCCGTTGACCATCTCGCCGGGTGACGCGCCGGCGAGCACCTGGTCGAGCGTGCCGGCCAGGAGCGGGAAGTTCGAGGCACCCATGATCTTGGCCACGATCGTGCCCTCGCGGTCGAGCACGAAGGTCTCCGGGACCCCGTAGACGCCGAAGTCGACGCTTCCCCTGGACCCGGTGTCGACCACGTACTCGTACCGCTCCCCGCGGCCGAGCTCGTCCAGGAACGCCACCGCGCTGGACTTCTGGTCCTGGTAGTTGACCCCGACGAAGGTGACCCCGGCGTCGGCGTAGGCATCGGCGGCCGCAACCAGCTCGGGATGCTCCGCCCGGCAGGGGACGCACCACGACGCCCAGAAGTTGACCACGACGACCTGGCCGCGCAGGTCCGCCAGGCGCAGGACGCCGTCCTGCTCCAGGTACGGCCACTCGGCGGCCGGCGCCGGCTTCCCGATCAGCGGGGATCGGACCAGCGTCGGGTCGGTGCCCAGACGCGCGCCGAGCACCGCGCCGACGCCCACCACCACCGCCAGGACGAGCCCACCGATCCACCAGAGCATGGCCGACGGCGAACGGGGGCGGGCCGTGTCCAGGGCCGGGACGACCTCCTCCGACGAGGTGCCCGACGGCCTGCTCACTCGCCGCTCCCGGGAACCGCCAGGGCCCGTGCCTCCTGCTCCAGCGCAGCGGCCTGGCCCTGCACCTCGGGCTCCAACGGCAGCTCCTGCATCCGCTGCAAGGCCTCGATGGCGCCGTCCGGGTCGTCCTGGCCGTAGAGGCGGACGTTGGCCAGCAGCCACCACCCGAGGGGTAGTGCGGGGTCGCGTTGCAGGGCCTGGTCGGCCAAGCGTGCGGCCTCCACGGGCTCCTCGAGCATCAAGAGGATCCAGCCGAGCGAGGCGAGGGCCTCGGCGTTGTCCGGCTCGCGGTCGAGCACCTCGCGGTAGTGCGGGACGGCCTTGTCGAACTCCCCCTGGCTGCGGTAACGCTCGGCCAGAGCCAGGCGCATGCCGACGATCTCGGGATTCGCGGCGACGACCCGCTCCATCTCCTCGTCGCTGACTTTCGACAGGTCACGCCCGGGCGTCGACGAGGTCGGCTGCGGTGCGGGGTCGACCTGGGTGACCTCGTTGCCCGTGACGAAGCCGCCGTCCGGGCGCTCCTGCAGGGCAGGCGGGAGGACCACGACCAGTGCCACGAGAGCCGCGACGCCGCCGACGCCGTAGACGACCGCACGCCACGTCATCCCGCGACGGGGAACGGCCTCCCCGACGGTCTGCGTGCCGTCCAGCAGCGCCAGCGCCTCCGCGGCCGTTCGCTCGTACCGCCGGCTCAGCTCCGCGGCCGGCCCGGGCGGCACCTCGCCGGCGCGCACCTGCTGCTCCAGCTCGAGCAGGTCACGCAGGGCCTGATCCCGCTGCTGCTCGATCCGGGTACGACTCAGGCGCTGCTGCTGCGCCGAGGTGCTCACGGCTCGTCCTCCTCGGCCACGGCGGGGCGCACCCGGTCGAGCTCACGTCGGACCCGCTCGCGCTCCTCCTCCGGAAGGGCAGGGACGTGCCGACGCGGCAGGGTGGCCAGCACGGCCAGTCCGACCCCGACCGCTGCGACCGGCAGGAGCCACAGGAGCAACGTCACACCGCTCGCCGGTGGTTCGAGCACGACCCAGTCGCCGTAACGGGCCCGGAAGTAGTCGAAGACCTCCTGGTCGGTGCGTCCGGCAGCGACCTGCTGCTCGACCTCCTCCCGCATGGCCGAAGCCGTCTCGGACGGGGAGTCGGCGATCGAGACGCTCTGGCACGTCGGACAGCGCAGGCGCTCCTCCAGCGCGTTCGCCCGGTCCACCGGTGAGCCCGAGCCGTTCAGCACACCCCAGGCCACCACGGCCAGGGCTGCCACCAGCAGGACCGGCAGGACGAGTCGGCGCACCGGGTCACGCACGGGGGGACACCGTCTCGCCCGGCCGCGCCAGGGTCCCTGGCTCCGGCGCCGTCCGCGCCGAACCCGGGCGCCGCCCGCTCAGCGCCCAGACACCGCCCAGCATGACCAGCCCACCCGCCACCCACATCAACCACATCAGCGGGTTCGTGGACAGCCGGATCGAGACCGACCCCTCCGCCAGCCGCGTGAGCGATACGTACACGTCCCCCGCCGGCCCGCTCCACACGGCCGGCGTCGCAACGGCCTGCGGCTGGTTCCGGAACGCCGTGAGCGCAGGCTCCATCGTCCGCACCACCTCGCCGTCCCGGCTGACCTCCAGGCGGGCGGCCCGGACGGTACGGTCCGGCAGCTCCCGTTCGACGTCCTTGACGTACGTGACGGTGTAGCCCGCGAACGCCACGTCGTCGCCGAGCTGGAGGTCGGCGGACTCGCGCTGGGCCAGGCCGCCCGACGTCGCGATCGCGACCACGAGCAGAGCCACGCCGATATGGGAGAGCTGCCCGCCCCAGTAGCCGCGGCGGCCACGGAGCAGGCGCCACACCCCCCGCCACGAGCGCCACGGCGCCGTCACGACCAGCTCGCGCGCGCTGGCCGCCACGATGGTCACCGCCAGGAGGACCGCCGCGACGACCGCAGGTGCGGTGATCCCGGCCAGGACGAGGCCGGCCGCGGACAGGCTGCCCAGCACCAGCGGCCACGACACCCGTCGCCACAGCGCCGCGCCGCTCGCTCGACGGTAGGGCATGAACGGCCCGACCCCCATGGCGAGCAGCAGGGCGAAGGACAACGGCACCGCCATCCGGTCGAAGAACGGCCGCCCCACCGAGACCTGCTGCCCCGTGGTCGCCTCGACGAGCACCGGGTACAAGGTGCCCAGCAGCACCACGAACGCGTACAGGGACAGCAGCACGTTGTTGACCAGGAACGCACCCTCCCGGCTGACCAACGACTCCGGGCGTCCGCCACCGACCAGGGCCGCCCCGCGCCAGGCGACGAGGCCGAACGCGACCACGGTCACGAGCAGGAAGAACCCCAGCAGGACGGGCCCGACCGCCGACTGGGTGAAGGCGTGGATCGACGCGATGACCGAGGACCTGGTCAGGAACGTGCCGAGCAGCGTGAGCGAGAACGTCGACACGACCAGGATCAGGTTCCACAGCTGGAGCATTCCGCGCTTGACCTGCACGACCGCGGAGTGGATGAACGCGGTTGCTACCAGCCACGGGATGAGAGCGGCGTTCTCCACCGGGTCCCACGCCCAGTAGCCCCCCCAGCCCAGCACCTCGTAGGACCACCAGGCACCCAGCACCAGCCCGCCGGTCAGCCCGGTCCAGGCGACGAGGTTGGCCCGCCGGGTGCGCCGCAGCCACTCGACGCCCCCCTGTCGCAGGAGCAGCGCCGAGATCGCGAAGGCGAACGGGACGGTGAAGCCGACGTACCCCAGGTAGAGCAGCGGCGGGTGAAAAGCCACCAGGAGGTGGTTCTGCAGCAGCGGGTTCGCGCCCGGCCCGTCCAGCGGCGGATTGGCCAGGACCTCGAACGGGTTGGTCACGGTCGTGATCAGACCGAAGAAGAAGACGGCCACGAGCGCCATCACACCCAGGGCTCCCGTCCCCAGCCGGTCGGTCGTGCTGGGGATTCCTCGAGCCACCACGGCGATGAATCCGGCCAGCACCAGCACCCACAGCACGGCGCTGCCGTCGAGGGCTGACCAGGCCGCCGTCACCTTGAAGAACAGGGGGGTCGTGCGCGAGCCTGTCTCGGCGACGTAGGAGACCTCGAAGCTGTCCGTGACCAGCGCGGCGATGAGGGCGCCCTGCGCGAGGACGCCGCCCGCCAGGATGCAGACCGCCAGGGCCTGGAGCTGGCCCAGCCGCACCGCTTCGGGGTGCCGTTGGGCGTGCAACGACCGCCAGGCCAGGACGACGGAACCGGCCAGGCCGAGCATCGCGCCCGCCCAGCCTGCGGCAGCCCAGATCAAGGCGCGTCGACCTCCGCCTCGGTCTCCGGAGCGCGGTACTCCTCGTCATGCTTGACGATCATCGTGTCGGAGACGAACACGTCCTGTTGCCACTCGCCCTCGACGACCACTCCGATGCCTTCCTGGAAGAGCTGGTTGGGCGCTCCTGAGTGCACGACCTTCACGCCGCCCGCACCGGACTCCCCCACCACGATGAACTCCACCCCCTCTGCCGTGGGTTCCACGCTCCCGGCCTGGACGAGGCCGCCGAGGCGGAACCGCTCCCCGTCCGAGGCGGCCGTGTGTCGGCTGATCGCCTCCTCGGGCGTGAGGTAGTAGACAAGGTTGTCGTTGAGGTTGCCGAAGGTGAGGGTTCCGGCCAGGACGGCGGCCAGCCCGACTCCCGGCACGACGAACGCCCGCGCTCTCACCGCAGCTCCTCCAGCTGTCGACGCGCCCGCGACGTGCGAGCGCGCAGGGTGGCGATGTACACCGCCATGGATCCGTAGGTCACACCGAAGCCCAGCATGACCCACCCCCAGTCAGTCATGTCCTGTCTCCGATGGTCTTCTTCACGGCAGGGGCGGTCACGGCAGCGGCGGTCAGGGCGGGTACGGTCACAGCGGACCCGGCCAGCGGTCGCCCGAGTGCCGTGGTCGCTGCCGCCAGCTCCGCGTCCTGCCTCGCCAACCGCATGCGGAGCCGCAGTGCCACGGCGAAGACCGCGGTGAACGCCACCACGTTCAGCAACAGCGCCGCGAGCATCACGTGGTCGATCGTCGGGTCACCCGGGCGCAGCACCGTGGGTGGCTGGTGCAGGCTGCGCCACCACAGGACCGACAGGTGCACGACCGGGATCTGGACGGACGCCACGATGCCGAAGACGGCGCTCCGTCGGGCGCGCTGGACCGGATCGACCGTGGCGCGCCGCAGCGCCAGGTATCCCAGGTAGACGAAGAGCAGCACCGCGGTGGACACCAGCCGGGGGTCCCAGGTCCACCAGACCCCCCAGACCGGCTTGCCCCAGATCGCGCCGAGCGCGATGGTCAGAGCGGTGAAGAAGACCCCGACCTCGGCGGCGGAGGCGGCCAGGCGGTCCCATCGCTCATGGCGTCGTCGCAGCCAGGCGACGCTGGCGGCCAGTGTCAGGCCGAAGGACAGGTACGCCAGCCATGCGGCGGGGACGTGCACGTACATCAGCCGCTGCAGGTTCCCCTGCAGCCGGTCTGGAGGCGCAGCCAGTGCGGCCGCCAGCCCCGCGAGCACCAGGACACCCGCGGCGGGCACGAGGAAGCGGTCTGTCCGCGTCATTCCGTCTCCTCCAGCGAGGGCGCCGTCAGCAGGGTGGCGAGCAGCGCGAGCAGTTCAGCGAGCCCCATCAGGAGCAGCCATGGCCACGGTGCCCGAGCATACCTGGCAGCCTCGATGACCTGGGTGGCCCCCAGCAGCAGCGGTACCGCGAGCGGCAGGACGAGCAGCGGACCCAGCAGCGCGCGGCCCGGCGCACCCGAGGACACCGCACCGGCCAGCGCGCCAAGAGCCGCCAACCCGATCGCGACCAAGGGCAGGACGGCGAACAGCCACGGCCAGCCGGGGATCCGGGGGTCGTACAGTGCGACCGCGACCGGCGCGAGGACGAGCTGGAACGCGAGCAGAAGCACGGCGTCCGCGACCACCCGGGCCACCGCCCTCGCCACCGGATCGACGCCGCACTGCGCGAGGAGCGCCTGTGCCCCCGGTCCGTCCTCGGCGGTGTGCCGCACCGTCAGCATCACACCGAAGAGCAGGACCACGAGCCAGTAGAAGCCCGGCCCCACCTGCCGTAGGAGCGGGATGTCCGTGCCGACCGCCATCGGCAGCAGCAGGAGCGCCACCGCACCGAACGGCGCAACCACCAGCAGCGCCTCTCCGGTGCGCCGCTCGAGTGCCAGATGCAGACCCACCAGCGCCCGGACCTGCTCGCCCGGTCCGGCCGACCCGTTCATGTGGTGACCACCGCGACGGGAACGGGCGCGCCGTCCACCAGCTCCACCGCGCGGTCGACCAGCGGACCCAGCTGGTCCCGTTCGTGCGAGACCAGCACGCAGGCGCCCGACCTGGCCCGCACCTGGTCGGTCAGCACCTGCACCAGGTGCACGCTGTCACGATCCAGGCCCGCATGTGCCTCGTCGAGCAGCAGCAGCTGCGGCTCGGTCAGGAGAGCCCGGGCGAGGTCCGCTCGGCGCAGCATGCCGTGCGAGCACCGGTCGGCCCGCCGGTGCCGCGCCGCCGCGAGCCCGACCGCCTCCAGCGCGCTCTCGGCATGAGCCTCGTCACGACCGGTCAGCCGTGCGACCAGGCGAAGGTTCTCGCCCAGCTCGAGCTGCGGGTACAGCGCGGGCTGGTGGCCGATCAACGTGATGGAGGTGCGGACCCGGGCTCGGCCCGCCCGCCCGGTGGCCCCGTCGGCCCCGACATCGACCCCGAGCACCCGGCACGTCCCGCCGACCGGCCGGAGCATGCCGGCCAGCACCTTCAGCAGGGTGCTCTTGCCCGAGCCGTTCGGGCCGAGCAGGCCGACCACCTCCCCCGCGTGCAGCCGCAGGTCCACCCCGCGCAGCACCGGGGTGCCGGCGATGGTGGCGTGCACGGACTCCAGGGTCGCCACCGGACCGCCCTCGGGTCCGGACGCACGCCCGGTGGGGGCGCACAGCTCTGGCATCGGTTTCCTCCGTGGGATCGACCCAGGGGACGACCGGCTGATCGATCCGGGGATGAGCTGACAGTAGGTCTCTGGCCTGCATGGTAGGCGTCCTGAGGAGGGTACGGTGCCGCCCCCGCGGTGGTGGCCACCTGCACCCGCGTCGGCCACCTGCTCGACGCCATCGCGCCCGGCCTGCACCCTGGCAGCGGCCGCGGAGCACACGGTTCAGGTCAACGTGTGGACAGCTGGTGCGCGCGCCGGATCCCCGCCGCGAGGTCGTCGTGATCGTGGCCGCCGACGTATCGGCGGCCGTTGATGAAGAAGGTCGGCGTGCCGGCGGCACCACTGTCGTCGGCGCTGGCGACGTCACGTTCGATGCGCAGAGCGTGCCGACGTTCTTCCAGGGCTGCAGCGAACTCCTGTCGGTCGATACCGAGGACAGCGGCGTAACGGGCCAGGTCGCGAGGGGTCAGGGCGTCGTGGTGGTCGAAGAGGATCGCGTGCATGTCCCAGAACTTCCCGTGCACCGCGGCGACCTCGGCGGCCTCAGCGGCGAGCTGGGCGTGCGGGTGGATGTCGGGCAGTGGCAGGTGGCGGAAGACGACGGTGAGGTGCTCAGCGAACGTGTGGCGCAAGCGGTCCACGACCGGGCGGACGGCGGCGCAGTGGTCGCACTCGAAGTCCCCGTACCACAGGAGTGTCACCGGTGCGTCGGGATCGCCCTGGAGGTGGTCGACCTCAGGGTCGATCGGTTCGGCCACGTCACTCAACGGGGGGGCCAGGCGGGAGGCGCCGGCCGAGCGCAGAGGTCGGGGTAGGCGCTGGATGATCCAGAAGGCGGCCCAGGCCAGGAGGGCGGCGAGCCCGGAGGCCGCAAGGACCCCCGCCTTGGCGTCCTCCAGATCGGTTCCGGTGAAGGTGATGTCGGCGATGAGCAGGGAGACGGTGAAGCCGATGCCGGCGACGCTGGACACCCCGATCAGCGACGGCCACGGCAGCGGCAGCGGCAGGGCCCCGCCCCATCGTCGGGTGACCAGCCACGTGCTCGCGGTGATGCCGACCAGCTTGCCCACCACGAGCCCGGCCACGATCCCGATCGTGATCGGTGAGGTTGCCGCGCGGGCGAGCGTGTCGCTGTCCAGCCGGATCCCGGCGTTGGCCAGCGCGAAGAGCGGGACGACCAGGTAGCTGGCCCACGGGTGGAACAGATGCTGGAAGCGTTCGTTCGGTGAGACGGAGCGGACCATGGCCCGGCCCGCCCGACGGGCGAGCGCAGGCGACGGGTTCATCCGGAACCGGCGCCAGACCGTCCCGGCACGGTACAGCCCGGCCCGTCGGGGCGGGTATGCCGTGAAGACCACACCGAGCGCCACCCCGGCGACGGTCGCCTCAACCCCCGAGGCCAGGGTCGCGGCCCACACCGCGACTCCGGCCACGAGATACGGAGCCCCGTGCCGGACCTTCAGGGCCCGCAGGGCCAGGACGACCCCGAACAGAGCGACGGCGACCAGGAGCCAGGGCACCGAGAGATCGTTCGTGTAGGCGACGCCGATGACGGTGAGCGCGACGACGTCGTCGATGATCACCAGGGTCAGCAAGAAGCTGCGGACAGGTGGGGAGGCGCCGCGCACCAGGGTCAGCACGCCGAGCGCGAACGCCGTGTCGGTGCCCATGACGATGCCCCAACCGCGGGCCGACGGCTCGCCGACGTTGAGGGCGAGATAGAGCAAGATCGGGACGATCATCCCGCCCAGCGCTGCGAGGACCACAGGGGCGACCCGCCGTCGTTCGCGCAGCTCGCCCATGTCGAGCTCGCGGCGCACCTCCAGGCCGGCGACGAAGAAGAAGAGGGCCATCAGGCCCTCGTTGACCCACTCCCGGGTCTGCAGGGCCAGGCCGCGCCCGCCGACATGGACGCTGATCTCGGCTGTCCACAGTGCCTCGTACGTCCCGCCCCACGGGGAGTTGGCCCAGACCAGGGCGGTGACCGTGGCGACCACGAGTGCCAGCGCGCCGGTGTTCTCGGTGGCCACGAACCGACGGGCCCCGGCCGTACGGGGTCGACGCCCGCGAGTCCGGGCCGAGGTCACGGCCCGGATCCCTCGATCCGACGACGAGGCCGCGCCGGCTCGTGCTCGACCTCGATCGTCTCCTGGGGATGCCACGTACCCACCCCGCGGCGGAAGATCCGCCTGGTCCCCGGTTGCAGGGCGCCCTCGTGCTCGCCCAGCCGCAGCCGCACCCGGGTTCGGGTCGTGCACGGTTCGGCGGTGACGGTCACGGTGTCGTCGTCGATCATGATCGCGAGGCGTTGGCCACGGTGCTGCATGCGGAACTCCAGGGTGTGCAGCCCGGCCGGCAGGGCAGGGTCGAGGACGATCGTGGCGCCCTCGGTCTCGAGGCCGGCGAAGGAGCGGCTGAGGATGTCGATGGTCCCGGCCATGGCGCCGAGGTGGATGCCCTCCTGCGTCGTCCCGCCCTGGGTGTCGTCCAGGTCCGCGGCCAGGGCGTCACGGAAGGTGACCCACCCTCGGGCCGGGTCCAGGCGGGCCAGGACCGAGGCGTGCACGACCCGGCTCAGGGTCGAGCCGTGCGCGGTACGGGCCAGGTAGTAGTCCACCGTGCCGGTCAGCGCTGCTCGGGTGGTCGGGGGGGCCTGTCCCCGGATCCTGG